>NZ_JAXBRE020000008.1:0-182313 GCF_047520985.2 Stenotrophomonas sp. BR163
GTTGGCGCCATGGATGGCGCCATCGAGCTTACATGGATGTACTTGCAGCGTGTCCCGCCGCCCCACCCCGGCCCAACCCAGCACGTAGAAACAACGAGCCATGACCCGCTGTTGCTGTTGCTGTTGCTGTTGCTGTTGATTTCACAGCAGTCGCGGCCGCAGGCCGCGCGGAACTCTCACAAGTGCCGCAGTTCCTGCTTCAGCGTCGCCACGCACCGGCGGCTGACTTCCAGCGGCTGCTTGCCATGCCGCAACACCGCCTGCACCTGCCCGCCCGAGCCCCGACGCAGCTCCACCAGCTCGTGGCGCGCCACCAGGCAGTTGCGATGGATGCGGATGAAACGACTGGCGAACTCTTCTTCCAGCGACTTCAGCGATTCCTCGATCAGGTCCTCGCCGCGCGCGTGGTGCACCACCACGTACTTCTCCTCGGCCTGCAGGTAGTGGATATCGTCCAGCGGAATCAGGCGCAGGCTGCCGCGCAGGCGTGCGCACAGCACGCTGCGTGCCTGCTGCCCGCTGTGCTCCTGTGGCCGGCCACCGCGGCCGGCCAGGAACGTGCGCGCACGCGCGATCGCCGCCGCCAACCGTTCGGCACGCACTGGCTTCATCAGGTAGTCGATCGCTGCGGCCTCGAACGCCGACAGCGCATGCGCATCGTAGGCGGTGCAGAACACCACCGCTGGCCGGGGTTCGAAACTGGCCAGGTGGCGGGCCGCTTCCAGGCCATCCAGCCCGGGCATCGCGATATCCAGCAGGACCAGGTCCGGCTGCAGCTCCGCGCACGCGTGCAGGGCCTGCTCACCGTTGCCGGCCTCGGCCACCACGTCCACGCCGTCCTGTGCCGCCAACAGGCTGCGCAGGCGCTCGCGCGCCAGCGGCTCGTCGTCGGCAATGACTACCCTCACGATCGTTCCCTCACTGGATCGGCACTGTCACCTGGCAGGCATAGTAGCCCTCGCTCCAGCCAGCCGTCATCCGCGCGGTGCTGCCGAAGCGCCAGGCCAGCCGATGGCCGATGCTGTGCTGGGCATGGCCGGCGCCGCGTGCCAGCGCCAGTCCCGGCGCCTGCGGATCGGGTGCCGGGTTGCGTACGCGGATCTGCAGCTCATTGCCCTCGCGCGCCAGCTGCAGTTCGATGGTGCCGCCGTCGGGCAGGCGCGAGATGCCATGCAGCACGGCATTTTCCACCAGCGGCTGCAGTACCAGCCTTGGCAAGGGCAGGTCCCATGGCAGCGGCTCGTCGCGCTGCCAACGCACCTGCAGGCGTTCGCCCAGGCGCAGCGATTCGATCGACAGGTAGCGCTCTGCCAGCTCGCATTCGTCGCGCAGGGTGGAATCGCCCTCGCCCGCCCCCAGCGCGGCACGGAACAGATCGGACAGGTCGAGCACCGCGCGCTCGGCGACTGCCGGGTCACGATGCAGCAGGCTGGCGATCAGGTTCATGCTGTTGAACAGGAAATGCGGGCGGATACGCGCCTGCAGCGCGTCGGCCTGCGCGCGCGCGTTGGCCTGCACCTGCGCGGCCCAGCGATCGCTTACGTAGAAGTAGCGCAGCGCCAGCGCGGCGATCAGCGCCGTGGTTGCCGCGCTGCCGAGGGTGAAACGCCAGAAGCCGATGCCACTGGCGAAGCTGTCGCCCAGCACCGCGTACAAGGCGTGCACGATGCCGGCACAGACCACCGCGATCAGGGTCGCCAGTGCGATGGCAGCGACCGCCCCCAGCACCTGCGGCAGCCTGGACAGCGCCTGCCGCAGCAGGCACAGGCTGGCGGTCACCGCCAGCGCCAGCCACAGCGCGAATCCGCTGGCCGACAGCAGTTCGCCGAAGGTCCAGTGACGGCTGCCGTCCGGCGCCAGCGCCAGTACCACCACCACCAGCTCGGCCAGGCCGAGCATCGCCGCCAGCCGTGGCAGGCGGCACAGTTCCGGCATCCACGGCGGTGTGCTGGCCGGCGACATGGCTCAGGCGGCGCCCAGGCGTTCCTGCAGCCAGTCACCCAGTGCCTGGATCTCCTCGGCACAGACCTGGTGGGCCATCGGGTAACTGTGCCACGCCACATCCAGGCCCAGCGTACGCAGTGCCTGCGCGCTGTGCGCGGCGACGGCCTGCGGGATCACCGGGTCGCCACTGCCATGGGCCATGAACACCGGCACCTGCACCGCGCCGCCAACACGCGTGGCGCTGCCGGCTTCGGGCAGATAGGTGGACAGCGCGATCAGGCCGGCCAGTGGCGCGGTACGCGAGAGCGCGGCCGTCAGGATGATCGCCCCACCCTGCGAGAAGCCTGCCAGGAAGATCTTCTCCGGCGCGATGCCGCGCTCGATCTCGCGCGCGATCAGTGCGTCCAGCTGCACCACCGATTCCTGCACGCCGGCCATGTCGGCGCGCGAACGGAAGTCCATGCCCACGATGTCGTACCAGCCGCGCATCGGCACGCCGTTGTTGATCGTGATCGGCCGCACGGGTGCGTGCGGGAACACGAAGCGCAGCGCCGGCCAGTGCGGCCGCACCAGTTCCGGCACGATCGGCGCGAAATCATGGCCGTCGGCGCCGAGGCCGTGCAACCAGATCACCGACCACTGCGGCGAGGCGCCGGTTTCCTGTTCCACCGTTTGCAGCATGATGCGGCTCCTTCAAGTTCGAGCCGCATTATGCCGCTGGCGCGGGGCAATCAGTACAGCGGCGGTTGCTCGGCCGCTTCCCGCCGCAGCTGCGCGGCGCGTACCAGCACCGGTGGCGGGATGTTCTCTTCGGGGATATCGAGCAGGCCGAGGCGATGCAGGAAAGCACCGGGGCCGCGCGAGGAGGTCAGCGCCACCACCGGAACGGCCAGAACCATGCCGATCACCACCGGCGCCATCCAGGCCGCCAGCGACGGCGATACCGCCCAGGCCAGCACGCCCATGAAGGCGCCGAACACACCCAGGCCACCGTAGCCACGGATCAACGCCATCCACGAGATGCCGCCGTCGTCACGCTGCTGCGCGTCCCAGCCGGAATCGCGCCCGGACAACACTTCGGCCACGCCGCGTGACTGCACGTACATCACCACCGGCGCCATCAGCGCGGCGAGCACGGTTTCCACCAGCATCGATACGAAGGCACGGATCGGACCGCCACAACCGCGGCGGTCGACCGGGTCCAGCAGCATTGCCAGGTAGCCGAGCACCTTGGGCAGCAGCAGCACCGCCATGGTGGCGGCGAACAGGCGCACCACCTGTTCTTCATCCTGTGCGCGCCAGTACACGCTGGGCGACAGGTGCAGCAGGGCGTTGAAATCGATGCCTTCCTGGAACAGCGGGATGGCGATGCCGATCAGCATCAGCATCGCCCACATCGGTGCGGTGAAATAGTGGCCGATGCCGATCAGCATGTGCGTGCGGCTGATCCAGTGCAGCCCGCGGCTGCCGACCACCTTGCCATGCTGCAGGTTGCCCTGGCACCAGCGACGGTCGCGCACCAGCAGGTCGGTCAGCGTCGGCGGGCCTTCCTCGTAACTGCCACCGAGGTAGGGCACCATGTGCGCGGCCCAGCCGCCACGACGCATCAGCGCCGCTTCGACGAAATCGTGGCTGAGCACGTGGCCGCCGAACGGCTTGCGCCCCGGCAGCGCCGGCAGGCCGGCGTGGTCGGCGAAGGCGCGGGTGCGAATGATGGCGTTGTGGCCCCAGTAGTTGCTCTCGGCGCCGTGCCACCAGGCCACGCCGCGGGCGATCACCGGCCCGTACACGCGGCCACCGAACTGCTGCATGCGCGCGAACAGGGTGCGGCCGCCGATCACTGACGGCAGGGTCTGTATCAGTCCGACGTCGGCGTTGTGTTCCATGCCGGCCACCAGGCGCACGATGCTGTCGCCGGTCATCAGGCTGTCGGCGTCAAGGATCAGCATCTGCGGGTAGGCACCGCCGAAGCGGCGGACCCAGTCAGCGATGTTGCCGGCCTTGCGCCCGCTGTTGTCACCACGTCGACGATAGAACAGGCGCGTCTGCCCCTCCGGCACACGCTCGCGCAGCTCGGCGAACACCTGTTCCTCGGCAGCGGCGATGTCCTCGCGGCGGGTGTCGCTGAGCACGAAGAAGTCGAAGCGGTCGAGCTGGCCGGTGGCCGCCACCGACTCGTAGATCGCCTGCAGGCCCGCCAGCAGGCGGCGCGGGTCTTCGTTGTAGGTCGGCATCAACAGCGCAGTACGGCTGTGCACGACCGGCAACGGCTTGTCCGGGTCGATGCCGAGCCGATAGCCCCGGTCGAACACAGCCGTCAGGAAGCCGGCCAGGGCACTGGCAAACGAGAGCGCGATCCAGGCAAACAGGCCGACGAACAGCACCAGCAGGCAGGCTTCGAGCACGCTGATGCCATTGGCCGACAGCACCCGCCACATCATCCGCGTAGCCAAGGCGGTCATGCCGAGCGTGCCACCAAACAGGTACAGCCGGCGCAGGCCGATCAAGCGCGGCGAGGTGCGATGCCGCCGGACCTTCAGCGCGCCTTCGCGCAGGGTCTGTTCGGGCATCGGCAACGGCGATTCAGCGGGCAGCAGCGCCCAGCCGGCATCGAGCCGGGGCGTTCCTGCTTCCGCATGGATGGTCTGCACCCCCATCGTCGCTTACTCCGCGCCGTCGGCACGGCCGGCCATCCCGGCCGGGCTGCATGCACCAAGGTTCCCGGCGCGCTTTCCCGGCGCCCGCACTTGTCCTGGCTGTGTCGGCCTCACGCCGCACAGTCGATGTCTGTCACTACCGGAACCCACACGATCTCCAACGGGGCGGAATCGAAAATGCGGCCCAGTCTAGGGCCCAGAATGTAAGCCGGGTGCGAAGGTCTACACCGGGATTTGTCCCCATTCAGCAAATAGCAGGCGATCACGCCAGGGCATGGCCAGATGTCACTGCATCGCCCCCGGTACTGGATCGTAACAAACGCGAACGGTTATCATTTAATCAACCGGGCAGGTCACCGTCTTCCGCACGGCCGCGACCCACCCAGCTGCGCCGGTCCTGACCGCGCACCCGACGACCCACGGAAGGGGGGGGCTGCCTGCTGTCTGCCTGCGCCTGCTGCTTCCACCGGGTCACCCCACCTCCCATGGAAGCCGTCATGTCCCTGTCGTCCCGTTCCCGTTCCGCGCGCCTGCCGCGCACCCGCCTGGCCACCGCCTGCCTGCTGGCCCTGCCCGGCCTGGCCGCCGCAGAGGCCGCCGCCGATGCCTCCACCAAGGACCTGGATACCGTGGTGGTCACGGCTTCAGGCAGCCAGCAGTGGATCAAGGATGCCCCGGCCAGCATCAGCGTGATCAGTCGTGAGGACATCGAGCGCCAGCCGGTGCCGGACCTGGCCGCCCTGCTCAGCCGCGTACCGGGCGTGACCGGCGGCCTCAGCGCCGTCGGCGAGCAGTCCAAGATCAAGCTGCGTGGCATGCCGTCCAACTACACGCTGGTGCTGGTGGACGGCAAGCGCATGGGCAGCTCGGCCTCGACCAACTATCGCCCCGACCTCGGCCGCCAGGACCTGAACTGGATCTCGCCGGACCAGATCGAGCGCATCGAAGTGGTGCGCGGGCCGATGTCGTCGCTGTATGGCTCCGATGCGATGGGCGGGGTGATCAACATCATCACCCGGCGCATCGGCGACGAATGGAACGGCAGCGCCACCCACAGCTACACCCGCCCGGCTGACGGCAAGCGCGGCGATACCCAGCAGATCGGCGCCACGTTCTCCGGACCGCTGGGCGAACGCTTCGGCCTGCGCATCGGTGCCAACAGCATGCGCCGCGATTCGGACCGCTCCAACGGCGGTGTCTCCGGCAATGCCTACGCGGGCGAAAAGGACCGCAATGTCGATGCGCTGCTGCAGTGGAAGCTGAGCGACGCACAGGAACTGTCGCTGGAAGCCGGGCACGGCGTGCAGCAGGCCTTCATCGATGCGTCGCTGGAAAAGCAGGACGAAGGTGCCTGGGGTGCCAGTGAGCTCAAGCGCAGCTCGCTGGCGCTCAACCACGATGGCAAGTGGCGCTTCGGCAATTCGAAGATCAGTGCGTACTGGACCGAGTACAGGAACGACATCGGTGCTGCCGGCCGTTCCGAAGCCACCGATACGATCATCGAGGGCAGCCTGACCACGCCGTTCACCCTCGGCGTTGAACACCAGTTCGCCGTAGGCGGCCAATGGAAGCGGCAGGAGCTGACCAACACCGACACCATCGGCCGCGCGCCGATCGACTATGCCGGCAACGCGGTCAGCGGCTCCACTCTGGACGTGGACACCTGGGCGCTGTTTGCCGAGGACGAGCTGAAACTGCACCGCACCCTGGCCCTGACCGTGGGCGCGCGCCTGGACCATCACGAGCAGTTCGGCGGCCACGTCAGCCCGCGTGCGTACCTGGTGTGGCACCCTGCCGAACAGTGGACGATCCGCGGTGGCGTCTCCAAGGGCTTCCGTGCGCCCAGCCTGACCGAGAACTCGGCCAGTGCCGCTACCCAGTCCGGGGGCCGCGGCTGCACCTCGCTGATCCCGCTGGGCTACACCCGCGGCGGGTGCTACATGGCCGGCAACCCGGACCTGGATCCGGAGACCAGCACCAACCGCGAGATCGGCATCAGCTTCGACAATGACCTGGTCGATGTCGGCGTGACCTATTTCCACACCGACTTCCGGAACAAGATCGAGTACGCACCACTGGGCCGGTTCAATGGCATCTGGTGGACGCGCATGAGCAACGTACAGCGCGCGCGCACCCGCGGCATGGAAGGCAACCTCAACGTCCGCTTCGGCGAGCAGTGGCGCTGGCGCACCTCGGCGACCTGGATGAAGGAAGCCAGGAACCTGACCACCGGCCGCAACCTGATCGATACGCCTGAGTTCTCCGGCTATTCGTCGCTGGACTGGGCGCCCAGCACGGTGTTTTCCGGCAGCCTGTCGGCGCAGTACACCGGCAGGCAGACCGGCACCGCCACGACCTTCCTCAAGGCCTATACGCTGTATGACCTGACCGCGGCATGGAACGTCAACGAAGTGCTGACCCTGCGCGGTGGCGTCAGCAACCTGGCCGACAAGAAGCTGTATGCGGAAGGCTCCACCGACTACTTCGTCGCCGGGCGCAGCTACTTCCTGAGCATGACCGCGCGGTTCTGACCGGCGGCACGCGCCGTGATCGCGCTGGCGACATGCCAGCGCGATCGACGGTGTTGCGGGTTACTCGCTTTCCAGCGCGGTCGGTGCCGCATCCCGCGTGGCGGCCGTGCGCGCACGGTCCATCGCCACCGCCAGTTGCTGGCGTGCGAGCAGTTGTTGTGCCTGCACCACTTCAGGTGTCGGCAGGAGCACCGGTCCCGGTGCGTTTTCCGGTGTAGCAGCTGTGGTCATGCAACCTCCATGGACATCCCGCCGCCGCACGGGTTCAGCCGGGGCGGCAGCGGAACTGCGCACCCTATCCTAAAAACGAGGCGGGCGGGTGACGGCGCGGCGCTTGGCCGCAGGCGCGGGAACAAGGCAGGCGTCACATTCTTGACGCTAGCGCTTGGATCCTGAATAGGACTTGTCCTATCATGAAAACGTTTTCTCACAGGGATGTTTCCCAATGAATACCACCGACCTGTCCCAGTTCAGCCCGAAGTGGCAGTTCCGCTTCAACTTCTTCCGCCAGCACGGCGCCCCCAAGAACCCCGGCTTCAAGCAGGCCTGGAAGGCACTGTCCTTTGGTGACCGCCTGAAGATCAACCTGAACTTCTTCGCGTTGTTCTTCGGTGCCATCTACCTGCTGATTCTCGGCATGTGGCGCAAGGCACTGGTGGTGATCGGCATCAACATCGCGCTGGCCATCGTCAGCATGTTCCTGCCGGATGTCGTCGGGCGCATGCTGTTCATCGCCATGAACCTGCTGGTCGCCTCCAGCACCAACTACAGCTACTACCTGGAAAAGGTGGAAGGACGCGCCAGCTGGAATCCGTTTGAAGGAATGTTCTGAGCCATCAGACCTGCGCAGGATGCGCGGCAAGGATGCATCCGACGCCCGGCAGCCGCCGGGCGTCTTCGTTTCCGGCATCAGGCCGCGCGGCGGGCCATGCCCTCCGGCTCGGCCTGCAGGCGGAAGCGCGACACCGCCACTGCCAGCTGCTCGGCCTGCTCCTCCATCGCACGGGCGGCGGCACTGGCTTCCTCCACCAGCGCGGCGTTCTGCTGGGTGGTTTCGTCCATCTGCACTACGGTCTGGTTGACCTGCTCGATGCCGGCCGACTGTTCGCGCGACGCGGCCGAGATCTCGGCCATGATCTCGTTGACCCGGCCGACCTGACCGACGATGTCCTGCATGGTGCGCCCCGCACCGTGCACCAGCTGCGCGCCGGCACCGACCTGGGCCACCGAGGCGTCGATCAGCTCCTTGATCTCCTTGGCGCCACCCGCCGAGCGCTGCGCCAGCGCCCGCACTTCACTGGCCACCACTGCGAAGCCACGGCCCTGTTCACCGGCGCGCGCCGCTTCCACTGCGGCGTTCAACGCCAGGATGTTGGTCTGGAACGCAATGCCATCGATCACCGAGATGATCTCGGCGATGCGCTGCGATGACGCTTCGATCTGCTCCATGGTGTGCACCACCTGGCTGACCACCTGGCCGCCTTCGCTGGCCACGCTGGCTGCGGAACCGGCCAGCGTGTTTGCCTGCAGCGCATGGTCGGCATTCTGGCGCACGGTGGAGGTCAGTTCTTCCATCGACGCGGCGGTTTCTTCCAGGTTGGCGGCCTGCTGTTCGGTGCGGCGCGACAGGTCGCTGTTGCCGGCGGCGATTTCACCGGCGGCCAGGCGGATGCTGGCCGCCGACTGCTGGATCTGGCCGACGATCTGGGTCAGCTGCTGCACGGTGCTGTTGGCATCGTCGCGCATCACCGCAAACACGCCGTGGAAGTCGCCCTGCATGCGCGCACTGAGGTCACCGGCGGCGATCGCGCGCAGCAGCGTCGACAGTGCCGCCAGGTTGTGGTCGCTGACCTGCATCATTGTGTTCAGGGTCTCCACCATGCGGCGGAAATCATGCTCGAAGCGCAGTGCATCACCGCGCACGGCGAAGTCACCGGCGGCGGCGGCGGCGGCCAGTTGCTGGATCTGCTCGTTGATCGCGGCCAGGTTGCGCTTGGTGGTCGCCATTGCGGCAGTGAACACCGCCTTCTCGCCCGGCAGCACTTCCATGTCCACGCTGAGGTCGCCCACGGCATAGCGCTGCATCACTTCAACCAGGCGCTGGGTGACCGCATTGCTGGAGGCCACCAGCTGGTTGCTGTCGGCCACCATGCGGCCGTACTCGCCCGGGAAGGCCGCAGCATCCATGCGATAGCTGAGTTCACCGGCATCGTGCCGGCGCGCCATTTCGGCCTGCGCAGCCATCACCGACTGCAACTGCCCACGCATGCCCTGCATTGCGTCCAGCAGGCGCCCCACTTCGTCGTTGCTGCGCGCCGGCAGCGTGCTGTCCAGCTTGCCGGCGGCGACATCACCGGCCACGCGTACCGCTTCGGCCAACGGGCGGATCGCCAGGCGGCGCAGCAGCACGTAGACGCCGGCGCTGAGGGTCAGCGCGGCGATCACGCCGACCAGCAGGGTCAGCCACAGCAGTTGGCGTGCCTCAGACACGATCACCGCATGCGGCATCACCACGCCCAGCGCGAAGCGTTGCGGGGCGTCGCCCACGCGCAGCGGCACATACACGCGTACGTTGCCGGCCGCGTCGGGGCTGAAGGCCTCGAACGGACGGTCGGCGGCGATGTCGGCCAGCATGCTGCGGGTCAGGGCATCGTTGCGCGGCTTGCCGATCTCGGCGGCATTGGCCGAGGCCAGCACCACGCCCTTGGGCGACAGCAGTTCGACGCGGCCAGCCCCCATCGGCTTCAGCGTTGACAGGTGCTTCTGCAGCGCTGCCAGCGAGAAGTCGACGGTGAACACGCCCAGGAATCTGCCGTTCTCGATGATCGGCGTGCTCAGGGTGCTCATGAGCACCTTCTGGCCGGCGATGTCATAGGCGTAAGGTTCGCTGACCTTGGGCAGCTTGTCGCGGCTGGGCACCATGTACCAGTCACCGGAACCGCTGGCAGTCTCGGTGTAGTCGGTCATCACCGACTGCTGCGGTTTGCCGTCTTGCCAGGCCCAGTAGCTCATGTAGCGGCCGGTGGCATCGTGTGCTTCGGTATTGACGAACTCCGCATCCCTGCCGTCGAAGGCATCGGCCTCCCACATGGTGCTCTTGCCCAGCCATTGAGGATGAGCACGCAGCTGTTCGCCGAGCACCGCCGCCAGGCTGGCGCGGTCGGGTATGTCACCACGGGCACGCTGGGCCAGCACGGCCTCGACCATGGCGTCATTGCTGGCGAAAGCGGTGCCCAGATCAGCCGCCACCTGGCGCGCCTCAGCGTTGGCCTCGCTGGTCATGGTCTGGCGCGAGGCGCTGATCAGACTGGCGCTGGCCTGCCGGTAGATCAGGAAGGCGGTCAGGCCGAAGCACAGCAGCGCGATCACGGCGGTGCCCAGCATCAACTTGTGGGCGATGCTGCCCGGGCGTTGGGCAGTGGCAGAGCGGGAAGAAGACATGGGAGGGTCCGCAAGCAGTTCAGGACGACCGGCACCACGAGGGCACCGCGCAGGCGCGCGATCCGTCGCGCAGGCCACCGGCAGCCGGGGCGCGCCCGGCGCTGGAAGCGCACTGGGTTAGCGGCCGCCCGCCAACGAGGTTGAGGCGGTCGGCCTGCACATTCCTGAATCCGCTCAGGGTCGGCTCAGCGTTCCCCCCTCGCGATGCCCTCACTCGGCCACGCGGTCCTTGATCCACTGTGCCCGCGGCAGTACCTCGATGCTGCCGACGGCATACTGCTGCAGCACGTCGTCCGGCCCGAAGCACGGTTGCCAGCCCAGCTCGCTGCGCAGGCGGGCACTATCGTAGACACGGTCGATGCTCAATGGCAGCGGCCAGCCACGGCGTTCGAACTCGGCCAGCAGCTGCGGCGCGCGACGGGCCAGCACGCTGCGCGGGTGCGTGGCCAGCTCCAGGCAGTCCTCGCGCCGGAACGGCGTCGGCGCACAGGCGAGGTAGCGCGCGAACGGGGCGCCTTCGTCGAGCAGCAGTGCAGCATGTGCGCTGGCCACATCGCGGGCGTCGATGCCGCGATGCAGGCGGAACATCGCCATCCGTTCGGGCGGTTCCGGGAAACACCGGCCCATGCGCAGCACGCGAACGCTGAAGCCCGGCGTGGCGGCGGCTTCGGCCAGGGTCTCTGCCTGCAGCTTGGTACGGTGGTAGATCGTGCGCGGCAGCGGCTCGGTGTCTTCGTCGATCCAACGGCAGCCACCGGCCACCACGGCATGGCCATACAACGCAGTGGTGCTGGTCAGCACGAAGCGCCGTGCACCGGCTTCGCGTGCCGCCTGCAGCAGGTGTGCGGTGGCCTCCACGTTGATCTGCTGGAACACCGCATCCGGCACCAGGCCGACATGCGGGGCATGCAGGGCCGCGGTATGGATGACCGCATCCACGCCCTGCACCGCGCGCGCGACGGCCTGCCGATCGCTGACATCGGCAATGATGCGCGTGGTGGCAAACGGACTGCGGTCCAGCCCCACCACTTCGTGGGCGGCCGCCAACGCACCGAAGATCGCGCGCCCGATGCGGCCGGAACTGCCGGTCAACAGAATCTTCATTGAGTCCATTCACTCGAAGCGCCCGGGAACTACCGGGATGCTTCGATTCTAGGCATGCAATCGCGCATCCGCGATAGGACAGCCATGCAATCGTGCGTTCATCTTGACGACTTCGCAGACGCCAGCAGTTGCCGCGCGATGAACAGCGGATCGTCGCCGCCGGCCACATCAGGCCTCACGCCAGTACGTTCCCAGTTTCCACCGGTGCGCAGATTGATGGGTTGCCGGTCGGGAATACTGATCTGATAGCCATCGGGCAGCAGCACAGGATCACCAAACATATGCGCGGCACCGCCACTGCGCGTGCCGACAATCCGCGCGCGGCCCAGTGCCTGAAGCGAATAGGCGACGAACTCGGCCGCCGAACCGGTGCGGCGGTCGATCAGCACCACCAGCGGTTTCAGGTACGCAGGCAGGCTGGCAGGCGGCAGCGGTACCGGCGTGCGCCGGCCGCGCTGGTCCAGCTGCTGCACCGCGTCGATCTTCGCGTCCAGCAGCGTGCGTACCAGCAGGTCGGCACTTGCATCGTCGCCGCCCCCGTTCTGGCGCAGATCCAGCACCAGGCCATCGGTGTCGGCCAGCAGGGCAAGGGCCGCAGCGAACTTCGGGCGCGCCAGATCCAGCGGATAGAAGGTACTCAGCCGCAGGTAGCCAATGTTGCCCTCCATCACCCGCAGCTCGCGCACGCCGGCACCATTGCCGCGGGCATCGGCGCGCCAGGCCATCAACCAATCGTCCTGGCCGGCCGCTGCGTCCACGCGTTCAACATGGAAGTGGCCATCGAACATGTCCAGGTCCTGGTTCAGGCGTGCGCTGAACGCAACCGGATCCGAACAGCTGTCCGCATAGCGCTGCTGCACCGACCAGGTGCGCAGGGCATCGGCGATACGGGCGCCCTCCGCCTCGTCAAGGTACTGCGCCTGCACGGCGGTGGCCGCCGCGCGCAGCACGCCGTCCTGCGCCGGGCAGGCCCCTGCCAGCAACGCAGCGAGCATCCAGGACACGGCCATCAACCACCTCCGCGTTGAAGATATATAAGCGCTTATATATCATCCTGGTCATGGATCTCCAACACGCCACGCTCGGCACGTTGCTGCGCGCCCTGCTCGAGCAGCTGGACCCGGCGGTCGAGCAGGCCTACCGGGACCTGCAACTGGACTACCGGCCCCGCTACACACCGGTGCTGCGCACGCTGATGGCGCAGGGCCCCTGCCGGATCAAGGACCTGGCATCGGCCTGCGGGCTCAGCCATTCGGCGCTCAGCCAGACCGTGGCGGCGATGGTGCGCGATGGCTGGCTGCACGCGTCCAGCGGCGACGATGGTCGTGAACGCATCCTGCAGTTGAGCCCCCGCGCACAGCGCGCGATGCCTGCGCTGCAGGGGCAATGGCAGGCCACTGCCGTAGCGGCGCGCAGCCTCGATGCCGATGTGGGGCAGCCGCTGGAGCAGGTACTGCGCGACGCCCTTGCAGCGCTCGCACAGCGGCCCTTCGCGCAGCGCCTGCAGGACGCCCGCCGGCGCTGAAGCCTTACTGCTCTGCGGCCATTTCGATTTCGCTGGGGAAGGTCCAGCCGCCGTTGCCCAGGCGCAGCTCCAGCGTGCGGCACTGCGCGGCCAAAGGAGCTGTATGGCCGAGCACGTACTCCTCTTCGGTCGAGCCCATCACGCCGGCCTGGGTGAAGGGTGCAGTTCATCCTAGCCACGCAGGGCGATGCGCGCAGCGGCGTATCTGCGCCGTGAAAAGCAGTACGGTGCGGCGTGAAGGCAGCCGCACCGGTGCGGACACTCCGTTAGCCGGGGACCGGCAAGGATGAGCTTCCCTTCCATGCAACGGGAGCCTTCCCATGGCCGACCAGCACCACGGCACTTCCCATCGTGGCTTCGCCTCGATGGACCGGGACAAGCAGCGCGCGATCGCCGCAAAGGGAGGACGCGCCGCGCATGCGTCCGGCAATGCACATGAGTTCAGCCCGGCCGAGGCACGCGTGGCCGGCCGCAAGGGCGGCGAGGCGATCAGCCGCAACCGCCAGCACATGGCAGCGATCGGCCGAGAAGGCGGGCACGCTCGCCACGCCAATGCACGGCAGCAGCGGCAAGCGGCCGAAGCGACGCCAACGAGGGACGGTCCACAACGCCAGCAGGGCTGACCGCGGCGCGTCCAGGCGCGCCTGTGCTGCCGGAGCAGCCCGGATGCCGCGAGCAGGGCCAGCACGCCGGTAGACGGTCATCGTCCCGCGCGCACCGTCAGGCGTGGCGAGGCACCATCCACCGCTCAGGCGTGGGCGAGGATGTTCAACAGCCGACCGAACGGATCGCGGACGAAGAAGCGCCGCACGCCCCAGGGTTCGTCGGCCGGGCCATATTCCAGCGCGATGCCGGCCGCGCGCATGCGCTGCAGCACGTCCTGCAGATTGTCCACTTCGATCGACAGGTCCGGCACCGGCGTGCCCGAGCCCCCTTCGCTGGCGAAGCTGACCTGCGCTTGCGCACTGCCCTGCCCGCCGTGGGTGACGATCCAACCATGGTCCATCACCACCGGCATGCCGAGCAGCTCGCCATAGAACGCAGCGGCACGTGAGGGATCGGGCGTGGCGATGTTGGCGACGACACGCTTGACGGCCATGTTCCACTCCACCAGGAAGAATGTGTCGAGACTGCCCGACCTTGCGCACGAACAGAAGAGCCCCGTCACGGACGGGGCCCGTCTTCAGCCGAGCATGGCTGGGCTTACACCGCGCCGCAGCGCTCCATGACACATCGATCGTATTCGTACTGGCATTCCATGGCATCACCACCACCGGACACACATGCCTGGTAAGCCTTCCAGCAGGGTAGATCGCAGGGCTGGACCGGTCCGGCCACGGCCACCGAGCCGCTGCAGGCCAACGCGAACACAACACCGGCGATCACTTTCCCGAAAGTACGCATCGACATCGCTCCTTGATAAGCCTGGTGATCCCAGGCCGGGCCACCTTAGCGCTGCACACGGGACGCTGGGTGAAGGCCGATGCCGCTCGACTCAGCGGTGCAGCAACCCCAGCACACGCAGCTGCCCGGCCAGCTCATCAATGTTGCGCCACGGCAGGATCGGCGAATTGCCGCGCTCGTCCGGCGGGTTGTCCGGCAGCGCATCGGACCAGCCACCGGCCCCCACCAGCGGCAGCAGCGGCCGCTTGTGCAGCCAGGCCAGGCAAACCTCCGAGATCGTACCGGCGCGCCCGCCGATCACGATGCAGGCATCACCGGCCAGGGCCATGATCAGGTTGCGCGCATCGCCCATGCCACAGGGCACCACCACCGTGGCGGGCCAATCGGTTGCCGGCATGCCGCTTTCCGGGATCACGCTGAGCACCTGGCCACCGGCGGCTACCGCCTGCTCGGCAGCTACCCGCGTAGCGGCGCTGCCACAGCCGCTGACCAGCGTGATGCCCTGCACGGCCAGGAAACGCCCTGCTTCAGCTGCGCGCTCGAACGCGTCGCTGCCAGGATCGGCACTACCCAATATCGCCAACTGTGGTTTACGCAATGCGCTACGCATGGACGGCTCCAAGGCCTCGAAAAGAAAGGTCGCGGCGCCCGGCCCGGCGGAGCCACGTCATGCACCGATCACACAACATTAACACGTTCATAAAAATCCCTTCACATTACTGGGGGATATCGCCATGCCTTTGCGTTAACGGCCTTGATGTCCGTCAACCAAGGAAGTTGTCCGATGAATCACCCGCTGTACGGCCGTTCGTCCCGCTCCCTGGCGCACCGCCCGCTGGCGCTTGCCGTCGCCAGCTCGCTGCTGCTGGTCACCGCACTGCCAGCCATGGCCAGCGAATCACTCGAGGCTTGGCAGCAGCAGCGCCAGATGCAGGCTGCATGGGCGCAGCCTGCTGCCAACGCTGCACCCGCAGCGACGGCCGCTGCACCTGCCGCCAGCAGCACCGCCGTTCTTGGCAACCCGGGCGATCCGGCCAGCTGGCGCAGCGATGAGTTCAACGCCGATTGGGGCCTGGGTGCGATGGGCGCGGACTACGCCTATGCACGCGGCCTGACCGGCAAGGGCGTACGCCTGGCGCTGTTCGATTCGGGCTCCGCGCTGGCGCATCCGGAGTTTGCAGGACGCAATACCTCCAGCATCACCATCGGTGCCGACTGCGCGACGCAGGGTGTGGTCGCGGGGACCGGTGCCTGCGGGCAGACCCGCGGCGAACAGCCCGGCTACAACTACTACGGCCTCGGTGCCGGCGTTCCGGCCGCACTCGCGGCACGCCTGATCGCGGCCGGCCAGCCCTATGGCTTCAGCTACGCCGACCACGGAACGCATGTACTTGGCACCATCGGCGCCAACCGCAATGGCACCGGCATGCATGGCGTGGCCTTTGGTGCGGATCTCACCGCCGCCCGCGTGTTCGGCGACACCTACTATGAGTGGCGCCTGGATCCGGACAAGTACTATCGCCCGCGCGCGGTGTACCGCACTGATCCGGATGACGCCGCCACGCTGGATATGTATGCACAGATCCAGGCGCAGGGCGTGCGTGCCATCAACCACAGCTGGGGCATCTCCACGCGCAACATGACCGCCGCCGCGCTGGACCAGCAGTACGCCAACATCGGTGCCGACTACGGCGTGTATGGCAGCATCTACGCCAACAATGGCGATACCCCGGGCTCCACCCTCATCCAGGTGTGGTCGGCTGGCAACGGCAGCGGCGCCGTCGCCGGAATCACGGCCGCCATGCCGCGCTGGAAGCCCGAACTGGAACCGTACTGGCTCGCGGTCGCCAACGTCCGCCGGCCCAACGCCGCTGCGGGCGAAACCGACTATGTGATCGATGGCAGTTCCAGCATCTGCGGCGTTGCCGCCAACTGGTGCATCTCGGCACCCGGCACCGACATCGTCAGCACCATCGTGTCCGGCGATATCCAGGGCCGCGTCGAGAACACCTCCGCCTATGTGCGGCTGATCATCGACAGCGAGAATACCCAGTACGTCTATGGCACCAAGACCGGCACGTCGATGGCGGCGCCGCACATCACCGGCGCGCTCGGCCTGCTGATGGAGCGCTTCCCCTATCTGGACAACGCGCAGGTGCGCGACGTGCTGCTGACCACCGCACGCGACCTGGGTGCAGCAGGCATCGATCCGATCTACGGCTGGGGCATGGTGGACCTGAAGAAGGCCATCGAGGGCTACGGCTCGCTGCGCGTGGACACCAACGTGGTGATGAACCAGAAGGCCGGCGGCCTGAAAGTCTGGGAAGGCGATGCCTGGGACAACTGGACCAACGACATCGGTGGCCCTGGCAAGCTGACCAAATCCGGTATCGGCTGGCTGCGCCTGAGCGGCAACAACAGCTTCAACGGCGCGGTACTGCAGGACGGTACGCTGGAATTGAACGGCGCCAACACGCTTGCCTCGGCGGTCGAAGTACAGGGCGGCCAGTTGCTGCTCAACGGCAGCCTGGTCTCCACCGCACTGACCACTACCGGTGGCGTGAGCGCGGTCAGCGCCAGCGGCGTGTTGAACAACAGCAACCTGGTGATCAACGGCGGCGTGGTGTCCTTCAACGGCACGCAGACCGGCGGCACCACCACGGTCGGCGCCAACGGCCTGCTGAAGGGCGTCGGCACGCTCGGCAATACCCGCGTGGACGGCATCATCGCGCCGGGCAACTCGATCGGCACGCTGACCATCAACGGCAATTACGTGCAGGGTGCCACCGGCGTCTATGCCGCCGAGCTGGCCCCGGGTGGCCGCAGTGACCAGTTGCACGTGACCGGCACCGCCACCCTTGGCGGCACACTGGTCGCGCTGCCGGAGCCGGGTGTGTACTACCTCGGCGAGCAGTTCAACTTCCTGCGTGCCGACGGAGGCATCAACGGCCAGTTCGCCAAGACCGACTTCAGCGCGTTCTCCCCATTCCTGCAGTTCAGCCTGGCCTACGGCACCAACGGCACGCGCATCGACGTCGCCCGTGGCGCTTCACTGACCACCGCCGCGCACACGCCCAACCAGCGTGCCGTGGCGGCCGCCGCCGACCTGCTGCCGATCGCCCAGGGCCTGCCCAAACCACTGACCCAGCTGTTCCCGCAGCAGGTTGGAGGCGTGCTCGATGGCCTCAGCGGCGAGCTGCATCCGGCCACGGCCATCGCCCTGGTCGAGGGCAGCCGCTACGTGCGCGATGCCGCGTTGTCACGCCGTGCCGGCGCCGCCGCACCCGGTAGCGACGTGGGTGACGCGACGGGTGCATGGGTGCAGGCCATCGGTGGCAACAGCAAGCTGGACGGTGACGTCAACACTGCCCGCACCGAAGCCAACAGCAACGGCCTGCTGGTCGGCATCGACCGCGAATTCTCCGGCTGGCAGGTCGGCGTGCTGGCCGGTACGGGCCGCACCGACGTGAAGCAGCAGGAGCGTCGCGCCAAGTCGAAGATCGACAACACGCACTTCGGTGCCTACGCCAGCCACAACTGGGGCGGTTTCGGCCTGCGCGGTGGTGTGGCGTGGAGCAAGCACGAGGTGAAGAGCACGCGTGATGTCGCCTTCGCAGGCTTCAGCGACAGCCTGAGCGCGCGCTACGACGCCCGCACCCGCCAAGCCTTCATCGAAGCCGGCTACCGCTTCGGTGGCCCGGAAGCCGGGCTGGAGCCCTACCTGCAGGTCGCACGCGTGGAAGTGGACCTCAAGCGCGTCAACGAACGCGGTGGAGCAGCGGCACTGCAGGGCAAGGTGGACGATACCGGAACCACGATTGCCACTGCCGGCCTGCGCTTCGACAAGGGACTGAAGGCTTCGTTCCAGCAGGAGAGCTGGCTGCACCTGCGCGGTGGCGTCGGCTATCGCCGCGCTTCCGGTGATCGCAGCCAGGTCGCCAACCTGGCCTTCGCCAACGGAAGCACGACGTTTGCGGTCAACGGCGCGCCGATCGCCGACAACGCGGTGGTGGCCGAACTGGGCCTGTCGGCCTGGCTGACCGAGCGCCAGCAGCTGGAACTGGGCTACAGCGGCCAGTACGGCAGTGAAAGCCGCGACCACAGTGCGAATGTGCGCTGGTCGGTGCGCTTCTAGTTCCCGTCACGTGTTCTCATGAAGGATTGGGGCGGCCTGATGGCCGCCCTTTTTTTATCACCGGCCGAGGCTAGCGGCGGCCGCGCAACATCGCCGCGGCGACCAGGCTGGCCACTGGCAGCAACAGCCCATAGGCCACCAGCGGCCATACCGTATCGCCTGGCAGCAGCACCGTAGCCAGTGTTCCGAAGCAGGCCACGATCAGGCTCTGCATCGCGTAGTAGAGCGCCACCGCCATACCCGACGCATCGGCAAATTCACTCAACGCGCCGCTGGCAGCCACCGAAACCACCATCACCAGCCCCACCGCGATGCCCCACATGGGCAGCACGGCGCTGGCGAATGACAGTGGCAACTCCGCAGCGAGCGCCATCAACAACACACCCGCCACCATCACGCACAGGCCACGCACGAATGTGCCAGGCACCGCCCAGCGCGCGATGAACGTCTTCGCCATGCGCGACGTGAGGACCATCACCAGTGCCACCGTCGCGAACGCCAGGCTGAAGGTGATCTGGGAGTACTGCATGCGCTCGACCAGCACGCGCGGTGCGATCGAGAAGAACACGAAGAACGTGCCCATCGCGGCACTGAATCCCAGCGTGTAGACCCAGAAGG
The DNA here is from genome assembly GCF_047520985.2 of Stenotrophomonas sp. BR163. Classification (NCBI taxonomy): domain Bacteria; kingdom Pseudomonadati; phylum Pseudomonadota; class Gammaproteobacteria; order Lysobacterales; family Lysobacteraceae; genus Stenotrophomonas; species Stenotrophomonas sp. BR163. The sequence continues at coordinate 19,360 of NZ_JAXBRE020000008.1, forward strand.
CACCACTGCGAAGAATTTTCTGCAGTGCCGGTCCAGCGTCTCTGCGCCCTGCGGGTCGGGTTTCCTGCCACTGGCGTTGCGCGCGCAGGACGGCGACCAGGCCAAGCACACCCAGCAGCACGAAGATCGCACGCCAGCCTGCTGCTGCAGCCACCAGTGCACCCAGCATCGGCCCCAGTGCCGGCACGAAGGCCAGCATCGAAGCGAACAGTCCATACAAGGACGCCCCCTGAGGTGTATCCGCGTATACGTCGCGGACGGTGGCAAACGTCGCTACCAGCGCTGCCGACGCGCCAATCGCCTGCACTGTGCGCCAGGCCAGGAAGAACCCGCTGTTGCTGGACAACGCCAGCGCAAACGAGGCAACGGTGAACAGCAACGCCCCCAGCAACAGCACGGGGCGGCGCCCGATCCGGTCGGACAACGGGCCGAACAGCAGTTGACCGACGCCGAGCACCAGCAGGTAGATGCTCAGCGTCAATTGCACCCGCGCAGGCGATGTTCCCAAGGCGCCAGGCATCAAGGGCACTACAGGTAGATAGATATCCATGGCCAGCGAGGCCAGGAGGTCGAACGGCGCCATCAGCGCAATGGCCGATGGCAGGGTATGGGCCCAACGCGGGGCCTGTCGATTGAACATGGGGAGTCTCCGCCCAGAGTGAGTCCGGCGGTGATCCATCCACTTCGCATGCATCGCAGGGATGTTCACCGCAACAACGTCTGCGTCGTTGTTGCGGCTCAGCGAACTGTCTGCGGACCGTTCCCGTTGTTCATGGTGCTCATTGTTGGCAGTGCGGAACCGGCAAGAGTGTAGCAGCGACCAATTCAGGGTGGCCGGGGCAGCGGTGCCGCCCCGGCCGCGGCGTCCCTGGGGAGTGGGACGCCGCTGATCGTCAGGCCGCCTTCATCGCATGCTTGCGCGCGCGCATCACGTTGTGGCACTCCTGCACTTCCGGCAACAGCTGGGTAACTTCCTGGCGGACCGCCGGCGGAAGCTCGTTGTCCTTCAGCACGTCCTTGAACGCGCCCAGCAGGCGGTCCTCCGATTCTTCCAGCTCGGCCACATAGCCATAGTTGGTGTCACCGAAGGCTGCACGCACCTTGCCGTAGAACTGCTGCATCGAACCCACCACGGTGCCATGCTCGGCCGGCTTGCCGCCGCTGGCAGCCACCGAGCCACTCAATGCGGCCACGATGCGACCCTTGACACCGGCAATGCGGGTGAACAGGGCCGACAGCTCGGCATCCTTCACCTTGGTTGCGGCTTCTTCATAGAACGACTTGCCGTCACGGGCGATCTCGATCAGGTCGTTGAGACGGTGTTCGATGGTGGACTGGGTGCTCATGGCGTTGCTCCTGTATCGTCGTTTCGGGGGAGAAAAGCAGCCTCGACCGCGCTGCCTGTGGATCCACTCTGGACACACTCGTGTGGTTCGCAGGTGAGCAACGATTGATACGTACATCACTTCACCCAACCCGCACTGACTTTTTCACGCGGCGGTGGCGCGTGGATCACATCGAGCAATCCTGGGCAGGGTCACCAAGGAACAAAGAGGATGATCAGCACGATCACCAGGACCGCAACGAGTGCTCCCATCAGCACGTTTCTCTGGCGCCAACTGGGCTTCGGTTTTCCGGGGGTATTCATGCCTGTTACCTGTCTCTGCGGATGACCCCGACAGACTGATGTATCCAGGACAGTGCGTGCGTGCAGAACACGTGCAGGCAACGTGCAGGGCACCGCCCGCATGTCGATTTACGGCGCACTCGCTCGTCAGATCATCAAAGCCATCCTTGACCGCGGACTGCTCCCATGCCTCCCATCCTCACCGTCTTCGCCACCTCCCCCCACCGCGGCCAGGGCCTGGCCCGTGACATGCGCGTGCGCTGGGCACTGGAGGAACTGGCCGTAGCCTATGACGTACAACTGCTCACCTTCACCGAAATGAAGCAGCCCGCGCACCTGGCACGGAATCCGTTCGGGCAGATTCCCACCTGGCAGGAGGGCGACCGGACCCTGTTCGAATCCGGCGCCATCGTCCTGCACCTGGCCGAACAGCACCCCGGCCTGCTGCTGCGCGATCCGTACGCCCGCATGCGCGTGATCATGTGGGTGTTCGCTGCGCTGAACACGGTGGAACCCCCCATCGTTGAGCGCTCCATGGCCTGGGTGCTGGAGCGCGAGCAGCCGTGGTACGCACAGCGGCTGCCAATGCTGGATGAGCGGGCTCGGGCGCGACTGGCGCAACTGTCGACATGGCTGGCCAAGGCGCCGTGGCTGGATGGCGATTTCAGCGTGGGCGACCTGATGATGGTCTCGGTGCTGCTGCGCCTGAAGAGCAGCGGGCTGCTCGACGAGTATCCGACGGTGGCCGCCTATGTGGCCCGCGCGACGCAGCGGCCCACCTACCAGCGCGCCTTCGCCGCGCAGCTGGCCGTATTCCAGAACGGGTAGTTCCACGCCATGCGTGGAAACACTCAGCGCAAGCTGCGCCGGCAGGCGGCCTGCACCAGCATCAGCTGCGCCACCAGGATCAGCATCGCGCAGCCCGACAACAGCCAAGGGTCGATGTACCACTGCTCATTGAAACTGAAGTCGCCTGCGGAAATGCGTTTCCAACCGTTGAAGTGCTGCATCGCTGCGACCACGAAGGCGAAGCCACTCGCTGTGTACGACAACCAGGGCACGATGAGGCTCCCAGGGCGCGCGAACAGCGTCAGCAGGCCGAGCACGCCGATGACCGTGCGCTGCACGCGGCAGTACGGGCAGACATAGGCCATCCCGCTCCATTCCACCGCCCAGGCCAGCAGGCTGACCAACATGCCCGCCACTGCGGCGGCGTGCAGGACTTTCGGCGTGATCGTCATGCCACTCTCGTGTGCCATCCCGTGCTCCTTGGTTGAAAGACCCGGGCAGGGTAGCAGTGCTGCAGCGTCATCCCTTCTTGATGACGGTCCGCTTGCCGATGGTGCTGGTTTTGCCAGCGGTCGGCCTGGCCAAGCCAGGAATCAGGAAATCGGTGACCTTGTGGCCCATCGACACCTTGGACGCCAACCAGCGCGGCATGCGCCCGCGACCGGTCCAGGTCAGGCGCTTGTATTCCGGGTCGCGATACTTGGGCGCGACTTTGCCGGATTTACGGCGGACGGCTTTTCGGGCGGGCGCAGGTGTTTCCGAGGCTTGGCCGCCAAAGAGTTCTTCAAGGGTGTAGCCGGCTTCGGCGGCGGCGGCCTTCAGCATCCGCCGCACCGCACTGGCCGGACGGCGGCTGGAAATCAGCTGTTTCCGCCGTTCAGCGGCAACCACCAGGGCACCCAGCTCGCGAAGGCTGAGCGATTCAATATCGATCGTCATGCGGGAAAGGTCTACTGCAGCGCGGCAGCTGTCAAGGCGCCCTGCCCGGCGCGTAGACACGGGCTTCACCGCCGGTGGGCTCCGATCGCCTGCGTCGGCCATCTCCGAGGACCTCGACGTGAGCACTTCATCGCATTCGCTCGCCTACCTGCTTGCACGCATCCTGCTGATGGCCCTGTTCCTGGTCTCCGGGCTGGGCAAGCTCGGCGATCTCAGTGGTACCCAGGGCTACATGGAGGCAATGGGAGTACCCGGCATCCTGCTCTGGCCGACCATCGCGTTCGAAATCGGCAGCGGCCTGTGCATCCTGCTCGGCTTCCAGACCCGGCTGGTGGCGGTCGTGCTCGCAGGCTTCAGCCTGGTCACCGCTTTCATCTTCCACCACAACTTCGCCGATCAGACCCAGCAGATCATGTTCCTGAAGAACCTGGGCCTCGCCGGCGGCTTCCTGCTGCTGGCGTGCACCGGGGCGGGACGTTACAGCATCGATGGGCGTGGGCGGCGCGGATGAGCGCGCGGCATGCCGCCATCACCCCTGACCCATGGGCGCGACGCGCCGCAGGCGCAGGTTGCGCCATGTCGGCTGGGAGCCGCGAAAATCCACCGCTTCGCCATCGCTGGTGAACAACAATCCTGGCTCCACCTCAGCAACCAGGCGGATGCCATCGATGTACAGCCAGCCGTGTCGTTGCTCCAGCACAACGAACATCGATGGTTTGCCCCATTGGTCAACGCGATAGCGTCCCAGCCAGGGTTGCCAATGGGGCGCCTGCGGCCCGGTGGGCCCATCGATGGGATCGTTCTGGTCCAGGCCATCCTCGCCGTTGCTGCATTCCAGGTACGCCGGCAGCATGTCCGTCGCCGCATGGTAACGGTACGTCGCAACCTCTCCATCGGTGTCCACAGTGAAAAGTTGATCGCCGTCGATGGCCGCAAAGCGGGTACCCTCGGCGTGCGCCCCTCGATGCAGTTGCAGCTCCCCGTTTCCGGCAACCCCGATCTTCGCCTTGCCGCTGCGCCCGATCCAGCTTCCCGCCATCTGCTGCATCTGGTCCTGGGTCAACCTGATCGGCGCCAGGCTTGATAGGGGCACACGCGGCTGACGGGGCCCGAAACGCGCCGACAACAGCTGATCGAGCAGACGCTCGCCGATGCCGTACCCCGCAGACGTCGCGCGATTGAACATCGCGGCAAATCCAGCGTTTGCCTGCCTGCAGTAGGTGAACACGCACCCGAATCCGAAGCCCCCGCCGCGGTGGTGCAGCAGCCGCACCGGTGTACTGCCGTAGAGGCGTTCGCTGCGCATGACACCGAGCCCGTAGTCGCCGCCCAGGCCGAAACCATGCATCTCGTTCCAGAGACGGGGCTCAAGCAGTTGCTGCGCACCGGATCGGCCGCCACCGAGCAGGAAGCCAAGATACTTCGCCATGTCGGCGGCACTGGTCCACACGCCTCCCGACACCACCAGCGGCGTCACCGGCGGTACCTGCGTATGGCCTTCCTGGGTTCCCAGTGCCCGCACCTTGCTTGCCAGGTAGACCGACGCATCGGCCGTACTGTCGTGCATTCCCAGCGGCTCGAAGATCCGGCGCTGCAGCCAGGCCGGATAGCTGATGCCCGCAACCTGCTCAAGGACATGACCGGCAAGGTCGAAGCCCAGGTTGGAGTAGCGATAGCGCGTACCCACCGGAAAGCGCAGCCATGTCTGCGAGATGCTGCGGACGTGCGCATCAAAGCCCGGCGACGCCGGTTCGTAGTTGTTGCCCAGTGGCGCCTCGTGCGTGAATCCCGCGCGATTGGCAAGCAGCAGGCGCAGGCTGATGCGCTCCTGTGGAGCATGCTCGAAGCGGCTGCGCACCGTGAACGACGGCAGATAGCGGGTAATGGGCGCGTCCAGATCAAGGATGCCGTCCTGCACGGCCAACAGCACCGCCACCGCCGCGAAGTTCTTCGAGGTGGACTGGATGCTGAACATCGTGCTGGCGTCCACGGGCACGCTGCCCTGGCCTGATACGTGACCGAAGCCTTCAGTCCAGCGCACCTGCCCGCCTTCGACCAGGCAGACGGCAGCGGCACCGATGCCACTGCCTTTCATCGCGGAGCGGATCACGCCGCGTTCCGCTTCGATCAGGCTCCCGGTGGTGACGGTTGGCTGCGCCACCATGACAGCGCCGGTGGTCATGAGCGTGGCCGCCGGAACGGCCGCGGCGTTGGCCAGGAAGGTGCGACGACTGAGCGTACCAGGCATCAGATCACTCCACTTCAGGATGCCGCCATCTTCCCGCCAGCAGAAATGGCAGGGCATGTGTCATTCGGCACAGAGTGCGGTGATCGATGGCGCTGCGCCTTCGCTGGCTGAGCAGGCCTCAGCCCGGAGGGTCCGGCAAGCGGATTCCCTGCGCCGAAACAAAGGCGCGGGACTCGCTCCAATAGGCCTGTGGCGGTTCCCGCAGCTCTGGTCGCGCCCAGTAGTCGTTGCCATGCAATGCGCTCATCACATGGCACCAGCCGTCACGCGGATCGTGAACCTGAAATCGCCCGCGATGATGGCGCGGATGATACGCGTAGTGACCAAGCGCCTCCTGGCGCGCTTCATCCGGCGAACGACCCGCCTGATGGACCAGCGTCCATGCACGCATGTGGCGTGCATGCGCGAGCGCGCCCAGGTACTCGTCCTCATCCAGCAGTGGCACCTGCTCACCGCGGGCCAGGCACAGTGCGTCCGATTCGGCTTCGTAGTCCAGCGACGGCTGCGCCAGTTCCGGGTGCTGCTGCCAATACCTTTCGCCCTTCATGTGCAGCATCGCCCAGTGCCAGGGCTCGTCGTGGAAGATCAGCGCGTATTCGTATTCGCGGCCGGGGCTCTGGTCGGGATAGCGCTTCCGTGCCTGTTCGAGCGCCTGCGCCTCGGGCACCTGGCCATAGTGGACCAGGCACCAGGCGAACAGGTGCCGGCAGTCTTCGATTTCGGTGGTGAAGTCTTCCACCGGCATATCGGTGTTGGGCATGGTCGATCCCTGTGTGCGGATCAGATGGTACCGACGCTGCAGGGTGCGCGGGGAGATGAGACCTGCAACCGGTCGTGCGAGGTCGCGTGGTGGCCCATCACGATTCGCATCTGGAACCGACGGACTATGGGACCTCTACAGCGCTTCCACACGCCTCCACAGACCTTCCGGCCGTAGACCACGCGGCTGATTCCCAGGCCCCGCGACCATCTTCGCTCATCTTTGTGCACCTCCTTCCGCTGACAAAAGGTCGCCGAGCGGTCGCCAATGGGCGCAATGAAGGGAATGCTCGGAGAGAACGGACTGGCCGCCTTGCCGATCGGTCAACGGGCCTCGGATCCAGCGTCGCGTGGTGTGGGCCGCCCGGATGTGCGGAAGCTCGCCGGCGGTGGGCTCAGGTTCCGCTGCAGATACACCAAGGCCAACGGTCAACGCGATCGCGTCGCGGCCGCACCACGAGGGAGGGCGCACCTTCGCGGTGAGATCGCAACTGCGGCGGCCGCCGTCGGGCTAGCGAGAGAACAAGCCAATTGCTACCGCGGCACGGAATGGCCATTTTGCCACTCATGCGCTCGCCTTCCGAGAAAGGGTATTTGTCGCTTTACGTCAACCGATGCGTGATTGAGAACACCCAAGAGCCAAGCGTAGCCAGCTGCAACGAATTTCTGGTTGACAGTGAATTTCACCCCGCAATATGAAACCCCGGGAATCGAGAGGCAGGGGATCAGCGCCGAAATCAGTTATCACCACGGCCCGAGGTCCAGTCCATCGCAAAGCTCCGCGACGACAAGGGAAAAAGAATCAGGTGAAGATCAGTAGAAGTCTCACATATGGAATGTTCGTCATCGGCGTAGTCGCAACCATTTCCTGGTTGGCCTGCAGACCATCCGATGTCACAGGAAGCAAAGGAGATGAGGTTCCTCTCAGTGAAAAAAGCACTTCGCCAACGGATATCGCATCTGAATCAAGCATTCATCAATCCTTGCGTTCGCCACACCAATCCATCGAATCAACAGTGGCTTTGGGTGGCAAGGCATTTCTGCTCAAGATCGAAACACCTCACTACGAAGGCGACGCCTCGGAATACATTGACAGGCGCATCACGGCTGCACGGGCGGGCGATGCCCAGTCGAGCTATGAGATCCATAACCGCATTGCCAGTTGCAAGCGGGCGCTTAACTCAGGTGATGCCGATGAGTACAAGGCCTACGCATCAGTGGGCCTGGGGGAGCAGTACTCAAGGAAAATCGACCAGGAGATTGACCACTGCCAAGGGCTGATAGGGCGAACGGAACTCGGAGATGAGAATTGGCTCTCTCTTGCTGCCGCCCAAGGGTCGGTCGAAGCGAGACTGATCTTCGCCAAAGACCCGAAAGCCATCATTGGAAACTTGACTGAAGCGCTCAAGGACCCGGAACGGATAACCAATTATCGAAGGGATGCGATTGATTATCTAAATGAGTCGGTATCACAGGGAAGCGTCGACTCGATTGAAGCCCTTGCCGACATCCATGACCGAGGGATCATTGCCGATAAATCCCCTGAAAAGAGCCTTGCATACTGGCTCGCATATCAGCGCGCGCACCCCAATAGCCAATCGGCGGCGTCCATTGCGAGACTCTCCAAACTGTTGCAGCCCAACCAGATAGAGCGATCCAACGAGATGTCTGAGGCTATATACAGGTCCTGCTGCTTGTAACCCAACAGAAGTTTCCTACTCGCCCAACATGGCGCACGATGAAAGCAATGATTTCGAAGAAATGGTTGATTGCAACCTCCCTGGTTGTCGCAATTGCTTCCTCTTGCCCACCCATAGCTCGCCCCTTCCAACTAAACGAATAATCTGACACTGCGCGAAATCTCCCAAAATCGCTATCAGGTGGGGGTTCCGACCCGTGCATCACAAGACGTTGTGCTAGATTCGGGACAGTGTTCCTGGCGCGAGAGGTACCTTCATGGATGCATGGCTCGACAAATGCGCTACTTCATCAAGGCGCGGAGATCGGAGTCACCTCCGGCTTGCAGCGTATCGCTGCCTCTCAATAGCCGTTTCAGCGTTGATACTGTCAGCGTGTTCGAGCGGTGCCTCACCAACCCCATCGCATAAATCTAATCAAAGACAGTCCGTCAAATCAGGGAGTGAAATTGGTATGGAGCGATTCAAGAACGACATCGAGCGCCTGTCTAGTGTACGTTTTGATGATGTCGACGCGTTAAATGAACAGCTCCACACGCATCTGGGAGAGCCGACACGCCAGGACGTGATGGACGAACGGATCGCAGAACACGGAATGTTGGGCGACCTTGAGGTCCGGAACATCAGGCTGAGAAGTGCTGACGATCCTGCGCTCGCGAACCTGATCTTTGAGATCGCACCACCAAGCATTGCGCTCGAGGAAATCATCTGGGAAAACTCGACCAAACATCCATCTCGGCCTGACGCGCCTGGCTCTCGCCCTTACTGGTCTGCGCAGGTGAACGATGCAAAGGTCGTGCTCGGACTCGATTCCGATAACGTGACGCTGACCTACATATCGATCAGTCAGCGCTGATCCCTGTTATTGCGAAGGAGCCGGAGCATGGAGCGTACTGAAGAATCTGGACTGCCACAGCCGCAGGAGGGAGGCCGCCCAGGAGCCACACGGCGTCCCGCATCGCCATTGGACGACCCCTCCTTGGCGCCGCTTCTAGCAAAATCCCCAACACTTCAGGCGGGCCTCACCCAGGCGAGGCGTGAAGGTATCGTTATCCAATGGGGGGGCAGCCGGTGAAGGCACTTATCTTATACCCGGCGTCAAGATCGTTATTGACGAGAATGCGATTGGGCAAGGCTCAAGGATCGCAAGTTCTCTTGCTCACGAAGTTGGGCACCATCTCTTCACCGAACCCGAAAATCGAACTTCTAAGCAAGCCTATGTGAACAGCGAGCTGCGAGGAGAAGCCGCCGCGACTCTCAGCAATGTCCAGGTCCAGCGTGAGATCGTTGCAGCTGGCGGTCCAGATATTGGCGTTTCCGGCACAGGTAATCGTCCACAACAATACGGAACCATTGCGGCGGAACTCCAGGCCGGACGGATCAACCGTAACCAAGCACTTGGGCAGATCGCTGAGGTGTTCAAGACAGAGGCGCCGTCTGTTGGTCCTCATGCGACATACGAACTCTACTATGGCGACTACTACGATCGGGAAATAGCACCCACGCAACGGCGGCGTAGGCCAGATCCAGAATTTGACGCCGAGCGCATTGCGGTTGCGGAAAGAGTCGGTGCGGACAGCGACGACTCGCCCTCACGGCAGCGAGCATCCTCCTCAGCCCCTGAACTCGGCGATGCTGACTGCTCTCTCTACATGCAGATTAGGGCAGGTGTGGAACGCCTGGACGCAGAGCATGGGAAACCCTGGGACGAGTCGAGTCAGCGCATGTCTGCAAGCTTGCTGGTACTGGCGAAGGAGCAGGGCCTTTCACGGGTTGACCATGTTGTCTTGAACAACCCGACAGAGAACCTAGCTCGAGGTGAGAGGGTCTTCATAGTCGAGGGAGCAATGGACGATCCCGCCCATCGTCGAGGCCATATGAATACGATGGATGCGCTTCGCGCACCGGAGGCGGAATCGCTCCATCGCGCTGATGCGTTGAGCCAATCACAAGCAGCGAGCCTTGAACAACAACCGGCACAGCAGGCGCATACGCGAGACGGGCCATCGTTCTCAAGATAGAGCCGTCACTGTGCTATCGGCGCCATTCATTCCACCGCCTTGGCCCACAAGTGAGCGCCCACGCTGCAGCTCGGGCGCTCTCGAATCATCATGCGGTCGCCTCCAGTTCGAAGGGTTCGAAGCGGATCACGTCCTGGCCCAGCCACTCGTTAATAGCTGCCAGGCGCGTCTGCAGCGGCGCCAGTTCCATCGCCGCCCACACGCCCGCCGCGTCGCGGATCGACCCAAACCCGCCACTGTTCTGCGGCACGATACCCAGAAGCTGCGGTGGCACCCGGAGCACCGCCAACATGTCATCGCGGGTCACACTCTTGATCCCGGTGAACTCATCTCGGACCGCCACCTCACTGACCGGGATCACTTGCAAGCCGTCCTTCTTCCCATTGGGCGAGTGCACGAACAGGTTCTTGAAATTGCCCGGCCCGCGCGACTGCCGCAGCGCGTCGCGCAACGCGTCCACGTCCAAGCCCTCAGGTTGAGGGTCGGTCATGTAGAGGATGTAGCCGGCGTGCGAACCGTTGTTGTAATACTTCCGGCGGAATAGCGTGGCCGACTCGTTCAGCAGCGCGGCCTGTACGGCTGGCATCCACTCCGGCAGGCCGTAGATCTCCTGATCAGCATCTGCCTCTCGCAGCTGGAACACCTCACCGGCGGGAAACTCATGCTCTACCCGTCCGGCACGCACCGGGAAGAACTCACCGGGCTGCACGCCACGGCGCACTTTCTGCGCCAGCGGCACCGCCAGACTGTGCGCGGCTCCTGACATGGGGCGGCGACGCTCGACATACCCCATGCCGAAGGTGGTGTAGTCCAGCGCCAGCTGCGAGAACGCCTCACGGCTCAGCAGCCGGTGCGGTCGGAACGTGCGCACCAGCATGTTGCGTTTGAATGTCAGGCCGCTGTGCAGGTACGGGTTGGAGCGCGTTGTGCGCGACAGCCCTTGCAGATCCACCGGTGGCTCGAAGTAGCGGCCATTGCGCCAGCATTCGAGGTAGTCGAGGAAGCCGCGTGATTCCAGCACAGGGCTGGCCTCGCCAAAGGTGAAGGCTTCGATACTCACCGGCGGCGCGGCGATGGCGCTCTGGTCGGTGTCGGTCATCAGAAAATCTCCATGGTGCCGCGCGCAGCCCGTCCGCCTTCCAGCGGCTCGCTCTGCAGCGCGTGCGTGAGTGCCCAAGCCAAGTCAGCATGGCCGGTGGTACGCGAGCGCCCGGCGGTGTAGGTCACCTGGCGCCCGCTCGGGGTGATGGTTTTCTGGATCGCCAGCAGCGATTGCGTGAGGTCGGTCCAGCCGGCGTCGTATTCCAGCCGTTCGTCATTGATTACGTCATAGGCTTTCAGCACCAGCCGCGTTTTCACCTCGGGCGAATAGTTGAAGACAGTCACGCCGGGGAAGAACTGGCGCACCAGCTGAGCAACGCCGGTGCCCATGCCGGTCGCATCCACGCCGATGTAGGTCACCCAATAGCGCTTGGTGATCTGCTCGATGAACGCCGCCTGGTCTTTGAACTCCATGCCCTTGAACTGGTGGCGTTCCAGCACGCGGAACTTGCCCCCAGGCACCAGCGGCGGGGCCACAACCACGATGCCCGCGCTGTCGCCGGTCTCAGCCGGGTCGTAGCCGATCCACACGGCGCGGTCGCCGTAGGGCCGGACGGCAAACGGCTTGTAATCGACCTGGCAGGGCTGCAGCATCGTGAGCGGGAACACACTGGCGCTGTCGTCCACGAACTCGCACATCAGCAGGTTGGCGAACTCCTCGGCGCTGTAGTCACGGCGCAGTTCCTCGATATCGAACAGGTCACAGCCACGGTCCGCCGCGTCCAGCACGGTCACGATCTGGCGCCAGATGGCGTCCTCGCAGGGCCTGCCACCCATCAGGCGCGCATGGCTCACGTCCAACACCGAGGGCAACCGTGGCGACAAGCAGGATGCGGCCGGGCACAATCGCCCACCACTACGGGCCGCTACGATCACGACTTGCCAGTCGTGAAACCACCTCGCAAGCGTTGAGTTTTCCCGCGAATTTTCCCGCCGGCACAAAAAAGGCACTTGGGCGTAAGCCTAAGTGCCTGTTTTTTTATGGTGGCCCACCATCAATCACATTCATTCCACAAGAGATTGTTGGGGAAGAACTTTTCTCAGGCGGCCAGCTGCGGTTACTCGCACCGTTACTCACATTCCCCAGAAGGGGACTGGATTCGAAGCCTGACGATCGCTGTGAGCAGTGAAGCAATAGTCCCACGCTGTACAGGAAAGTACTATCCAGTCTTCTTCATCGCGCCGCGCGTGGGCTGACCTCCATGGGCCGTGGCGACAATTGGCAGGGGACGTAGCCGATGGCCGCTACACAGAAGCCGGGACGCGATGGCGTCAAGTATTGGCGAGCCGTAGACGCCATTGAGGCCTTGGGCAGCGCGTCGCTGGCCGAGGTCGAGGAGTGGGACCTGTCGCGCCACCCTCACGACCCGCTGGGCAACGCCCGCGCTGACCTGGAGTTGTTCACGGTCAATTCGCCCAGCCGAGTTCACTACAACTACTCGCGCACGAACTGGCGAAGCGACCAAGATCACCCGCACGACCGCTTGTTCAAGCTGGTCGATCCCGGCCCGCCGCGGCGCACGCGCTACGTTCTGTTCAATCCAGCGGACCACGGGCACGTGGACCTGCAAAAGGGTGGCGACGGAAAGTGGAAAGCCAGACCCCTGATCATGGACGATCAGGCGCGGGTGGAGGCAGACGCGCAGGCAGGCGCGTTCACCGCTCCAGTGGACAGCGACCACGACGCCCGCGTGTGGGCGATGCGCGCCGTGGCCCAGCGCCGCGGCCAGCCGTTGTTCCGCGCCAAGCTGCTGGACGCCTACGGCGGCCGCTGCGCCATCACCGGGTGCTCGGCGATTGAAGTGCTGGAAGCCGCGCACGTGCTGCCCTACAAGGGCATACATACCAACCGGGTGGATAACGGCCTGCTGCTGCGCGCCGACCTCCACACGCTTTTCGATTGCCAACTACTGTGGATCACCCCCGTGCATACGGTGGCCTTGGCGCCGTCCCTGCTCACCACCGACTACGCCGCCTTGCAGGGCAAGGCGCTGGCCTTGCCCGCTTCACCGGCCCACCGCCCCAACGCGGCGCACTTGGCCGATCACGCGGCGCGGTGCCAAGCTCGCCACTCGGGGCTCTAAGCCGATGCGACTCTTCGACCTGCTCAAAGTATGGGAGCCCGCGTTTGACGCGTCGAAGGCCAAGGTCCACCTGGCGCGCTACAACGGCAACGAGCGGCCGCTGGACGTGTTCCTGGAAGGGAAATTCGACTGGTGGCAGCGCTGGCAGACCAAGCGCAACTTCCAGCGCGAGTTCGTCGTGTCGCTGGTCAACGCGGGCTCCCCCACGCGCTGGCTCTACGCTGGACTATTCCGATCCATCGACTATGTGGAAGAAGCCGACCCAAAGCCCCACTACTTCTACACCCTTGAGCGGGTGCCCTCCTGCGAGGAGTGGGTCGGTCGCCTCTATCTGGAAAGCGTCTACACGGGACGGCCTTCCTACCTCCGCGGGGAGACTTTGGCAAACGATCTCACTGTGGTCGAACTGCTACCCGAGCGACTGTCGATCGCAGACTTTCCAGGCTTCAAGGCGGTGAACCTCACCAAGGCGCAGCTGGACATTGTGGTGCGCAACCAGTCCGCCGCCTGGAGCGCGGCCTTGTCGTCGGTGAAGGGGGTCTACGTCATCACCGACACGGCCACTGGCCGGCTCTACGTTGGCAAGGCATCGGGCGCCGACGGCATCTGGCGGCGCTGGTGCGCGTATGCCGCCAACGGGCACGGGGGCAACGTCGCCCTGCGCCAGGAGTTCGGCATCGAGGCATCCGAGGAACGGCGGCACGCCTTGCGCTTTGCCGTCCTGGAAATCGCTGACCTGTCGGCAACCGAGGCCGATCTCTGCGAAAGGGAGAGCCACTGGAAGTCCGTTCTGCTATCACGCAACCACGGCTTCAACCGGAACTAAAAATGCCCCTTGGGTCACTCGGTCGATTCAAAAACCGCGTCGAGCGCACCAGCTCACAGGTCGCCGCGTTAAGCTTCTCAGGTACATGAGTCGATGTCGAAGGTAGTGCGTGTGGAACAAAAGAGCATAGAGGAAACCCTGGCAGGACTCGCGGCTACGTTCGACAGGACACCCGAGACGTCCAACCGCAGCGACGTCATCTTCTTCAACGGGATAAAGCGCGAAGCGGTGATCGCGCTGCTGGATGCAGCCCACTCCGCCATCCAAGAGAACCAAGAATCTGCTGCCTGGTCCTATCTCGTCCAAGCATCGGAGCAATTGGGCTACCTCATTGGCATCAATGAAGCCGAGTCCCTGGCTACGCCAGAACAGGCCATCAATGCGAAGCTAGAACAATATGGCCGCAAAGGCGGATTGAAGAAGGGCGAGAACGCCAAGCAGCTTCAAGACGCTGTCGCCCGCAAACTCATTGCCGCCACACCCAAGAACGGATGGAAGAATCGCCAGGAGGTCCATCGGCGGTTCTTTGAAGTGGCCGATGAAGTTCCCGGATTCAGTGCAACTGACTATCAGTGGCGTGCGCTGCTCAAGCGAAGCGACGTTAAAAACGTTCTGCCGGCCACCAGCAGACGAACCCGCTGAACACCGCCGCGGGCACTGATCAATGCAGATTCGTAGGGATGCAAGCCGTGAGCGGCAACGCTGGCGCCACGATTTCGTTGAATAGCGGCTATTAGATAGCATCATAGCTGCTATAAAAACGTATAGCACCTGCTAGGGATCGGCACTTTCTCTCCGAATTTTTAACGTGTGTCCAAGCATCAGCTTGCCGACACACTCATGAATTCGCAGCGACTCCAAATCATTTCCCTGCTCGAGACGACGAAGCGCCTGAACCTCGCGCGCTCCACGCTCTACACGCGTCTCGATCGGAAATCACCCTACTTCGACCCTGATCTGCCGAAGCCCGTGCGCTACGGCTCAAGCGTCGGATTCATTGAGCACGAGATTGACGACTACATCCTTGGCCTGATGCAGGCCAGAGGGGGTGTGGACTGACAGTAGATGCGCGACTGGTTCGCGACTGTCCTGCGGGGCGCTGCTCTAGACGCTCCCTGCCACACCCCGCCACTCACAACGTGGCGAATCACTTCACAAGAATCTTGGTACAGAAAAATGCAGCACGACATCAACAATGACCTTCAGTCCGAAGCCGACGACATCATGGGAGCGCTTCGGGAATTGCAGTCCAACCCTCAGCACCGAAAGGGGCAGCTGTTCTCGCTGCTTTATCCGGCAATCGTCGAAATGCTCGAGAAGAACGTCACCCAAAAGGCGATCCTGGCCACCCTCGCGCAAAGAGGGCTGAAGCTCCATCCTGCCCGCTTCAAGGAGATGATGGCGACGGAGGCCCAGAAGATCCGCGGTATTCCGGGCTCCGGCGGTGCCGAGGAGGGTACGGAATGAACACTCCCTACTTTCCTCGCGCCTACCCCATCCACGCCATGTACAGCGTCATCCGGGACGCGATCCTGGAAGTCCAGCACAACCTGAAAGCGCCCGACGCGCTGATCGCCGGTTCGTTCCTCACGGCGATGTCCATCGCCTCGCAGGGAGATGTGGATGTCGAACTTCCCACTGGCCAGATCCGCCCGGTTTCGCTGGATGTCCTGATCATTGCCGATTCCGGCGAACGCAAGTCTGCCACCGACAGCATTGTTGGCGCGCCCATCTACGAGCACGACGAGAAGGTGGCACGGGATCACGTCCAGGCCGTGCTCGCGCACAAGGCAGATCGGCGCCTTTGGGATGCAAAGGAGGCGTCCCTGCAACGCAAGGTGGCCAAGGCACTGGACAACGGCATGGACGACGACATCGAGCAACTCCGTGAAGAACTCATCCGCCATGGCGCGCGTGAGCCCGCCAGACCTGTCCTCAGTCGCATCGTGCACCAGAACATCACCGAACGCCCCCTGATGGAAAGCATGCAGGGCGATGGCAAGTCGATTGCAATCCTGAGCGATGAAGGCGAAATCGTGCTCAAAGGAGGTGCAATGAACAAGCTTGGCACGCTCAACAAGGCTTGGGACGGCGCCACGACACTGACCTTGGATCGCGCGGACGACAGCATCGTGGTCACCAATCCCCGCCTGACCATCAGCATGATGGTGCAGGAACGGGTCTTCAGGGAGTTCATGAACAAGCGGGGCGAGATGGCTCGCGGATCAGGTCACCTTGCGCGATACCTCGTCGCTTGGCCCGCGTCCACACAGGGCTTCCGTTTCATGTCACTTGAGGAACCTGCCTGGGAGCAGCTGCCCCGCTTCCATCGGCGTGTAAGCGAGCTTCTCGCGGCCGCACATGCACGTCGTATCGCCGGTGATAACACCCGTAAGACGCTCGCGTTCAGGCAAGAGGCGAAAGAACTTTGGGTGCAAACTCAGAACGCGATCGAACCGCGCCTGCGTCAGGATGGTGATCTGGCCAGCATTCGGGACTTCGCATCCAAATCGATGGAGATCACGGGGCGGGTTGCCGCAATCCTGCATCACTTCAGCGCACAAGAGGGCAACCTGATCAGTAAGGAAACTCTGGAGCGGGCGCTGGAAGTCGTGGGCTGGCACTTCCAAGAATTCCTCGATGTATTCGGAGACAGGAATCACGAGCCTGAGCAGGCTAGGGATGTTCGTACTCTGGTCATGTACCTGTGGAGGCGCTACTGGTGTGCAGGATATGGGGTGGCTTTGCGCAACGAAGTACGAAAGAGCGGCCCGATCCGGAACCAGGGACGCTTCGAAGCGGCGCTCCACCAACTGCAGATGGAGGACTCTGTTCGCGTGGTGCATCAGGACGCCGCCCGAGGAAAGGGCAGGCTCTGGATCCACTTGAACGGGGCCGTCTTCAGCCAGGTCACCACCTAATAGGAGACCTTGCCAACTACAGCAATCGTGGCCGCCCCGTTTACGGGGCGGCTTCGTTCATTACCCGTCCGCCGACAGGCCTGCACGAGGTGCGATTCTGCTACAGGTATCGCAAATCGCCCCCAGTGCAGGCCTGCCGGCACACCGCGAGGGTCACGGCACTGACCCGCCAGCCCATCGGCGCCCCAAGGCAGATCAGACGGAATCGCGCCTGCCATTTCGACGTAACGAAACGTATTGGGCCTTCTCTTGCGGTGACATCCCTCGGATCCTCGCCGGCCCGAGATGGCGTTCAGCCCTTCTGTCAGCACCCTGCTCCTTGAGCGTCCGGTGATCGACCCTCGCAGCATGCCCGTTGATCTCCAAATGCTGATTGATGGTATCCGCCACCAACTTTCGCATCGCAATGACCTCGTCCCTGAGCTGCATTCGATTGCGTCCTCCACTGGCCTTCCTGCGCCCACCATCTTCCGGACGCTTGCTGTTGTGCCGAGCGAAGAAGCGGCCTGCAGAGCGCTCGATTCCATCATCCATGCGATCACACGTCATCAGGTGGAGATGTGGATTTGCCTCACCCTCCAGCGAAGATGATGGAGCATGGACTGCAAGCTGGTATGGCTTTCCAGGTGTCAGCTTCGCAACGATATCGTCCACCAAGGCCGCGTTCTGCTCTGATGTCAGCTCTGTAGGCAGCGCGATGATCGCCTCGCGGTAGGCGGCACCGTTCTTGCGCTCGTACTTGTCCGCGGCCCTCCACATAACCTTCGGATCATTGGCCGCCCAATGCGGCAGGTTTCCATGGCTCGCATGAACCAGATCATCGTGTCTGCGATGAAAGCCGTTTCTAGCGATGTAATCCGCATGATCACCTGCGGTTCCTTTACCTCCACTCTTGATTTGAAGATGAAACGTTGCCATCGATGCACTACCCTTTTTGCTGGTTGCGGAAATGAAAAGACCGGCCAGGTTGCCTTGGCCGGTCTTGAGCAATTGAAATGATCCGTGAGGAAACGGTAAGTGCGCGAAGGCTTTGCCCCCTATCACTATGGGGACAACCCAGGACTGATTACTGTGGATTACCACTCATCGAATCTATCCCTGCTCATAGGGTAGTGTTACGCGGGTGAAAAATTACTTTCACTGGTTCGTGGAACTGAAGACAGATGGCGAGAGTTACTCACTTCAGCAACTTAGCCAGATCTTCGACGATATTGGCCTGAGGGGAGGCCTACTGACTCGCGTCAGTGAAGCATCCGCGCACTGCCGCTGGCAGCACCGGCAAACAGATACGCGAACACGGCATCGCCCTTGCTCACCACCTCGTCTTCGGAATAGCCCATGTCGGCCATTCCGCTGGCCCACAGGTGGTTCTCGATCTCGTGGCGCAACTGCGCCTGCTTGGCAGCCATGTCGCGCAGGTGACCCATCAGCAGATTGCGCTCCTCCAGCCTGGCCAGCAGCTCGACGGCCGCCCTCTTGACCGCCTCGCGATCCTTCCGGCCGAGTGACTTCTTCCGCAGCAGGTCGAACACAGCAAGCTGTTGTTCGGTCTCCAGGCCTTCCCGCTGAAAGCGCCTGGCTTCCTCGTCCATCTCGTCATGGGTGGCGAACAGTTCCCCCATCACTTTCTGGATCTCGGCCTCATCCTTGTCGGCGTTGTACTCGGCCACGATGCGCTGGAACTTTTCGTACAGGTCGACCCGTGTCGGGTTCTCCTCCAGCATGGCCTTGAGTCGCTCGTCGATCTTCTCCATGAGGTTCAGCGCGACCAGGTTCTTCTGCTTGATGTTCTGGAACTCAACCCGCAAACGATCGAAGTCGATGGTGCTCAGATCGAACTGTGCAGGTGCCTTACCGGCCCTCTGCTCCAGGCCGATCCCGAGATCCACCACGTCGTAGAAGCCCTGTAGCAACCCGGTGATGTCCGGCGACGTACGTGCTGCCTGCAGCTTGTTGTAGATGGCATTGAGGGCGCTCTCCTGGGCGTCATAGGCGAACAGGCCCGGATTCGGGAACAGACCCCTGTACTTGGCGGCAACGTCCTCCACGATCACCATGAACGTCTTTCGTCGCTCATTGCTGGCCGCGAGCAAGTCGCACGCCTCCAGGATCTTCTCGCCCTTGTCCATGCCCTGGGCATCGATCACGTCCTGCAGCTCGAACCCGAGGTCGGCCAGGAACTCGGTCGCGTGCCGAATGCTCTCCGCATACTCGGCAATGCCCTGGCTGTCGTCCTCCAAATAGCCTGAATCCTCGCCTTCTCCTACTTCGACCCTGCCGTCACGGTCGCCCTGGGCGAAGGTCGCCAACGCCTTGCGCAGGCTCTTGATCATGCCGTTGTAGTCGATGATCAGGCCGTTCGCCTTGCCCCCGCCGACGCGATTGACCCGGGCAATCGCCTGCATCAGCGTGTGGCCCTGCATCGGCTTGTCCAGGTACAGGGTGGCCAGTGACTTGACGTCGAAGCCGGTCAGCCACATCGCGCAGACGACGGCGACCCGGAACGGGTTCTCGGCCTTCTTGAAGTCCTTCTCGAGGTTGCGTGAGGTCATCTTTGCCCGGTGGGGCGCGATTTCGAGCGGCTCACCTCGATGGTTGGTCCATTTCCTGAACTCCTCCACCTCGCCCTGCTCGCTGGAGACCACCACGCAGAACTCGGTTTCGCGCATCCATTCCAGGCGTTCACGCTTTTGCTGCATGATTTTCGGGAAGGGGCGATCAGGGAACTTGGCGGTATAAGCCAACTCGTCGGCAACCAGCTCCTTCTCCAGCACGTCGCCCAGTACCTTCCACTTGTCAGCGATCAGGTCGTACATCTTCACGCAGGTGATCTTGTCTATGCAGACCATCAGCGCCTTGCTGTTGCCGCCGGCCACGGCATTGCGGCGCTGCGAGTAGTGCTTGACGAAATCCTCCGCCACCGCGTCAAGGCGCGTGGGCGAGGTGAAGATGGAGTACTCCTTGGCCAAGGTCCGGTAGAGCTTATCCTCCTTCTCGTCCGTCCAAGGGTCTTCCGCCGTCGCTCCGAGCCTGGCTTCCTCGATATAGCGGGTGATCTTCTCGTTCAGATCGTCATCAACGATCTTCAGCTTCTCGCCGTGGTTCTCGTACTTCAGCGGCAGGGTCGCACCATCGGCGACCGCGCGCTGGAAGTCGTAAACGGAGACGTAGTCGCCAAACACCTCTCGGGTCAGCTGCTTCTCCGCCGCCTCGATCAGTGGCGTACCGGTGAAGCCGAGGAACTTGGCATTGGGCAGTCCTTTGCGCATGTTCAGGGCCAGGCGCCCGTACTGGCTGCGGTGCGCCTCGTCGCTGATTACGATGATGTCGTCGCGCTCCGAATAGGGCTCGGTCACGCGCTCCCGGTACTTCTGGATCAGGGTGAAGACGTAGCTGCGATTGCTGTCCCGGAGCATTGCCCTCAGGCTGGCGCCGGTCTGGGCCTGGTCATGCTTCGCGTTGGCACGCCCGCAGTGGGTGTAGGTGCCGGCAATCTGGTCGTCCAGCTCGGTGCGGTCGGTGACGACCACAAAGGTATAAGCCGCTGACACCCTGCGCCTGATCTTCTCGGTCAGGAACACGATGGAGTATGACTTGCCTGAGCCCTGCGTATGCCAGAACACGCCGAGCTGACCTTTCGCCAGTTCGGCTTTTGCCTTCTCATCGTCCGACTGCAGGCGAGCGATGACGCGATTCACCCCCAGGTACTGGTGGTTGCGGGCAACAATCTTGCTGGCGCTGCCTTCGCTGGTATCGAACAGGACGAAATTCTCGACGATATCCAGCAGCCGCGCCTTGTCCATCATGCCGCGCAGCAGGATCGGGAGCTGCATCGTGGTCTTGGCCGGTTCTGGGTCGTTCTCATCCAGCCGCTTCCATTGGTAATGATGCTCCGGCGTGGCCGTGATACTGGCGTACTTGGCGACATGACCGTTGGAGAAGACCACGAACTGGTTCCAGTGGAACAGCTGCTCGATGGTGCCTTCGATCGCGGCCTGCTTGCCGGATTCATCGGTGCCGCGATAGTCGCGGTAGTTCTTCTTGTAGGCGTCGTTGTAGTCCACATCGAAGCGCTTGAGTTCGACGAACACCAGCGGCAAGCCATTGACGTAACCCACCAGGTCGGCACGGCGCAGGTAGTTCTTCGAGCCGCGCACCCAGAGCTCGCGCACAGCCTTGAAAGTGTTGTTGTCCAGCCCGCTCTCGCTAAAGTCCACAAGCCGCAGGCGGCGCTCCACGGCGCGTCCGGCCCGGTCCTTGAACCAGACCAGCGCGCCGTTGCGCAACAGCTCGTGCTTGTCCTGGTTGATCGCGACCAAAGTCTTGGCATGGTCGTGTGCGGTCGCCTGATCGATGGCCTGCTGGTAAGCCTCCTCCGGCAGGCCGGGATTCAGGCGTTCCAACGCTGCCCGCAGGTCCGGCTTGAGCACTGCCTCGGTAAAGCTGCTGCGCCCGGTGAGATGCGGCCTGTCCTCGGTTTCAGCCTGGGCATGGATCGATGTCCAGCCGAGATCGTCCAGAATCGCAGCAGCGTGCTTCTGGATCATCCCGTCTTCGCTGTAATCCCCCCTTGCGTTCATCCCCTCACCCCTCGCTGAAATCGAAGCCGCACTGGCGGTGATGGCGCAGCGTCAGCAGATGGATGCAATCCTGATGGATGACATACAGCGCCAGGTAGTCTCCCAGGATGTACTCGCGCAGCTCGATGTCATCGCCCAGCAGCTCACGCACGGCCGCCCAGGCAGCGAGCACCTCGGACGTTTCGGGGTTGCGGACGATGAACTCGCGTCCGATACGCGGTGCCTGCGCCAGACGTTTGGGAAGGGCCTCGTAGGCCTGGTCCAGCAGCGCCTGCGCCGCGGCATCCGCGCCAACGTCCAGCAGATGCGCGACAGCCTCGTCCAATCTGAGCTCGTAAGCCGCGCCCAGGAAGACCCCCATGCGTCAGGTGCCCGCCTTACGAGTGGCGATCGCCGCGTCCAGCCGGGCCTGCGAGCGCGCCCTGGCCTCCTCCACCGGAATGCCCGGCTCACCCGCACGGAGGTCCTGCAAGCCGATGGCAACGTCATTCAACAGGCCAAGCTGGGAGTTGGTCCGGGCGAGCTTTTCGCGTTCGAGCCGGTGGTAATAGTCCAACTTGCGGGCATCCACCAGCGCCACGTAGCTCTCGCCGTTGCGAGTGATGATCTTTTCGTGACCCGCGCGCACTTCATCAGCCAACCGGGTCAGGTCGGCGCGGACCTTGTTGAAGGGCACGATGTCCTGTGAGGTGATGGGCATGGCTAGCTCCGACACTATTCGGATGAATACCTTAATGTATTCATTGATGTTTGGCAAGTTCACCTATTGTGGCTACGCAGCCTTCAGGTCCGGGAGCGGGATGCCGGAGACGTCCAGCTGTCCGCTCATCAGTTTGGGGAGCAGGGCGTCACGAGCCTTGGCCAACGTCTTGACTTGATTGGTCAGTTGCTCCACCTGAGTAAACGAATCCGCCACCATCGCGGCGAACTGTTCGAGCACATTCTGGGGCGGCAGCAGCACCTCAAATTGCGAGAACGAGCCGGTGTTCACGCGTTGTCGGCCGTCGGAGCCGGACATGCTGCGGATCGCATGCTCGCGAAAATTTTCCTCACGTGCCGTGCAATAAACCCACCACGGATTGGCCTTTGAGCTTCGCAACACGATGAATTCTGTCGATCCACTGGCAACCGCATCGTCGCTTTCCAGAAATTGGACGAACCCGGTCTTTCCATTCTCGATGCAAGGAGTGATACGCGCCAGCAACGTGTCACCGTTCCTGAACTTCGCTCCGCCACTGATGACTCGCGACGAGCGCTCCCCAACCACCATTAACCTTTCGGACAATGCGGCCATCTCGACAAATGGGCGTTCGACACCCTTCTCGAACGGTGTTCTCGGATTGATCTGTACAACATCGGAGAAAGCAGTTCTAGCCCATCCTTCCGGAACGCCATCCATCACATTGACGGTCTCATGGCCCGGAAAGCGCAGGTGCACGAACCATTCGCGATAAAGGCGACGGGCGGCTTCCTCCAGCAGGGCGATGCGGCGCTGGTTGGTGGCGATTAGGTCGTCGTACGCCGAAAGTACACTGCCAATCCGCACTTGCACCTCCAGCGTCGGCGCTTCCAACTGAAGCTCCCGGAGCACCTGCACATCTGCTCGCTGGCGTCCCGACGCACCAACCATGCTCTTAATCGCCACCCCGCGGAGCAAGTCCGTTTGCGAAAGATAGTACACGTATGCTGGCGTCGACTTTCCGGGAATCGCACGAAGAACAAAAAACTCGGTGGATCCGAACGCCCCATTTTCACCGCGCTCGTCAATGAACTGAGAGATCTTCCCGTTCTCCAAGCACGGTGTAATTCTCGCGAATAGCGTGTCTCCATTGCAGAACTTTGCACCGCTTCCCGTGAACTTTCGCTCTTGTTCTGCGCTCACAAATCGCTTACCCGGCAGCAATACATCCATACCCACGAACGGGTACGTTTTGCCCTTCTCCATCTGCACCCTGGGATTGAACTCGATCCACTCCGACAGCATCGTCACGCCAACAGCTCCTTGAAGTTGGCGCTAATGGTCGCCGCAAGCTCGGACGCCCTCTCATTCAACTCCGCCAGCTCGTCATGGATAGTCCGCATCCGGTCGACGAACCCCTCCTCGTCATCCTCGATGATCGGCGCGACGCCGACATAGCGCCCCGGCGTGAGCGACCAATCGTTCTGCTTGATGCGCTCACGGGTGACGGCCGCGCACAGGCCCGGAACGTCCACGAATACACCGTCAGGAAAGCGTGACAGCAGCCAGTGCGCTTGCGCGATGAAGTAGCTGGTCCGTTTCAGCGCCTCCAACGCCAGATCGCGCACCGTAGCCTCTTCTCTCCGATTCTGGTCGGCGGCTAGCAAGGCGCGCCTGGCGTCGCGGATGGCCTTGGCATCGAACGCGTCGCTCTTGCGCGCGCGCAGCTCCTTCTCAGCCTTGTCCAACAGCCTCAGCCATTGTTTGTGCCGAGTCTCAAGCTGCCGAGCCGTGGACTTCAAATGAGGCGCAAGGTCCTCCAGCACGGCCTGCGCGGCCTTCACACTGGCAAGCTTTTCTGACCTGGCCTTTGCAATCGCCTTGCATGCGATCGTCACCGCCGCTTCAAGGTCTGCGACGGCTTGCCCGATGTCCTTGCCGCCCTCCCGAGCCGCGTCAAGTTCTTCCCTGAAGGTCTCCAGCGTCGCTTCATCGATCCGGGCCTCGTCATCCACACCGTCGTTAAGTTCGGTCAGCGTCGCGTCCTTAGCAAACACAGTAAGGTGGCGCGCCAGCGATTCGATTGCCGCCGTGTCAGCCTTCAGGCGCTCTGGCAGCACCTTCAGCCATCCATCTGCATGCTGCTGATAGCGGGCTACCAGGGCGGCAAATCTGTCCCCTTGTCCGCGATAAAGCCACACCACGGCGTTGAGGTTGGCGAGCTGCTCCTCACTGAACACATGCGATCGCGCCGACACCACCGTGTACACATTGCGCGCATCGAGCATCAGCACCGTATCCTTGCGCGACTCCGGCTTGCCCTTGTCGAAGAACCACAGCGTGCAAGGCAGAGTGCGGGTATAGAAGAACTTGTTGCCGATGGCGACCATTACATCCACGTGGCCGGTGTTGACCAGCTTCTCGCGGATCTCTTTGTCCTTGTTCCCGGCGTCCGAGGCGCTGGAAGCCATCACAAACCCGGCACGGCCCGTCGGATTCAAGTACGCGTAGAAGTACTGGATCCAGAGGCTGTTGGCGTTGGAGATCGCCCCGGTCTTGGCAGCCAAACCTGGCAGGCCGAATGGCAAGCGGCCATCGGGCGCAACCTGGCCTTCGACCCTCTTGGTCTCCACCCCATCCACGTTGAACGGAGGGTTGGCCATCACGAAGTCACACTCGCCAATCAGTGGTTCGATCTGGTCGTAAAAGGTGTTGCCCTGGCGGATATTGCTGGCATCCAGGCCGTGAACCGCAAGGTTCATGCGGGCCAGCTTGGTATTGGTATCGCTCTTTTCCTGCCCATGGAAGACCACGCCGGCATCCAGCGGATCCTGTCCATGGCTCTCAATGAAGTGGCCGGACTGCACGAACATGCCCGCTGATCCGCAAGCTGGGTCCAGCACCAGGCCATGGTCGGGCTCGATGACATTGACGATCATCCGCACCAGGGATGGCGGGGTAAAGAACTCGCCGCCCTCCTGGGCCCCGGTCATGGCGAACTTGTTGAGGAAGTACTCGTAGATGCGCCCGAACACGTCGCCAGTGGCGTTGCGGATCGCCTCCCCGTCGAAGATCTTGATGAGGCGTGCCAACAGGTCCGGCTCGAACGCGGCGTAGCCGCGCGGCAGTGCTCCCTGCAGGACTTCATGCTCGGCTTCGATGCTGTCCATGGCTGCATCGATCGCCTCGCCTACGTTGGCACCGGTCGGCAGGCTGGCGATGTGCTCGAAGCGCGCGGCTTCCGGCAGGTAGATGGCGGCCTTGCCCTGGAAGCCCAGCTTGATGAGCGCCTCCCGCCGCGACGCGGGAACCTTGGGGTCGATCCCGGCGGCGATGTCCGGCAGGTAGGCGTTGAAACGGTTGCTGGCGTGTCTCAGGAAGATCAACCCCAGCACCGGCATCGAGTATTCGCTGGCAGTGAGCTTGGAGTTGGCGCGGAGGTCGTCTGCTGATTGCCACAGGTCGCCTTCGAGTCGCTGGATGTTCATGCGGTGTTCTGATCCTTGTGCGTCTGCTGCAGTTCTGCGAGAAGTTCAGTCCAGAAGTCCTCGGCGATCTCGGCTTGCTCTGCTTGTAAACCCTCGATCTGCCTCTGCAGTTCGTTTTCTCTCTCCAGAATATCGACCGCCGCATCGGCCAGGGACGCGTTCAGTGCAAATACCTTGAGCTTTCGTAGCGTGCTGATGGACATCATCGGAATGGTTGCGCCGGTCTTGATGCCTTCCAACACCTGTTGGCCCATCTTCGATCGCAGCCACAAGCCCAAGCCACGTAGGTCCACTTCAGGCCTCTCCCCCCTCAGGACCACAAACGATTGCCCTGCGATCCAGCCGCCCTCTCCCGGTGGCGGCACGTTGTCCGGCACGATGCCGACCTTGCCCGCGGTGCCTTTCACGACCAAAAGCAGATCACGCGGCCGCAGGAAGATGTCCATTGGATTGCCGGAACGCTTGGTCGCCAAGCGCACTCTCACGCTCTTTTCAGGAGTGTGGATGTAGCCGGTGCTGGGCAGATCGGCGGCCCCAACTTCGAGAACCTCGACTCCTTCTGCCACATCCACTCCGCGATCCCTGTTGGAGACCGGAATGAGGATGCGGACCACATCCTCCAGTGTTGCGGTTGGCAGGGTTTCCAGGCGCGCTTGCGCTTCGCGCTGCTGTTTTGGAATCACGTAACGACCGACATCCAGCGTGGCATCGTTGGCGAAAATTTCATCCGCGCCGACCATTTCCGCATACGAGCCCGTCTCTTGGCGTTGAGCGGGTGCCTTGGTGTCAGCTTCGCCCCTCAGGCTCAGGCAGAAGTCCTGAATGAAGTCGGTGTTCTGCAGCACCACCCGCCCCTTCCCCACCGGCGCATGGAAATGCGGCAGCGATGCATCCACGAACCCAACGCGGCGATGGCATGCCAGCGTGTTCAGCACAAGCATGGATGTCCCCAGCCCACTGGACTGGAAAACTCCATTGGGCATCGCGATGACTGCTTCGACCCAGCCCTGCTTCAACAGGTAATCGCGAACATCCCGATCCTTGCCCGAACTGAACAGAAAACTGTTCGGAACAACAATCACGGCGATCCCGTCCGTCTGGGCTGCCATGTGCTGCACCATCAGGCCCATCGTGCTCGCCTTGGCCGCAGGGAAACGGCTGTAGATGTCTTGCATCACCACGTCATCGACGCCGCTCGTCATTCCTATCGGGGGAATCGACAAGGTTGCATCGAACCTTTCCAGGTGTCCCCCATGGACTGCTGCGGGCGCGCGCAGCGGATCGCTTGACGCAACTGTTGTAGGCGCATCACGAAACAGGGCCAGCAATGCAGCAATCTGCGATCCCGCGTGTACTTCAGCGTGGACGCGCAGGCTGGAATGATCCATCAGCACACCGACAAGCCGGCCACTATTTTCCCAGGGCAAGTATGCCGACTGCGTGGATTCATCGATCGCCAGGTCCTTCATCAGACGTGCCAGCTCAACCGGCACATCGAAACCCTCGAAGGCGTCACCAAGCAGGTCCCCGGCAACATCGACCGACGCGAACCTCTCGAACACGCCACCGTCGACCAGGTACTTCACAGTTCTAAGCGCGGCGAAGACCGCATCATTTGCCTGCTCGACGTATCGAGTGGCGTTGAAGAACGCCACGCCCAGCGCGCCGGGCTGCCAGAACAGCTTTTTGAGTACGCTCAGCAGCCCATCGACGCCTCCCTGGGCCAGAGCGGTATCAAGCGTGACATCGGCAGCAAGCCTGCCCTTAGCCGACAGATGCGCCCAGGTGAGCAACTGGAACGCCAGCAGCCTGGATTCATCGGGGCGGAGAGAGGTGCTGCGGAAGTGTTCCTGCACCTGTAACAGGACCTGCCCGGCATTGTCCTTGGCCATGATCAGTGCCCCCTGCCCGTGTAGTTGTACGTGGTGATCTGGGCGTCGCCTTCGGCAACGACCACCAGTCCCCCCTTGTCCATGATCTTCATGAGAGTGCGGAGCGCTTCGCGGAGCTGCTCCGACTTCTTGCGACTCAGGACGACCTTGTCGCCCTCATTCTCGCCGTACCCCAGCACCAGATCGATCATCGCCTGATTGATGCCCCGCTGGCCCATCCGCTGCTGAAAATGCCTTGTCTTGTGCATTGCAGTGCCCTCCGCTGTTGAGCGTAGATTGCACCGCGAGTAGAAGTAGGTCAATTGCAATTCTGCAGTAATTTCCTACTGCCATACTTTTGTTTAGTTTTTGTTCATCTTTTCGGGCGTAGTCAACAACGACGCAATCACCTTATCCCATTGAAACAAAAAGAAAAAAGCTGGGCTGAGGCCACCTACTCCTACTTCCAGCCCCCCGGAGACAGCCCCGTTCCAACTGCCGCTGCAGGCATGAACCCCGTCGACGGCGGCGCCAGGACTTCACACTCGCCTTTGGGCGCCGGCAGTTTCCGGATGACTCGAGCGGACTCCAGCCGGTCGATGAAGTCGTTGACGGGAGAGTAGAAGTTCGGGATCCGGTCGTTCTCCTCATCGGTGAACACCCAGTAGGCCAGTCGCCGCTTGCGAAATCCCGCGCGCTGGGCCTCGGCCCGATTGGCGTACTGGGCGACGAAGAGCCTGTACAGCTCCCGCTCGGGATGGAAGCTGCGGCGGACCCAGGCGGCGACGTCCCTCTGGTTGAACCGGTCACCCGGTCGCCGCTGTGCCACGAAATGACAGTGGGCCAGGAGCTGCCAAAGCGCCGGATCCACGCCGAAGATCCAGGCATCCTCGTGGGCGCGGAGACAGGCAGACCGAACCGCCGGGGAAACGGAGTCCAGGAGCTCACTGACCCGGCCTTCTGCACTGATCCGGTACTCGCGTAGAAGCCCGTCGACTCGCTCAGGCGATGTCAGCTCCATCAGCTGCCCCAGATCCGCGGCGTGTTGTGCACGCTTCTGTCGGCGCACGTAGGACCTCCGACCCTCCTTGTCCCTGGCCTGGCTCGCCTCGCGCTCCTGGCGAGCCTTGGCGGCCTTGACCATCTGATTCCGCAGCTCAGCGATCTCCCGGTTTCTTGCCGCAACCTGCTCCTCCAGCTCCAGCTTGTAGGCCTCCCACTCCGCGACTGCCTCGGGGCACGAGATCCAGCTGCGGTTGGCAGCGTCATCGAGCACCGCATGCTCGAAGGCCGCCAGATCATGGGGGATGTCCCGGTGCAGCTGGGAAAGGTCGATCTCGACCATCCTCCGGCCCTGGGCTTGGACTCGCTCCGCCTTGATGTCGCCCACGGCATGGGTCACACGAACCTCAATCAGGAGCTCGCCGACTTCATCCCTGCCAACGACGTCGGGCGTATAGGTGCCGAACGATCGCTCGATCTCAATGTCGCGCAGCTCCATGCTGCAGGCCGGTCGGTCAACCTGACGCCCCCAATGGAGGTGCCCATCCTCGTCCCGGGCACGCGGCGGGTTTGGCATGTCGATGGGGTCGCCGGTCCAAGCCGGGACCACCAGCCGCTGGTGATCGGCGATCAGCTGTTTGGCCCGCTCATGGATCCCGGTTTCGCGACCGGTCTGGCAGCCGGTGTCGGTCAGGTGGGCGAAATGGGGGCGCTTGCGCCTGCTCTCCTGGGCCTTTGCGACCAGGGGCGCATGGCACGCCGGGCAGACGCAGCCGCACGCCTTGCCCTTTGGCACCTCGCTCGGTGCCCAGATCCGGCCGTCTTTCAGCCCGAACGGGACTCGAAACCCGCCGCGCCGCGCCTGCGGGTTGCCGGACGGATTGCGGAGTGAGAACGGCTCTGGGATGGTATCCATGGTGCTTTCCTTGATCGGAGGGAAAGCAAAAATTCGCGGCAAACCATGGACGAAAACAGCTCCAAACCCGCCCAAACGGGTAATCCAGAGGTCAAATCCCTCCAATTGGCGCTTGATTGGCTGGATCGGGAGGGGGGCCAGCAGCGCAATGCTCGAGTGCTTCGGGAGGTCGTGGACACGACCCTGACCGCTGTTTCGCGCGGTGAACCGCCTCCTGACACGGACACCACGACCCTTCGGGCGCTCTTTCAGGAGCTGGAAGGGGCTGGAGATACCTCCTTGAAGGCGTTCCGGGCGACCGAGCTGGAGAATTGGTGGGGATCACGCCAGGAACAGATCCGCCAGAGGTGCGCTCAGGAAGGCTGCTCCCTGACGCCACACCTCGTGGTCAAGAAAGGCGGGGGCCGCGGGCTGCCCTCCAGGCTGTCCTTCGAATTTCACCGGACCATTGAGGCGGAGCCTGAGGAGGACAGCGCCTCATCACAGATCGATTCGACCCTGGTTCGCTACCAGATGGATCCCGTCAAGCCAGCCCTGTGGCTGAGGCTGACGGTGGGCAGCAGGCCGTTCCCCGTGCAGTCATGGCGCGGCTACGTGCTCATCGGCAGCGTCGTCCTGAACATGGCCCTGATTGGGCTCGTCTGGTGGTGGCTGTACGCCTCATGGGCAAAGGGCCAGCCAGTGACCACCGCCGCGCCAGCCCAGCTCGGTCTCGCGATGCTGATTACTGGGTGGCTGTGGTGGGTGTCGCTGCCGGTGTTCCGCCTGCCGACGCAGCGAGTCACGATGGCGGGGCCGTCCTATCTGGCGATGAGCGAGCTCTACGGACAGCTTCGCACCATGCCGGTGCCGGGGCGGAAGCTGAGATCCCGTGAGTTTGCTGTCGTGCGCCACTGGGGCACGTGTCCGATCTGCTCGGCCGAGGTCGACCTGGACTCCGGGCGGGCGGCGTTTCCGGACCGGCTGGTTGGTCGCTGCCATGATGCGCCGCTGGAGCACGTGTTTTCATTCGACCCGGTGCGCCTGGTGGGGAGGCCTCTGGTAGCAGCAACGCAAGACTAAGCTGAGATGCGATCCGGTGACTGCGCAGACTCACGGGGCTGATCACTCAAACCAGCCAACCGTCGACAATCAGCAGGTCGACGTTGATCAGCAACCCCCGGAAGGAGGCTTTCGGCCAGAAGCGGACATTCAAGACGCGGGTCAAGGGTTCACGTGTGTAGTGACTAGCGCCGGTACCAATGATGTTTGACGAGACATGGCCTTCGTGAGATGACATTATTGCGAAGATTGCGATGCTTCAAGATGCAATCCACAGCTTCTCAAGGCTGCTTTCAGGGAAGGGGGGCTTCATCAGTTCGGTTCGATCCATTGACCTACGTCTAATTGACGACCTCGTCGACTTCGTCCGGGGCCCAGGCTTCGTGTTGGATTTTTCCGACAGAAGTTTCTCGGACTTCTTCGCCTCCGAACTCAAGGTCAACATCGACGATCCGAAGCACGCGGTCAATGGCGGCTCGAAGGGTAAGCGCCTCCGCCATTTCCTTCAGACCTGCGATGATGAGACCGCCGTTCGCACTCTAGAAGCGCTCTGGGAGCATCGCAGCGAGTATCTGACCCGCTCCGGCGGCGCCGACCCCGTCACTAATGCCCAGGCCCGCTATCAAGGCCTGATCAGCCGCTTAACGGGCGACTCCAAACCGTCGCGGCCTTCAAAAAGCCCCCAGTCTCTTACCGTCGACCGCGCGGCCATTACCAAGATCAAAGCGGACTTACTGCAGGTATCGGTCTTGGCGCCGCATGCGCGCGGTTATGCGTTTGAGGGCTTCCTCAAAGGGTTGTTCGACGCCTTCGGACTCGCTGCCCAAGAGCCGTTCCGACTGCGCGGCGAACAGATCGACGGCAGCTTTCAACTCGCGAGCGAGATCTATTTGCTCGAAGCAAAATGGTGTGGCCCGCCGATCGGCGTCGCCGAACTGCACACCTTTCACGGCAAGATCGAGCAGAAAGCGGCCTGGACCCGTGGCCTCTTCGTCAGCAACAGCGGCTTCACCGAAGACGGCCTCGCCGCCTTTGGACGCGGCAAACGGGTCATCTGCATGGACGGCCTCGACCTCTACGAGATGCTCAACCGTGAAATCCCGCTCACTCAAGTCCTCGAACGCAAAGTCCGCCGCGCCGCAGAAACCGGCGCACCGTTCATACGCGTACGCGACCTTTTTTCGTACTAATTAGGAGCGAGGATGGCCCAGTTTCATCATTGGTGCATTTCGGTCGATACGATGGTGGGGATCCACCATCGGCGTGTGATGACCGGGCAGGCCCCTAGCCTAGGGGTCGGCATCGAGGCGACGGCAGCTATCGTGCCCTCGCACTACGCCTCAGAAGAGCAATTGGCACGCGCATTCGTGCGGCTCGGCAAGCCCGCGACCGCGGCCCTGATCGAAGGCAAACTGCCGACCACGAAGCAGATTCGGTCCGGCGACCTCGGCGAGATCTACGCGACGGAATGGATCGATGCTCACAGCGGTGGCTACAGGGCGCCGATCAAACGCCTGCGTTGGAAAGACCATCGCAATATGGCGATGCGTGGCGACGACGTGATTGGCATCCTGCAGGACCCTCAGTCTCAACGTCTTCGCTTCCTGAAAACGGAAGCAAAGAGTCGCGCCTCATTGACGGCACAAGTCCTGACCGAAGCCCGCGCCGGGCTGGACAAAGATGGAGGACTGCCCTCGGCGCACGCACTGCAGTTTGTTTCCGCGCGCCTCCTAGAGCTCGGCAATCTGCAGTTAGCCGATGCAATCGACGATGCGCTGCTCAAGCATGGCATCCCGCTGCAGAGTGTCCAGCATCTGCTTTTCACATTCTCAGGCAATGCCCCGGACGCACTGCTAGCCGCCTCCTTGCAGACATATGCCGGGCCTATCAATCAATGGATGATCGGACTTCGCGTGGAAGGGCATGGCGCCTTTATCGGCGCTGTTTACGATCGAGTGATCGCCGATGCCAACAACCCCTGAGGCCATCGCCGCAGATATCGCCGAGGCGACGGCCGCCGGCTTTCGGAACCGACTGCTCGCTCGCGGGCAGGCCCGCGCGATCATCTGGCGTGATGGCACCCTTCCGCCCGACGCGCCGGACTTCGCACCGCAGCTTAGCTACGACCTGCACAGCTATGCCTATGCCCTGCTCGGCCTCGGCCTGCGCCTTCGTGAGGTCGGCAGCGATCACACTCAGGCTCGCGCGGCATTCGAACAGGCTGCCACGGCTCTTGAAGCGGTGATGGCAAAAGGCAACCGCCAGGAGACCGATCGCGATTTCCACTTCGTTATGGCTGCGGCCGCCTATCATCTTGCGCACCTGTCCGCACGCGCCTATTCACTGCTCGCAATCGTCGAGGCAGATGAGAATTTCTCACCGATCGAGCGGGCGCTGGCTCAGTTGATGCGAAGGAATTTCAGTGCCTTACGCAGCAGCACTCTCGACTACCGGGTCTCCGGCCAAGGCAGCGATGCCCGGATCGCCACTGAGATCCAGGCCCACCTCGACCAAGCGGAGGGCGCTGCCGTGCAGCCCGACGCCGGTGGTGACGACTTCCTTTTCGAAAGTCTGGATGCCGCGCTCACTGATGCCTTCATGGCCGCCATGTCTCTTTATTTTCTCGCGCTCGAACGCGGTGAGCGAGTGCTCGTCGATCAGGCGTTGGAGCGGCTTCGCGTAAGCCTGACGATCTGCAGCGAGATGAACATGTTGCCCCAATGGTGGGCGCATCGCGTTGCGATCCACCTGCTTTCGGACCTCTGGACGAACACGTTCCACGAAAGGGTCCCGATTCAGTCCGCTGGTGGAGTTGCGGCCGACTGGCCGCGTCTGCGCGAGCTATTCATCGCGTTGCTTCAACGTCGGGCGAAGGCGGAGATCGACTTATGGCCCTCACAGACCGAGGCGGCCGCACGCGCTGTCGACCAATCAGACGACCTCGTCGTGTCGCTGCCGACAAGCGCCGGCAAGACCCGCATCGCCGAGCTATGCATCCTGCGCTGCCTAGCCGGAGGCAAGAGGGTCGTGTTTGTCACGCCGCTGCGCGCCCTGTCGGCGCAGACCGAAACCACGCTCCAACGGACCTTCGGGCCCCTCGGCAAGACCATCTCGGCCCTCTATGGCAGCATCGGCATTAGCGGCTTCGACGAGGACGCGATTCGCGAGCGCGACATCGTCGTCGCGACGCCAGAGAAGCTCGACTTCGCGCTCCGTAACGATCCTTCGCTGCTCGATGATGTCGGCCTGCTGGTGTTCGACGAAGGGCACATGATCGGCCTCAACGAGCGCGAGGTTCGCTACGAGGTGCAGATTCAGCGGCTTCTGCGTCGTGCTGATGCTCAAGAGCGCCGAATCGTCTGCCTCTCGGCCATCCTGCCCGATGGCGACCAGCTCGATGACTTCGCCGGCTGGCTCCGCCGTGATCATCCGGGAGGACTGATCAAGAATGACTGGCGGCCGACCCGGCTACGGTTCGGCGAGGTTGTTTGGACGTCGCCAACCGCGCGACTCAACCTCCACGTCGGCGACGAGAGGCCCTGGGTCCAGCGTTTCCTTACCGGCGCTGCCCCGCCCAACTGGATTCCACCAAAGCGTCGCCGCGCTCGGCTCTTTCCCGACGACCAGCGCGAACTCTGCCTTGCGACCGCTTGGCGGCTTGTTGACGACGGTCAGACCGTCCTCGTTTTCTGCCCCGAGCGGCGCAGCGTCGAGCCGTTCGCCGACGTCATCGTCGATCTGCATGAGCGCGGCGCCCTGCGCACGCTGCTCGAGGCCGATCCTAACGTGCTAAACACCGCGATCGCGCTGGGCGAGGAATGGCTAGGCGCCGGCAGCGCCATCCTCAAATGCCTGCGTCTCGGCGTCGCTCTTCACCATGGCGCCCTGCCGACGGCCTATCGCAAGGAGGTAGAGCGCCTGCTGCGCGAGAACGTCCTCAAGGTCACCATATCCTCGCCTACCCTGGCCCAAGGTCTCAATCTGTCGGCGACCGCCGTCATTATGTATTCGCTCCACCGCGCCGGCGAGCGGATCGAGATCAGCGAGTTCAAGAACGTCATCGGGCGCGCCGGACGCGCCTATGTCGACGTCGAGGGCATCGTCCTCTTCCCAATGTTCGACGACATCCCCAAGAAGCGGCGGAACTGGGAAGCGCTCATCACCGACCTTGGTGCGCGCGATATGGAAAGCGGTCTCGTTCAGTTGGTCGCGGTGCTGCTGACACGGATGCATGCGCGCATCGGCGGAGACATCAATCAGCTCGTTGACTATGTTGTCAACAGCGCCGCTGCCTGGACCTTTCCCGAGATCCGCAATGAGGAGCCGGAAGACCGGAATCGCGCCCTGGCTGATTGGGAGCGGCACGTTGCGACACTCGATACAGCCATTCTCAGTCTCATTGGGGAAAACGACATTCCCAATGAAGGGATCGAGGCTGCCTTGGACGACATCCTCCAATCTTCTCTGTGGCAGCGACGTCTGGAGCGTCTGGATACTCAATTCCAGCAGTTGTTAAAGGCAGGTCTTTCCTCCCGTAGCCGGCTGATCTGGAATCAGTCGACGGCCGTTCAACGCCGTGGCTATTTTCTGGCAGGCGTCGGTCTGACGACGGGTCATGCCCTCGATGCCATAGCCTCCGAAGTCAACCTACTTCTCATCCAAGCCAATGGCGCGATCCTTGAGGGTGACGCTGAAGTCGCAATCACCTCTATCACCGTTCTCGCTGAGCGTGTATTCACATTCTATCCCTTCATACCCGACCCGCTGCCGGCGAACTGGCGCGACATCTTGCGTGCTTGGCTGATGGGGCAGCCTCTGGCCGCGCTGGGCGGAGATCAGCCATCGGAAGTGCTTCAGTTTGTTGAAGGAGCCCTTGTTTACCGGCTGCCCTGGGCAATGGAAGCAATTAGGGTCCGCGCCAGCGCAAATGGCGATGAGGTAGGCGCACATGGACTGAGCCTAGAAGACCATGAACTTGGCCTTGCGGTCCCGGCAGTCGTGACCGGCACGCTCAACCGCTCTGCATCAATCCTAATCCAGGCCGGCTTCAATTCGCGGCTGGCTGCAATCAAAGCAGTCGCTGATACCGGGGCGACCTTCACCACGGGCAAGGAGCTGCGGCAATGGCTGAATGCAGAAGTGCTCACCGCTTGGAACGCTCAGGCCGACTGGCCAACTAGAGAAACGAGACCGATTTGGACGGAGTTCTTACAGAACTTAACGCCGAGCGAGAAGCTCACATGGGTCGATAGGCACTATCGGGCTAGCATCACGTGGTTGGCTGCGCCCCCGCCGCCCAGCACCGTTGTCCAGATTCACCATTGGGCAGGTCGGTCGTGGGTACTTTCGCCAGACGGTACTCCGCTAGGTACAGTTCAGAACGCACTCAATTCCCATCGAAGGGGCCTGCTACGCACACAGGTGGCGCAAGATGTCAGCAAGATCGACCTCGTTTATCTTGGTCCCGACGATCTGGCGGGCGCATAACCGCCAAGTCTCCGGCACCTTGGGCCGCTGTGAAATGCTTGGCCGACCGTCCGCTTCGGGTCGAAAGCCGTCTCATCGGACCTGAGCATCGTTGTTCGATCTGTTGGTCTTGTGGCCTGAATGCGCGCGAACGAAAAAAGTAGGTTACCGATGGCAGCCCGCCAGCCCCTATTGGCTGGCGGGTGAATTGACTGGCAAGCACCCACCGGGTCTGGCCTATGACCATCACACCCATCCACGCTCAGCCAAGGCCGTCGTCTGGTGACCGCCCACAACAATGTGGTCGAGCAGTCGCACATCCACCAAGGAGAGCACCTGTTTGAGTTGCGCCGTGACAGCTCGATCCGCTGCGGAAGGTTCAACCGATCCAGAAGGGTGGTTGTGCCCAATGATGATCGCGGCGCAGTTCGTCCGGATTGCGTGTCGAACAACCTCCCTGGGGTGTACTTCAGCACCGTCGATCGTTCCTTGGAACAGCTCTGCGTACTCAATGAGGCGGTGACGGCTGTCGAGGAACGCTGCGGCGAACACCTCCCGCTGGAGTCCCGACAACTTGTCCCGAAAGAACTCCTTTGCCTTCTTCGGATCGGTGAAAGACGCCCCTCGCCTCATCCGCTGCCCGACCACGGCTCGTGCCGCTTCCACGATCTCGTCACCGCTGGCGACCTTGTATCTGCGTGACTTGCTCCTCACGTAGAGCGACAGGTGCTCTGGCGTGTCTTTGTCCATTGCTTCCTCATCTATAAGATGGCCCTACAGGACCGGAAACGACGAAGGGGCGCACGGGCGCCCCTTCGATCGCTGTTCGTGTTTGCCCGGTCAGCCGCCAGGAGACGCCTGGTGTCCGGGTGAGTACTTCGTCCCCGTCGCGGTGTACATCCACACCAGGAACCTGCCAAAGCCGTACAACGCGAAGCCGTAGACGACCACTGCGCCAATCACCCTCGTCATCGCACCCTCCTTCGCTTGGCGTCATGCGGTGCCGGCACGGGCGACCTTCTTCTGAAGGCGCTCGTGCAAGCTGACGGTGTCGCTGGTTTGCGCTGGGGCGCCGGAACCCGGCTCCTGGCTATCCGGATAGAACTCCTCCACCACGGCCGGGACATCCTCTGCCAGGTCCTCAAACGCGCCATTGGCAAACCCACGGCGAGCGGCCTCGTCCAGGGCTTCCTGATCGAACCCCGCGTCCCTGCGGCTCTGGTCGACCTCCCGCGCCTGGGTAATGGCCTGTTCCAGCGTCAGCCCCGAGCGGACGACCAGGTCGACGTAGTAGATCGCTGAGCGGAAGCTCATCGTCGTCGACTTGCCCCGTAGCTTGAGCTCCAAGGGCATGCAGGCGAGTCTTCCGCCCGACACGGCGTGGAAGTACTGCAGCCGGGCCGCGAGCGTGCGGATGGTGTTGTAGGACGTGGTGCGCAGCACGAAGCTGCCCAGCTCGTCCTCCTCCCCCACTCGTACGTTGAGTCGGGCATAGGCCTTGCATTCGCCCATGGCGAACGCGCAGGCGTCCGGACCCGGACAGGACTCCTGGGTGACGCCCTCCTTGGCCATCCGGCGGCTGGTCTCTCCATTGCCCACGCACACCGGCCTGCCCGTACTCCGGTCGAACAGGGAGTAGTCCGCCCTCAGGTTCAACGCCGGGTCGTCGAACAGCAGCTGGACCGGGACCGATCGAAGCTTGCCGCCGGCATCCTTGCGTAGGGCCTCGTCGAGCGGGTGCAGGATCCACCCTTCCCTGTTCTGCACCTGACTGGTCAGAGTGAACTGGTCATCCTTCTCCGGCAGGCGCTTGCCGTTGCGCTCGACCACACGGCCGATCGAGATCCGCCCAACCACGGGCGGCGTGATTGCCAGGCCTTTCAGCATGGTCATGCTCCTTCTGGTGAGTGGGTGACGATCCGGAAGCGACGGCTCCCGGGCCTGGTGACGGTGAACTCGGCCACGAGCTCGGGGTGCGCCTCGACCAGCTTCTTGGTGTCGACGCTGGAGCTGTCCTTGGATCGGCGGAAAGTGATCTCACCGGTCGGGAACACTGCCTTCGAGGCTTCCCCCATCGCCTCCTGCAGCCGCTGGCGAAGGCACTCGGCCTGCTTGGCCTTCTCATCGATCTCGTCCCTGAGCGAGACAAGGCCCCTGAAGGCTTCCGAGAGCGCCCCGTCCTCGCTGAAGTCCACCGTGGTGTCGTTGCCCCGGTACAGGCTCCTGAGCGCCTTGGCGGCCGATTCACTGCCGTCGGCCGGCGGTGGAACGTCCTGGGTGACGTACTCCCAGAACCGGGCTTCCAGAACGACCAGGCGGGAGATGATCTCCTCATCCCGCTCGACCCGGTGGATCTCCAGCTTCTGGCCGCACAGCAGTACCGCCACGTCCGCGGCATCCTTGCCCGTGACCGCCAGCTGGTGCTGGACCTGGAGCTGGACGTATTCGGGCACGCCATCGCGCCACAGACGCGCTCCAAACTCCCCGGCCGTCTTGCACTCAAGGATCTGGACGTCCGGGTTGCCCACGACCTCGCGGTCGATGTTGGCCAGCATGTAGCTGTAGGTGGGGTGCTGCAGGACGGCGTTGAGCCGGCGGACCTTGATGCCCGTCCGCTGCGTGTAGGCCGAGGCCACGTAGGGCTCCAGCAAGGTGCCCCAGTACATGGGCGAGTCCTGACCCGGTTCCTCGTCCTGGACGGCCCGGCCGGTCTTCTCCATCCATAGCTCCAGCTGGCTCTTGTAGGGGCAAAGGCCGACTGCCGCGGCGGCGTCCGAGCTGCCGATTCCCTGCTTACGGACCTCCAACCACTCCTCACGCGCCATCTCCCGCGTGTCGATCAGGCGCAATGCCGGTGATCTGCTCATTACGGTTTCTCCAAAGAAAAAGGCCCGGCGCTCCTTTCGGAGGCCGGGCCTATGGGTTGCTGTTGAAACGGCTTGACGAGTGCTGGCTTCTAGGCCGGCGAGACCTTCATTGCGGTGGCAACGATGCGATCCAGGATGGCGGGGGCAAGATCAACGGACCCTCCGGCCAGCAGGTGCCGGCCGAAGTCCCGACCGAAGGGTTCCGCTACCTCGTAGCACCACAGGCCCGGAAACACCTCGCTGCAGGCCTGCCACGTCCGTCCCAGCAGCTCGGCCTGGTCGATGCACGCCCGGATGTAGCCCCACTCCCCCTCGAACGGCATGTCCGAGTAGGGAGTGCAGCTCTTGTCCAGGGCGTGCTTGGCGTCGATGGCGATGTAGGCCACGTCGAGACGATCGACCGCCATCGCTCAGGCCACCAGTTTCAGCGCTTCATCCCACGCGCGCTGCTTGATCTGGGCGCCCGCACCGAACCAGGCCGCTTCCCTGCGGTGATCGTCACTGCGGGCCCGCCGATGGTGGTCGACGAACTCGGTGACGCTGCTCAGCACGCCCCAAGCCGTTCCTTTGGCGCTCGCCAGCTCGGACCCCTTGCCTGCGCCGTCGTACAGGGCGCGAGCGGTCTTGAACGCCTGCTCATTGACCGCTACGCCCTCCCCGTCCGGGTTCGGATAGGTCAGGACCCGACGAAGCAGGCCATCGACCGAGTCCGGATCCACCGGGCAGTCGACCAGCGCCTTCATGCGGGCGACGAACGAGTCCCAGGTGGAGACGGTGATCCCGAGCTGGCGCTTCACCAGGTCCGGATTGAACTGGCTGCGGTGGGGCACCTTCACGGCCCCGGCGTTGCTGCCCAGGGCGATCGACAGGGTGTTGTTGCAGACCACTCGGACCGAGGTGAACTGGGCGGTCGTGGCCAGGGTACCGTCGCAGGCCGTGGCCAGCAGCAGGTAGCCGTCCACGCGGTCCCTTCGCTTCAGGACGGTGCTCTGCCCGGTCTTGGCCAGCGCCCAGAACTTGCGCCCCTCGCGGAGCACGCCGGCCGACTCCAGCTCGAAGCCGCCGACTTCGGTCAGGTCGCGGTAGAACTCCAGGATCTCACCCGGCTGGACCACCTTGTACCGCTTGGACACGACCGACAAAGGCGCTTGCGTGTCGGACCGGTACAGGACTTTCTGCTCCGGGAAGGCGTTGATGGCACCGATCCCGTTCTTGCCAACCACGTAGCGGACCTCCGACTCTTCGATCGACCAGTCCATGCCGGCCTCCCGCTTCCAAACATCGATCGGCTGTTGCGGCGCCAGCTTGTGACCGAGGCCGTGCCACGGCCGCTCGCCGGCATAGGCCATTGTTTCAACCAGGTGCATCGTCTCTTCTCCTTAATCTCGGGCATAAACGCACAAGGCCCGGCGATTGCCGGGCCTTGTG
Source organism: Stenotrophomonas sp. BR163 (assembly GCF_047520985.2). Taxonomy (NCBI): domain Bacteria; kingdom Pseudomonadati; phylum Pseudomonadota; class Gammaproteobacteria; order Lysobacterales; family Lysobacteraceae; genus Stenotrophomonas; species Stenotrophomonas sp. BR163. The sequence continues at coordinate 59,710 of NZ_JAXBRE020000008.1, forward strand.
GTGTGTCACGGGTTGGATCACGGGAACTTCGGGTGTTTACTGCGGACGCAGCTGGCAACGCTCACCAGAGCTGTTGCGACTACCACAAGGATGCAGTAGATCGCCTCCGACCTGTCACTCATAGGGAATCCATGATGAAGGCGCACAAGGAGCGCTGTGCCCTTGCGCAAAGCCAGACCCTACTGGCTTCAACGAGGTGATATGTGGATGAGATTCTTTTGAATCCAAGCACTAGCACGGGGCGTAGCATTTGGCGAAGCAAATTCGAAGGTGGTGGCCATCTCGCCGCTCATAATGCCTGCCGCCGGACGAGGTAAGCCGGCCTTCATAGGCATCGGTTGGCTCGATAACCGTGGTTAGAGAGCCTGTGGCGTTTCCCTTTTGTTTGTCTGTGGCAGCAGCCACGGTTCATCACCTCCCTCTCATAGCCGCAGCTTGGTGTAGACGGCCTCGACCATGCAGTCGTCGCCATCCTCAAAACGCAGCCGTCCGAAGCCGGACTGCGAAATCGTCAGGTAAGCCTCCTCGCCAAGCGCGAGGGACAGGCAGCTCGAAGTCTTGATGTAGGAGTTCGTTCCGAAAACCTCATACCGGTCATCGTCCTCGCGACTCACCGTCACGACGTACTTGCCCGGCTTCTGCTTCGAGACACCAAATACGGCTTTCACGTCGCACTTGTCCTTGCTGTCGAAGAAGATGACCTCGCCGCCATAGCCGGAGGTCTTGAAGATCGCCTCCTCCGAGTAGGCATAGACGTAGCAGTAGCGCGTCTGGATGATAATGTCCTTGCCGTCGATCTTGTAGACATTGCTGCCCTTGCGGGTCAGGTTCACCTCGTAGTTCTCGGCCAGAGCGGGTGTGGCCTGAAGGCACATCAGTGCAGCAAGTGTCGTCAGAAGCGTCTTTTTCATCGCCATCGTCTACTGAGATTGAGAACTCGACAGGCGGCTCTTCACGAGGTCGAGCTTGGCCTTGTGTGCGAGCGGCCTGTTGAAAACACGGTTCTGGATTTGATCGGACACCTTGCTGATGGCGATGTACGCCATGCTCAGTCCTGATTCGCGCTCGGATGCCTTTTTCTCAACGAAGTCGTAGGGGAAGTTGTCGCAGAACTTGTGGAAGCCGGAGAACTGAGCGACATCTTTCGTGAACCGGAAGCCGTCCGGGGTGAGGCGTGAGCGCCGGGGATGGTAGAGATCGACGAACAGAATGAACCACTCGGCTCCGTTGAATGACACGGCCTCGAACACGTCCACTGTGCCCATGGCACCGAGTCGATGAAAGAGGATGCGCTGACCAGATTGGGTTTCGAGCCTGGACAGATACGCCAGTTGGCCAATGGGCCCGTTGACCGGGATCGGATTCGTCTCGATGAAACCAAACGAACCCGTGCCGTTCGGGTCTTTGTCGTAGGCAGGAGCGGACTCCAGCATCGCCCTCATCGCCGGATGAACGAGTTCCAATTGAAACGCCTCATCGTCGAGGATGCGGTGGATGTGCGCCATTGCCTCACGCAGCGCTTTGTCTTCCTTGTTGCCTCCGAATAGATTGGAAAGAAATCCCATAACGCTGCTCCATTGAATTTTTGGGCTAAATCACTGCAACACATCACTCAGTCGGCGCATGCCCGGCTTCTTGAAGGCCATGCGTATGGCTTGCTCCAGAATGTGGGTGTTCGCTCCATGAATGTAGGAAATACCGGTGTTGACCTTCTTGTCGTCCTTGGCTCCGATGCAGAACGAGCCGTCGGCGCTCCACACATGGACTTGGCCCCATGAGCAGCGCACCTTCTCGTTCGAGCCGAGGAACTTGCGCTTCACCAGCGTGATGCCGTCGTCGTGCAGGAGCGCATCGCCGAAGTACAGATCACGTCCAGCCTTCAAGGCTTCGAGCATCTCGGTGAGCAGGCGCACGCAGACTGCCCGCCAGAGCTTGTCGATGAACGTGTTGTAGATATCCTGCTTTTTCAGCTCCACGACCGCTTCGGAATTCCGGTTTCCAAATGCAATCGTGTAGGTCGTCCCCGTGGGTACACCGTTGACGGAATGGTTGACGCCGCCCCAGCGAACGCGCGTGATCGTGTCGAGCGGGAAATTCTGGCCTTTCCACGAGGCACCTTGGGGCGAGATGCTCAAGGTGTCCTTGAACATGACGCCAATCTCAGCGCGGTAGGTGATTTCGCGCTCCCACTCGCCCTGACGCGCTGCGGCCTGCTTGCGCTGCTGGAAGATGTCTGCGAGCGCGTCCGCGTCTTCCTCGGCGCGATCCGAAATCTCCGGCACTTCGGAAAAAAGTTCCTGAATCAGTCCGGTCAGCCGCTGCGACTGGGCGAGCATGTCATGCTCGTTGAACAGGTCGATGGCGAGGCTACGAATCTTGTAGGCCAAGTCGCGGCTTGCCTCGTGGTCGATGCCGCGCGCCTTCGAACTCAACTGGATGGGCTGCGCGATCTTGTCCCAATTGCGCGCAACGGCATCGAGCTTGTCCACATAGGGCTTGACGGCAGCCTCACCGGAACCCGCATGATCTCTGGCGGCCTTGATGAGTTTGTGGACGTTCTCGGCCTCTTTTTGCAGCACGCCTTGGGTTTCCACCTCGTAGCTGTCAACAAGATCATCAATCAGCCCCGGTGCATGATCCTCGCCGCCGGAGGTCACGCCATCCACGGTTTCGGTCATCACTTGGATGAGCGTCATCGGCGGCAGCCGGTCAAGCGCATCCTTGATGGCAGTCCGGTAATACCGCTTGCGCTCCGTCAGCTCGGCCTCGATTTGGTCGAGCGCACGCACTTCCGGAAAGCCCGATGCGGTTCGATCCTCATTGATGTCGCGCAGCACATCCTCTGGGTATAGTTCCTCCGCAAGGTACGCGGTCTCCATAATGAATTCGGCCAAGTCGTCTACATCGTGCTTGCCATCCACGGCTTCGAACGCAGCGGCCAGCAAATTCAGATGGGCGAGCGTCGGGAGGCTCGATTCCTCTCGGATCGCCATCGGATCGCTGATCAGGTTCTCGACCAACTGGGTGGCCTTGCGTGGCGAGACGCCGGGAAGCCACGCGATCTCTGCATTCAGGCGTGTGCGCGGGTTCGTCAGGTCGGAGCGTGCCTTCTGGCAAACGTCGTGATCCAGTTCCAGCGACTTTTCTTCAGTCAACTCGACGATGCGTCTGCGGTTGTCGCGGATCGTTACGCCCAAGACCGCAAACGCCGACTGATGTAGTGCAGTCGTGGTGAGGCGAGATTGCGGCTTGACTGGAATTGGCGGCGGAGCCGTCCTCTGGGCAGTAGGGGGAACGGGTGGCGGTCGCTGAGTCGTTGCCGAGCCTGGTGGTGCAGGCGCAGGCGCGGATGATGTTGTCGATTGAGCGCGAAGCATCGCAAGAAGCTGCGGGTCTTTCAGCGCCTCCAGAGCCTGAACAAGCGCCTCGCGGGGGACGGACAGTTTCTGGCCGTTGCGCAGTTCGTGGCTGTACTGCGCCAGTTGATCTTTGGACGACAGATGGTCGGACAGCGCCAGCGAGACGGCGTATTCGCTACTTGTTTGAGGCGCAGCACCACATTGCCGGCAGGCGACGAGTGCGCCGGATTTCGCGGAACCACATTTGAAGCAGATCGCCATTGCCATAACTTCGCTCGCTCACCATCACCGTAGTCTTGCCAACTGCTCAGACAAACATCTGTTGTATGCCGCTGGCCCATTGACATATTTGTCCGTTGAGCAGGCAGACTCAATTGACCCTCTATCTGCCGCCGAAAGCCTGGATAAATCCGGCCCGCCTCCCTGTTGATCTAGTGCTGCGAGTTGGGTGTTGAGGCATCTGTTGTAGGCAGCGGGGCCATTGACATACTTGTCTGTTGAGCATGCCGCTTCGATAGACTGCCGTTCAGAATTGGAAAGACGGGATAGATCGGGTCTTCTGCTCCCTTGCCCAGACATGGCCGAAAGTTGACGCGCTAGACATTGGTTGTAGGCCGCAGGCCCATTGACATACTTGTCAGTCGAACAAGCGGCCTCAATGGACTGCTGTTCTGCGGAAGACAAAGAACTAAGGTTTGGCCGCCGCACACCTGCTGCCAAAGCTGCTTTTTGGCGATCCACGCACGTTCGATACGCAGCAGGGCCATTGACGTACTTGTCTGTTGAGCACGCTGCCTCAAGCGAAGCGGCCTCTGCGGATGACAACTGAACTGGGGTGCTGACGGGGCGGCTATCTACTGATGGAGTTGATGTGAGGGCAGGAGCACGTTGTAGCTGAAGCAGCAACGCTTGATCTGCCACTCCCGTCGCAGCCAAGCCTCTGTCCTGCTGGAATGCGATGATTGCTGAACGAGTATCTCTGCCCATCAGTCCGTCAGCAGCGCCAGCTTCGTAGCCAAGTTCATTGAGTTTGCTCTGGATAGCTTGCACGGTTACGTCCGCCGCTGGGCGAGATGGCTCTTGAGGCGATAGCGACCCCGTGGGACTGCGAGTAAACCTGCTCCTACCTTCGGATTGAAGTTGACTCCGGTATGGCTCAATGTCTCGTTGAGCGCTGGTCAAATCATTGCGCCCTCGATTGTTGGTGTGATATCGAAATGAACTGCAACGGCTGTTGTAGTCGGCCACCATCGCGTTGAAGCGATCCACATCGGCATCGACGTAGTTATTGACGGCGGACTTCGTGGCATCCAGGCGAATGTCTTCGGCCAAGCAATACCGAATCTGCTCCCGTGAGAGCACGAGGTCTTGGCCGACCGGCGGCTTGGTCTCAACCGGCCGTGATGGTGCTTGTGGCTGCGATGGTGGCGTATAGCTCGGCGCGGCGCTTTGCGTTGGTGGTGAGTAGCTGGGCGCTGAGGAGGTTGTTGGCTTGTCTGCCTGACCGATCAACCAAAGCACTCCGAAGACGGCGGCAATGCCCAACACCCACTTGCCGCCGGATGAGCCGGAGGACGGCTGCGGAGGTTCTTGATAGGTTTGACGCTGGCTCGGTTGCGGCTGTGGCTGCGGTTGAGCAGGCTGCGGAGCCGGGCGCGGGGCACTCAGCGCAGCGGCAGCAGGTTCCTTCTTTGCAGCGGGAGGCGGCGTCGTGTCCACATCGGACACAAGCGAGGAGAGGCCTGCAAAGCCTCTGCCTTCTTCTTTTTTGTCGTTTTCTCCCCCAGCCACACCTATCTCCTAAATGAATCCGATCCGTCGCTTTGTCTCAGCGCCACCCTCACGTTCCCGTGCCGGTGACGAGTGCAAGGCGGCCAGCAAGCTGGCCTGATCCAGCCGATCTTTGCCGCCGCGTGCCGCCAGTCGCGCGCCTTCGCGCACCACGAAAGAGACGTCCGACAGTGGCCTGCCCGCCAGTTCCTTCGCCAGCGGCTTGGCGTCCACGTCCGCTTCCTTCGGCAACGAGGACAGTAGGTTGTCCAGTAACGCCTGCACCTCGACCTGGCTGGCGAAATCCACCTTGATGAGGTGATCGAAACGCCCACGGCGCTGGATGGCTGGGTCGATCATCTCGATGCGGTTCGTCATGGCGATGATCAGCACGTCGTTCTTCGCTGCCTCCGGAATACGGCGCAGGAACTCGGCTACTTCCTCCACGCGGTGATGACCCGACCCCATCTCGCGGTCGGCAAGGAACGCTTCCATCTCGTCGATCACCAGCACGGACGGCGCGCTCTCCATCGCCTTGTCGAACACCTGCGCGACCTTCTTGCTGGTCTCGTGGATGTACGGGCTGGCGACGCTGGAGGCATCGATCTGGAAACTCGGCCAGCCGAGGAAGTCCACCAGCCGGTCAACCGCGAAGGTTTTGCCGCAACCCGGAGGGCCGTGCAGGATCACCGCCGACGGGAATTCGATGCCGAGCGCCTTGTAGCGGTCACGGTGCAGGATGATGTCAACGATGTGTTCGTTGAAGAAGGCGGCCAGTTCGGGACGCCCGGCGAGTTCGAAGACCTTGTCGGGTTCGGGCGCACTGCGCTTGGTCTCGACCTTTTCTTCAGCGGGAGCGGCCTCGGTATTCTCGGTTGGCGCTTCCGGCTTGCGTTCGAGCGGGATGAGTTCGCCCACCTCGAACCCCGCCGCCTGCACGACATCCTTCAAGTGGCCTGCACCGATCCAGCTCATGTTCTGGCGCAATCTGCGGAAAGCGGAAGCCGGAATACTCGTTCCACCCGTCAGCCAGTAACCGAGCACGACATCATCGCCGGTGCAGGAACTGATGCTGTAGGTTGGCAGCAGGCGGGTGATCTTTTCGACGTAGAGCGCGTCTTGCAACGGCGATTCCGCATCGATGTCGCGCGTGGCCTTCAACGCCAAGGCGAACGACAGCGCCTCGGCCTTGTTGTCAGGGGATTTCGCTTCGCTGACCGGCAACAGGGTCTGGCTTGGCGCGCATGAGATGGCTCGTAACGGCCGATCTCCGAACCGGAAGGCGTCGAACGTGCCCTCGTCAATCAGTCCTGCGTCTTGCCAGCGAACGCCCAGATCGTCGTGGACGACCAGCGCACGACCGCCGCCTTGGGTGTCGTACACCTGCCAATCCGCGCCCTCGAACAAGGCGACGCGAACCTTCGCGCCGTCTGGCAGTTTGAATCCAATAGGGAGCCATGCATCGAGAGCCATGAGGATCAACTCCGAACGATATTGGCACCGGCCATCATGTCGTCATCACCCGCAGAGCCAACTTGAATCGAGAAAAGCTGGCCAACCACTGCTCGCAATTTGTCGATGTCATTGGCCTTGATGGCTTCGGTTCCGTGCGCCACAAGCTGTGCGTGCTCTCTGGCGTCAGAGAAAAGGTAACTGGCTTGAGCCATACGTTTGAAGTGATCGATCACGAACCAGTCCTGACGCCACAGGATCATGAAGTTGCGACTGCGCAGATCGTCCAGGTGCGATTCAAAATCGCTGCTGTTGTTGTCGAGAGCGCGTTGCGCCGTCTTCACCAAGTTGTCGAACGCCGATGCTTCGGTGGGACGGGCATGCTGGCGCACGGCCTTCTCGAAGAAATCGACCGCCCTGTCCAGTTCAAGCTGACGGATGTCCTTCAGGTGTTCCTTGCGTGTCAGCGCCAGCAGGCGCTTGGCTTCCTGCACGTTGTCCATCGCCTGCTTCGCCGTTTCTGGGTCAGCCTCGCCGGACTCGATGGTGCTGGCCTGTTCCAGCTTCTCGCGGGCCTGCTCCAGACGCGGGTCATCCACCTTCGAGGCCATTTCTTCCAGACGTTCGAGTGTGTGCTCGGACTGCTCCTGAATGTTTCTGGCCTGATTGGTGTAGTCGAGCTTGCCCTCTTGACTGGAGTAGAAGTTGCGCCCGCTCTGGAACGAGCCGCTGATGGAGGGAACCGAAACCTCCAAGATGATGTTGCCGGAGTCGAGCACTTCAAACTCGCAGACCAGCTCCGCCCCTGCCGCGATGACACCATCATCGAAATCCGTTCCCTTGATCTCGAACATGCCGATGAAGCGGTTGTCGGTGATGGGGTCGGAGATTTCACCTTCCCACAGCTTGAACTTGATCGACCCAGCGCTTCCGCCCTTGAGCGACTCACCCGCCTTGAAGGACTTCTTGCCTTTCTTGGGCAACTGGTCACCTTCACGGATCAGATAGTCCAACACCAAGCGCCCGCCAACTTTGTCGCGGGCTTCCACGCCAATGGAGTGCGATGCTGGGATGGCATCGATGCTGGCGGCAGTGCGCGCGATGACGATCTTGTCCTCACCCAAGGCAACGGGTGCGCCGTTCGAGTCGAACACGAACACCTTGAAGATGTTGTCGCCGGGCTTGGCCAGGCTGAGTTCGACGCTTGCGCCGTCCTTCAGCGCGACGCGACCGGATGACCAGCCCGTGTCGAGGCTGTCGATCTGGAACTCGACACCCGCGGGCGCGAGCCCACCGAGCTTGGCGACGATCTTCGCCCTCGGCTCCGGCGTGCGCGCGATGTAGTTGAACGATAGGTCGAGCGCACCACCGGCACTGAGCGCGCCACGTGCGCTTTTGCGTCCACGGCTTTGCGAAGCCCAGTCGATGGATTCGGCAAATACCGCCGCGCCTTCGGCAACCGCCGTCATCGGGTTCACGTCGGTGGATGGCGCGATGCCCAGCTCAAAAGCAACTTTGTCGCGCAAGTTTTTGTACTGAGCTGGCCCACCCACGAAGACGATCCGCTCAACGTCGTGAGAACTCAAGCCTGCCTTCTCAATGCTCTCTCGGGTGGCCTGAATGGACTCATCTACCTTGGACGCAATCAAACCGTCGTACAAAGTCCGGCTGATCGGGATGTCAAGGTAGATTTCTTCGCCAGCTTGGTCACGTACACCCAACTCGTTCTCAGCAAGGCTGATCACAGACTCTTCGCTCTGCGACAACGCGATTTTGGCTTTTTCAGCAGCCCAAGTCGCAATGGTGCGGAGTGACTTGTACTGTGAATTGGATGCGAGATCTTCCGGCAGATCAAAGTTGTCGAGCAGCCACGGTTTGACGACGTTGTCGAACAGAATGCGGTCGAAATCCCGTCCGCCGCACATGGCAATGCCGCCATGAGCAAGCAGGTTCACTCGACCGCCAATGCTCTCCGCAATGGCGACATCCAGCGTGCCACCACCAATGTCGTACACAACAAAAATACCGTCGTTCTTCCGCTGGCGCATGACGCTCATCACGGCAGCGACTGGCTCCTGCATCAACGCAACCCGTCCAAGCCCAGCCGCATCGGCGGCGGCCATCGTGGCGTCCTTCTGCATTTGGTTGAACGCGGCCGGAACGGTGATGACGCTGCCCGTGTCGCCATCGCCACGAATCTCCTCCGGCAGATAGCCAAAGAGTGAGCGCAACACCTCCGCGGAACATTCTTCCGGCGTCATCGTGAGATTGACCGCGGGCAGCTTCACGGGGGTGCTTGTGCCCATGAGGCGCTTGAACAGCACAGCCGCGTTATCGGGATTCTTTGCGGCGCTGTTGTAGGCACGCGAACCGACGTACTTATTACCGCGCCGGTCGATGAAGATGGCCGAAGGCGTTACATCGTGCTGCTCAGGACTCTTGTAGAGGTGAATCTTTTCACCATCAAACGAGCAGATGGCACTGTTGGTCGTGCCGAGATCGATACCGACGTATTTCATGCCTCCACCTTCCTGAGCATTACCGTGCCTTCTTTGCGCAGCCCTTTCGGCCCCATGATGATCGGCTCCAGCATCTGCTCGACGAGCAACACATCGTCCGGGGCGAAATCCCCCAAGTTCAAGGCAGAAGCCGCCATCCCTGCGTCGTAGGGTTGTCCCTCGACATTGACCAGCTTCAGACCGTTTGAGTCCAGGCTTTCCTCGACCTTCTTCTGGAAGTAGCGGATCTGGTTGATGTAGCGGCCTGACTCGCCCGCGTCTAGCTTGCCGACCACCTTCCCGAACAGACGCGAGAAGCGCCAACTCTCGACAGCAATGTCGATCAGCGATTGCTCCATCTGCTCATTGGTTTCGCCCTGACTTGTCATCATGCCCCCTACTGAGAAACTTGTTGGCGTTCCAGATCGGCTCCCCCGGGCACCCAGCTTGGAGATGACCCGCGTGGAGAATTCCCCGGATCGGCCAGATCGTTAGCGCCGTCCGAGCGGACCTAGCGACGCCCTCTTTCTCTGCCACCGCACCCCCTACGAATGGCGGGAAAAAAGCACTTAAAATCCGCCGCTTGCACCCCATTAGACGGCTTTCGATGGCAAGTATAGCGCCCTTGCGGGTCCAGTTCATGCAAGACCAGCGGCCGAACACGGGCTAGACAGGCCGGATATTGGCGCTTGCCTGTCCCGGATTTGAAGAGGGCATGGTTAATCGATATTGGCGCCGCCGAAAAGGAGTAAACCCCCATCGGAAAGGAAGGCTGCTAGTTCATGCAGCGGAACTGCGTCGAGACAGAAGGCGACGGTCCGGTTTGGGCGTTTGAAGCGCGGACGCTCCACTATGCGTTGCGCCTGAGCTCATCCAAGTAGTTTGCCCAAGCCTGCATCATCTTCCTGCGCTCTTCCAGGTGAGTAGTCCGGTTGTACGCCCGCCCCAGCGGATCCCGGACCGCATGGGCGAGCTGATGCTCGATGAAATCCGGCCTGAACCCAAGCACCTCGTCCAGCAATGTTCGCGCCATGGCCCGAAAGCCATGGGCAGTCATCATTGTGCCGTCGAACCCGAGGTTCCGTAGAGCGGCGTTTATCGTGTTCTCACTGATCGGCCTCTGGACGCTCCGCACGCTCGGAAAAACGTACTGGCTTTTCCTTGCATAGGGTCGGACATCTTCCAGAAGTTCGACTACCTGCCCAGCCAGGGGAACGATGTGCTGGGTCTGGGTCTTGCTGGTGATGTAACGCCACTCAGCAGCACCCAGGTCGATATCCTCCCAGCGCGCCGCGCGGAGCTCGCCCGGCCTGACGAACAGGAGTGCCGAAAGCTTGAGCGCGGCGGAGACGATGGGCGACCCTTGGTAGCCGTAGATCGCCTTGAGAAGCTTTGCTACCTCCTCTGGCTCAGTCAGGCTGGAGAAGTGCTTGGTTTTCGTAGGGGTCAGCGCACCGGCAAGACTCAGGGCGGGGTTGTTCTCTGCACGGCCGGTGGCGATGGCATAGCGAAAGACCATGCCCGCGGCGGCGCGAGCCCGATGCGCCGTCTCGACTGCTCCACGGGCCTCGATCTTCCGGAGGGCCTTGAGCAGGATTGGCGCAGTCACGCTCCGAACGGGCAGATCACCGATACTCCCCAGATCGCGTTCCAGCATCCGGCGCTCCCGAACGACTGACCCAGGGGTCAGCTTCGTGGCCCGTTGCGTCACCAGTTCCTCAGCAAGCGCGCCAAAGGTATTGCCGGCCTCTTCCTCCTGTGCCGCTCGCTCGATCTTCACCACCAGGCCCGGGTCCATGCCCTTCTTGAGCTGGGCCCGGGCCTTGTCCCGCTCGGCGCGAGCTTCGGCCAATGAGATCGCCGGGTAGTCCCCGATGGTGAGCATGTTCGCCTTGCCGGCGAACCGGTACCGATAGCGCCAGATCCTGGCTCCAGAAGGCCTCACCTCGACGCACAGCCCATTGGCATCGGCGAGGCGATAGACCTTGCCCTGAGGCTTGAGGCTGCGCAGCTTGGTGTCTGTCAACATGGCTGTGAGTAACGGATATGTGAGTAAGCGGAGATCTTCCGATCATCTTACTCGCACCGTTACTCACGTTCCAGCTGGATGGAGGCGCACGCGACCGGACCCGGCCGGACACGAAACCACTGGATTACGGCCGTTTTGCTAGGATATTCGGACTGATCTGGACGCTGTCGGATCAGTAGATGGTGGGCCCACCAGGATTCGAACCTGGAACCAAGGGATTATGAGTCCCCTGCTCTAACCGTTGAGCTATAGGCCCTGCGCAGCGTCACAGTGTAGTGGAGGCCGCGCTCGATCGGCTACCCGGCAGCAGCAAGAGCCTCAGCAACACGCCCCAACCGCTTCTCCGCCGCTTCCGCGAACCACATCTGCCGCCGCAGATGTGCCTGGAACAGCGCCACCGTCCGCCTGGCCTCTTCCAGTCCCTTCTGGTTGCCGCCGTCAGAGCCCTCGACCAGTTCCGCACCTGACAACGTCAGCAACGCCAACGTCGCTCGTCGTGCGAACCCCAATGGGTCCTCGCGCTCATCACGCAGCACATCGTCCCAGTCCAACAACGGGGGAAAGTCGCAGCCACGCGTATCCGAGACACCCCAGCCGCACCCACCGCCAATCTCCGTCAGCCCCATACTCACTCTCCTACGATTCGTCGAACCTCTTCCGCCTCCTGTTGAGAGAGGCGACCGGGTGCTTCAACACGGTCGTAGGGCCGCCCGCAGCTTTTCCCCTTGCAGGGTCTTGTATGGCTGCGCGCCACCCGGCCAGAAACCCTTGGCTCACCGGAATGGCGAGTGTTGCGGATTGACCTTGGATTGCCTGCTGTTGCGGCAGACAGTCCGCCTACGACGGTGTGTTGAGCACCTGCGGAGGACTGTGTGGAAGAGAAGGTAGTGGCTTCAATTGGCGATTGCGACAGCGTCTGCGCGCAGCACTCGAAGCTGGGTACTTGGATCGTTGAGCCACTTGGACTTCGGCCGGGTGACGGTCTCCTGCGACGATGAATCGCGGCGAAGGTTTCAACAATTCTCAGGCCAGTTGCGTCACATGGTGCGGCAAGCAACCGACACCTGTTGAGAAGATCTGCCGGATACGTCATCGCGAACAGCAGCCGAGCATGGCTCGGCTCTACAGAAAAGCAGGAAGGGCACGCGCAACGCCCAGAAAAGAAAAACCCCGCACCAGGCGGGGTTTCTCTCAACGCTTCAACAGCCGCTGGCTATCAATCGATATCCAGGAAGCTGCGCAGCTGCTCCGAACGGCTCGGGTGACGCAGCTTGCGCAGGGCCTTCGCTTCGATCTGGCGGATGCGCTCGCGGGTCACGTCGAACTGCTTGCCGACCTCTTCCAGCGTGTGGTCGGTGTTCATGTCGATGCCGAAGCGCATGCGCAGCACCTTGGCTTCCCTCGGGGTGAGGCCGGCCAGCACGTCGCGAACGGTTTCGGACAAGTTGATGTTGGTGGTGTTCTCGATCGGGGACTCCACGTTGGTGTCCTCGATGAAGTCGCCCAGATGGGAATCCTCGTCGTCGCCGATCGGGGTTTCCATCGAGATCGGCTCCTTGGCGATCTTCATCACCTTGCGGATCTTGTCTTCCGGCATGTCCATTTCCTTGGCCAGCTCCTCCGGCGTAGCCTCGCGGCCGTACTGCTGGAGCATCTGGCGGGAAATGCGGTTCAACTTGTTGATCGTCTCGATCATGTGCACCGGAATACGGATGGTGCGCGCCTGGTCGGCGATCGAGCGGGTGATCGCCTGGCGGATCCACCAGGTGGCGTAGGTCGAGAACTTGTAGCCGCGGCGGTACTCGAACTTGTCCACGGCCTTCATCAGGCCGATGTTGCCTTCCTGGATCAGGTCGAGGAACTGCAGGCCACGGTTGGTGTACTTCTTGGCAATCGAGATCACCAGGCGCAGGTTGGCCTCGACCATTTCCTTCTTGGCCTTGCGCGCCTTGGCTTCGCCGTAGGCCATGGCACGGCTGATTTCCTTCAGCTCTTCCAGGTCCAGCTGGGTCAGCTTCTCGATGTCGATCGTCGCCTGCTGTTCGGCGATGATCTGGTCCTTCACTTCGCGCAGGGCCGACGACCACTTCTGCTTGCGCTTCAGTGCGTCTTCCACCCACTCCAGGTTGGTCTGGTTGCCTTCCCAGGAACGGATGAAGTCCTTGCGCGGCATGCGCGCGGTGACGGTGGCCAGGTTCAGCACACGGCGCTCATGCGACTTGATGTCGGCCATGGTGTCGCGCAGCTGCTTGGTAAGCACGTCGGTCAGCGGCAGCGGCAGCTTCAGGGTGACGAACACCGCCGACATCTCTTCGCGCAGGCGCGGCAGGTTCTTCTTGTCGCCCTTGGTCGCGGCCTTCTTGAAAGCGTTGAAGGCATCGCTCAGTGCCTGCATGCGCGCGGCGACTTCCTCCGGATCCGGACCGGTCGGTGCGGCTTCTTCATCGCCACCGTCGACATCGTCGTCCTCGTCCTCGTCGCCTTCGGCGTCCGCATCGGCGCTGTCATCGGCAACGACCGCCGGCGGTGCCGGCTCTTCATCGACCAGGTCGTTGAAGCCGACGATCACTTCGGCCAGGCGCTTCTTGCCTTCCTTGTGGGCTTCGTAGTCGTTCAGCAGCGACTCGACCGAAACCGGGAACTGGCCCAGGGCCGCCTGGACCTGCGAAAGGCCTTCCTCGATGCGCTTGGCGATGGCGATTTCGCCTTCGCGGGTCAGCAGCTCGACGGTGCCCATTTCGCGCATGTACATGCGCACCGGGTCGGTGGTACGGCCACCTTCGGTGTCGAGCGCGCTCAGCGCGGCGGCAGCTTCTTCAGCCGCGGTGTCATCGACTTCGCGGTTGCCGGTGTTGCCATCGTTGAGAAGCAGGGTTTCCACATCCGGCGCAACTTCATGGACATCAATGCCCATGCCGTTGATCATGCCGATGATGTCTTCGATCTGTTCCGGGTCGACCATGTCGTCCGGCAGATGGTCATTGACTTCGGCGTAGGTCAGGTAGCCCTGTTCCAGGCCCTTGCTGATCAGTTGCTTGATTTCGGATTGGGCAGGACGTTCGTTGGCCATGTAGTGCTCGCGCCACCGGCTAGGGAGAAATAGGGAACGTAGCATTATACCAGCCCGGGGCCCCGCCTGCCGGGCGGTGGTCCCGCAGGCTCAGGGCCTGAGAAGGAAGGTCACGGGACCGTCATTGACCAGGCTGACGACCATATGGGCACCAAATCGGCCCGTTTCCACCCCGGGCGCGTGATTTTCACGACAGATCTCGACAAATCGATTGAACCCGCGTTCAGCCTCGTCCGGCGGTGCGGCGGTCGTGAAACTGGGGCGCATGCCCGAACGGGTATCGGCGGCCAGGGTGAACTGGCTGACCAGCAGCAGGCCGCCGCCGGTGTCGCGCAGCGACCGGTTCATCTTCCCGGCCTCGTCGGCGAACACCCGGTAGCCCAGCAGGCGCTCGGCCATCCGTCGCAACTGGGCCTCGGTATCGCCCGGTTCCATGCCGACCAGGGCCAGCAGGCCGGGGCCGATCTGCCCCACCACTTCCTGGTCGACATGGACGGCGGCCTGGCTGACGCGCTGGATCAGGACGAGCATCGTGGGCTTCCAATGAACAGGGCCGGCCACGATAGCAGCGCCCTTGGCTAAACTGGCGCCGATGAATCCGCAACGCAAAGCCCGGCTGGTCTACCGCGCCACCACCCTGTTCGCCCGCCTGCCCTGGCCAGTGCTGCGGGGGTTCGCGCATGCCCTGGCGTGGACGTGGGTCCGTCTCAACGCTCGCGAGAGCCGCGTCACCCGGCGCAACCTGGAACTGGCCTACCCGGAACTGGACGGTCCGGCGCGCGACCGCCTGCACCGCGAGCTGCTGCGCTCCACTGCCCTGCAGGCCATCGAGACGCTGCGGCTCTGGAGCCAGAGGCCGGCCGACAACCTGCGCCTGCACCTGAAGCAGCGCCACGGCGAAGCCCTGTACGACGCGGCGCTGGCCAGCGGCAAGGGCGTGATCGTGGCCGCCCCCCACTTCGGCAACTGGGAGCTGCTGAACCAGTGGCTGGCCTCGCGCGGGCACATCGCCATCGTCTACAAGCCACCGGAGGACGAGGCCAGCGACGCCTTCCTGCAGCTGGTGCGGGGCGGCCAGAACGTGCAGCAGGTGCGCGCCGAGGGCCCCGCCGTGCGCCAGCTGTTCAAGGTGCTCAAGGACGGTGGTGCCACCGGCATCCTGCCCGACCAGCAACCCAAGGCCGGCGACGGCGTGTTCGTGCCGTTCTTCGGCGTGCAGGCACTGACCATGACCCTGGTCAACCGGCTGGCCGAGCGCACCGGCGCCACCGTGCTGTATGGCTGGTGCGAGCGCATCGGGCCGGACATGGAATTCGCCCTGCACATCGAGCCGACCGACCCGGCCGTGGCCGACCCGGACCCGCAGGTGGCGGCCACCGCGCTCAACGCCGGCATCGAGCGCATCGCCCGCCGCGACCCGACGCAGTACCAGTGGACCTACAAGCGCTATACGCTGCGGCCACCGGGCAGCGGCGAGGAAGACCCGTACGCGACCGAAGAGCATCCGCACTGACGGTCGCACCACGCGGGCCCGTCCGGCCCCTGCGACCGGCGGCCGCACCACGTTGAATACGACGCCGTCGCCCCCATAGAGACTGCGATGTCCGCCTCCCCCGGTCCTGCCATGCCTGCTGCCTCTTCCCTGTTCGGCGACCCCGCCGCGATCCGCTGCGAACGCGCGGTGGCCGAACTGCGTGCCGGTCGCCCGGTACTGCTCCACGATGGCCAGGGCCAGCGCCTGGCGGTGATTGCACTGGACAGCGCCACTGCCAGCAGCTTTGCCACGTTCGCCGCTGCCGCGCGCGAGCGCCACTACCTGTTCCTGACCGCCACCCGCGCCCGCGTGCTCGGCGTGGAAGCACCGGAAGGCGCGCGCCTGCCGCTGGCCGGCATTGCCTTCGATACCCTGCCCTCGCTGGGTTACCTGCGCGAGCCCGGCCCCATGCCCGACGGCTGGGCGGCCGGCGACGCCTTCGATGCCGGCGCGGTGGAGCTGGCCCGCCTGGGCCTGCTGCTGCCGGCGATGGTCGCGGTGCGCCTGGACGTGGATGACCACACGTTCGACGGTGCCGCCGAGGTGGCCCTGTGCGACCTGGCCGAAGGCGCAGCACATGCGGCCCACGACTACGAACTGGTGGCGCGTTCGCCGGTACCGCTGCGCGACGTCGGCATGACCACCTTCGCGGTGTTCCGCGGCGGCGTGGCCCAGCGCGACCAGGTCGCGATCATCGTCGGCGAACCGGACCTGTCGTCGGTGGTACCGGTACGCGTGCACTCCTCGTGCCTGACCGGCGACCTGTTCGGCTCGCTCAAGTGCGACTGCGGCGACCAGCTGCGGCGCGGGCTGCGCAAGCTGAAGGAACTGGGCGGTGGCGTGCTGCTGTACCTGGACCAGGAAGGCCGCGGCACCGGCATCGCCGCCAAGATGCGCGCCTACGGCTACCAGCACGACGGCCTGGACACCATCGACGCCGATGCGCAGCTGGGCTTCGGTGCCGACGAACGCCGCTACGGCAGTGCGGTGGCGATGCTGCATGGCCTGGGCATTTCGCGCGTGGCTCTGCTCAGCAACAACCCGACCAAGGCACAGCGCCTGCGCAACGCCGGCATCGAGGTGCTGGACTGCATTCCGGTCACCGGCGAGATCACCGCGGAAAACGAGCACTACCTGCGCACCAAGGCCAATCGTGCTGGCCACCTGCTGGATGTCGATGCGCTGATCCAGGCTGCCCAGTAACACAGCCGACCTGCTACCGTCTGCGCGGTGCGGCCACCGCCGCCGCCGCTCGCCCTGCCACCTGACGGAGCCCGCGTGACCGACGTCGCCCCTATCGCCCCGACCACCGAAGCCTGGCAATCGCTGCCGCAACGTGCCGCCCGCCTGGCCGCACTGGAAGGCGCCTTCGGCGGACTGTTCGTACCGGGTCTGCCACTGGCCGCAGCTGCCTGGTTCTTCGATCTGCCCGGCGGCCTGTGGACTGCCGCCCTGGGGCTGCTGATCGGCATCCTCTTCGGCGCTTGGCTCGGCCGCCGGCGACTGACCCGCACCCGCTGGCGCCTGGATGACCAGGGCCTGGGCCTGCGCCGCGACCTGATGTGGCAGCTGGAAACCCGCATTCCCATATCGTGCGTACAGCACCTGGACCTGCGCCGGGGCCCGTTGGAGCGCCGCGCCGGCCTGGCCACGTTGATCGTGCACACTGCCGGCACCCGCATGAGCGCGGTCACCGTCAACGGCCTGGATGAAGCCGACGCCGAGCGCCTGCGCGACACCCTCTCGCACCAGCTCGACCAGGACGCCGACGCCCTGTGAGCCTGCCGCCGCCCCTGCCCGCATCGCTGCCTGCCGGTGGCGAGGACCATCGCCTGCACCCGTGGTCGTGGTTGTTCGTGCTGCTGATGCAGCTGCGCCACTACTTCCTGCCGCTGGTCGCGCTGCTGGTGTTCGGCCAGCGTGGCGAGCGCGACCCGATGTGGGCGCAGTTGATTCCACTGTCGGCGATCGCGGCACTGGTGCTGGTCTCGGTGCTGCAGTACCTCAGCTACCGCTACCGCATCGGCAGCGATGCCATCACCGTGCGCAGCGGGCTGCTGGCGCGCAACCGCCGCGAGATCCCGTTCGCCCGCATCCACAACGTGGAAGTGCGGCAGAACCCGTTGCACCGGCTGTTCGGTGTGGCCGAGCTGCGCCTGGAATCGGCCGGCGGCGTGCGGCCGGAAGCCGAGATGCGGGTACTGAGGCTGGACCAGGCGCTGGCGCTGGAACGGCTGGTGCGCCAGCGTGGGCAGGCACCGCAGCCCGCCGACGCCGTTGCCACTCCCTCGATCACCGGGGCCGACACCGAACAGGTGCTGCTGCGCCTGTCGAGCTGGGACGTGGTGCGCATGGGCCTGCTCTCCAACCGCGGATGGGCACTGGCGATCGCCGCCTTCGGCGTGCTGTTCCAGACCGTGCCCCGGCCGGTGATGGACGCGGCCATCCAGCGTGGTGGCAGGGAGGCCTTCGGCTACGCAAGCCACCTGCATCCCGGCGTGGCCGGCGCCTTCCTGCTGCTGGCCGCAGCCCTGCTGCTGGGCTGGCTGGCGCTGCGTGCGTTGTCGGTGGTGCTGACCCTGCTGCGCTATCACGGCTTCACTCTCAGCGAGCAGGATCGCCGGCTGACCGTCTCGGCTGGCCTGGTCAGCCGAACCCGCAGCAGTGTCGCGCGTCGCCGCATCCAGGCCTGGACGCTGTACGAGACCACCCTGCATCGCTGGTTCGGCCTGCGCCAGCTGCGCGTCGACAGCGCCGCCGGCGGCCCTTCGCGGGACCAGGACCGCGCTCTGCGCGAACTGGCACCGCTGGCCCCGGCAATGCGCTGCGAGCAGCTGGTGCAGCACCTGTTGCCTCAACTGCAGTGGCCGCCGGCGCAATGGCAGTCCATTCCGCAGCGTGGCTGGTGGCGGCTGTGCCTGGGCGCGCTGCTGCTGGTTCCCTTGCTGGCCGCCGCCGCGTACTGGCGCTGGGGATCATGGGGCCTGATCGTGCTGGCCTGGCTGCCGCTGGCGCTGCTGGTGGCCCACCGGCAGATGGCGCGCATGGGCTGGTACCTGGATGACCACTACGTCGCCGTGCGTGGCGGCTGGTGGAAGCGCTGGTGGCGCTGGGCCGAGCTGGACAAGGTGCAGGGCCTGCGCCTGCTGCGCTCGCCACTGGACAAGCTGCTGGGCACCAGCAGCCTGCAGCTGGATACCGCCGGCGCGCATGGTGATGTGGCGTTGATCCTGCACTACCTGCCGCAGGCGCAGGCGCAACAGGTGATGGATCAACTGGCGGCCGCGCTGGCGCGGCGCAAGCTGCGCTGGTAGGTAGTGCCGGGGGCCGCGCATCCACGCATGGCGTGGATCTACTGTAGAGCCGAGCCCACGCTCGGCTTACCGCTGCGACGGCCCCCAATACCCCAGGTCCTTGCGGATCTGCAGGTCGCGTACCCAGCTGCCGAACGGCTTGCGCCGCAACACGCCCATTTCACCGGACAGGAAATCCTCGGTAGCCGCAATCACGCGCTCGCTGGACAGGCCATCGCGGTACGGATGGATGGCATCGGCGTAGCGCACGATCTCCGCGTGCAGCGCGGCGTCGGGATGCAGCGCGCGCTGCAGCATCGCCGGCAGCTGCACCGGGTCATCGAAGTCGATCATGTGCGGCTTGGGCACCCGGTTGCGGAAGGTCACCACCGGCTTGTGCTGGACGATGAACTCCGAAACGATCGAGGACGTATCGGACACCAGCACATCGGCGGCGCGCTGTGCGGCCATCACCTGCTCCGGCTCGATGAAGCGCGCATTGGCACCGGCCAGCGCGCGGTAGCGTTCGAACAATTCCGGTGGGCACTTCGGGTGCAGGGTCAGCAGCCAGTAGCGGTTGCCCTCTGCGATGTCGGCAGCGATCTGCGCATGCAGGTGCGGAGCTGCGCTCAGGCGTTCGGTGAAGGTCGAACCGAACAGGATCACCGGGCGTCCTCCAGCGGCGGCGCGCAGCGCGGCGCTCTCGCCACCATCGTCGCGGAACAGCGGATCCAGCTTCGGCCAGCCGGTCTCGGCCACCGCGAAGTGGCCCTGCAGGGCCGCGATCTCACGAAACGGCCCGGTGGTGGCCGGCCCCTGCGTGCAGTACAGGTCGAACATGCCGCGCACCCGGAAGTGGCCGCGCGCACTGTCCCGCTTCTCCACGTTGAAGCCATGGAACAGCTGCACCTTGGCGCCGGACAGGAAGGTCGGCACCCAGTTGGCGGCGCTGAACACCGCCCGCGGCCGCATTGCCAGCGCCTGCTTGAGGCCGATGTTGGGCACGCCCGGCAGCTGGCTGCCGGCCGCGCCGCCCTCGAACCAGGCCGCCACCTCCTGCCCGGAGACGTGCAAGGCCTGCGCCAACGGGGCGAGAATAGGCAGCGCATAGCGCTCCGTCGCAAACAACAGGTACCCGGCCATCATGTCCTCCACGACCGCTCCCATCGAACGGCCTCGCATCTCGGCATGCATTATCGCGTTCAACGAGGCCGGCCGCATCGGCGACTGCCTGGCCTCGCTGGCCTTCTGCGATGAGATCGTCGTCGTGGACTCCTACTCCACCGATGCCACCGTGGCCATCGCCGAGGCCGCAGGCGCCCGCGTGCTGCAGCGCCCGTTCGACGGCTTCCGCAGCCAGAAGGCGTACTGCGTCGAGCAGGCCGGCCACGACTGGGTGCTGTGCCTGGACGCCGATGAGCGGATCAGCCCGGAACTGCGTGAGGCCATCGAACAGGCCCGCGACGGTGGCTTCGCTGGCCATGCCGGCTATCGCTTCGCACGCCTGTCGGAGTACTTCGGCAAGTTCCTGCGCCATGGCAATGCCTACCCGGACCGGGTGATGCGCCTGTTCGACCGCCGCCGTGGCGGCTGGCGCGGCAAGCGCGAGATCCACGAGGCCGCCAGCGTCGATGGCAGTGTCGGTACCCTGCGCGGCGACCTGGTCCACTACCCCTACCGCTCCTTGCAGCAGCAGCTGGCCAAGACCGAGAAGTACGCGCGGATGATGGCCGAGCACGAGTTCGCGCGCGGCAAGCGGGCCACGCTGGGCAAGCTGGTGCTGGCACCGGCCTGGCGGTTCTGGCGCGGCTTCGTGTTCCGTGGCGGCTTCCGCGACGGCTGGCATGGCCTGGTCTACGCCTATGTGCGCGCCAACTACGTGCGCCAGAAGACCATCATGCTGTGGATGCTGGGCAACGGCCAGGCCGTGGCCGACCCGCCGAACCCCTGATCGCCGGGCCCTGCCCGGCGCGCCGATGCGTCACGCCCCGGTGACTGCCCGGTGGCGCGCGCCTTCGACGATCGACAGGCCGGTCAGCAGGCCGACCAGGGTCACATAGAAACTGGCCGTCATCTGGTGCGCGAACATCGACTGGGTCAGGCCGCACAGCGCATAGGTGATCACCAGCATGATGCCGGCTGCGGCCGGCCCCCGGAAGGTCGTCCGTCCGCTGCGGCGATGAAGCCGCACGAACAACCCTAGCGGGATGCCATACACCGCCAGCAACAGCAGCAGGCCCGGTACGCCCTGGGTCGCTGCCCATTCGGCAACATCGTTGTGTGCATGCCCCAGGTGGCAACGCAACTCTTCCGGATTCTCGCGGCAGACCGGCACGCGCAGCATCGCGCTGTCGAAATGACCGATGCCAACGCCCACCAGCGGGTGATCGAGGAAGGTCTCCCAGGCCACCTGCAGGCGTTCCACGCGGGCCCCGGCGGAAGAATCACTGTCGCCCTGCTCCATCCGCTGCACGTCGCTGTGCAGCTCGCTCAGGCGCACCTGGTGACGCAGCTCCGGTACCGACAACAGCAGGGTCGCACCGATCGCCAGCATGCCGGCCAGCACCGACAGGCGCGCCGCACCGGTGCGCCAGCGCAGGCTCAGTGCCAGCACCACCAGCAGCGCCAGCAGGGCGGCGAACACGCCGCGGCTGCCGGTCAGCACGATGGTGCCGCAGCCGGCGGCCATGCCGAGGATCACCAGCGACCAGCGCCGCGACGGGCGACAGAACACCAGCAGCACCATCAACACCATCACGATGTCGGCCAGCACGATGGCATTGGTGAACAACTCTGCGCGCGCGGCGCCACCCAGCACCTGCCACAGCGACATCGCGAAGGTGGCGAGCAGGCCGGTCAATGATCCGTACCAGAGCCACCGCAGGTTGGGACGCAGCGCGCAGACCCAGAGCGCGATCCACGGGATCACCACGAATCGCGAGCGGTTGTCGACGTCACGCAGGCCCTGCTCGAACAAGACCACCGACAGTACGCCGAGCGCCAGCACCGCCAGCATCAGCCAGGCCAGCACTTTCACCGGCTGACCGGCCATGCCGCGCGCGCGCCACAGCAGCTCCGGCGCCAGCAGCGTGCTGAGCAGCAACAGCAGGCCATACGGCAGCAGGTTGATCGGCACGGTCAGCACCAGTGCCGGCAGGCAGAACAGGCCCAGCTGGGCCAACGCATGCGCGACCCCATGGCGCCCACCGGCGGGAACGCCCAGCGGGTCGCCGGCCAAGGGGTTCAGGTTGTCCGGTGAAGCTGGCACGTCGGGAAGTATCGCTGCAATCTGCGGGAAGAACGGGAAGGACCAACGGGGGCCGTCCCAGCCTGCTGTTTTACTGCCTTTGGGCCCGCTTGGGCAGACTGGACAAGCCGGAATCGTGGTGACTAGTCATGTTCCTGCAAACGCCGTTCACGTTCGCGCTCCTCTGCAGTGACCACGCAGGGCACCTTCACCGCTGCTGCCGGCACCAGCCACCAGCGCCGCCGGTTGGCCACGCCGGCCAGTTCAGAACGGTTGCGGTCGACGCACGACAGCATCGCGTATTCGTGCACCAGCAACCAGCGGCGTCCGGGCGCCAGCCGCTGCCAGCGCGTGGCCGCAATCAGCTGCTCGTCCCAGTCCGTCTCGAAACCGAAGGTCGCTGCAGGACGGTCGGCCAGCAGCAGATGCTGCTCCTTCCAGGCCACCAGCCCCAATTCGGCATCCGGGCCCAGACGGCTGCCAACCGTGCGCATCAGGCCGCGGGCGGAACTGGAATCGTTCAGCAGCGGATAGCCGACCAGGCTGTACAGCACCCAGACCATCGCCAGGGTCGACACCAGCGCCAGATGCCGGCGACGGCCGCAGGCCAGCAGGCTCAATCCGCCCCACACGCCCATCGCCAGGATTGTCCAGGCCAGTGCGTCGACGGCGCCGAGCGCCAGCCCGCGGCTGTGGGTCAGGCGCAGCTCGAAGGCCGGCTCGCCCAGCACCGCCATCGCACCGGCCAGGGCCAGGCCCAGTGACAGCAGGCCGGTGAACACCCCCACCACGGCCTGCACATCGCGCCGCCTCAGCAATCCAGGCAACAGCGGCGCCAGCACCAGGCAGAACATCGGCAGTGCCGGCAGGATGTACACATCGCGCTTGCCGGCGGGAATCGAGAAGAACAGCACCACCATCAGCCACCAGGCCAGCGGCAGCAGGTAGCGCGGGTCGCGGCGGCGAAGCCGGCGGCGCCACGCCGGAATCGCCCAGGGCAGGGCCAGGAACGCCGGGATCCACATCAGCGGCATCGTCGCCAGGAAGTACCAGGCAGGCTGGTGATGGTCCCAGGAATGGGCGTAGCGCCGCGCCGTCTGCTGGAACAGGATGTCGTCCATGTAGGCCCGGTACTCATCCGAGCCGGTGGCAAAGCCGGCCAGCAGCATCGGCGCCAGCCACAACGACACCGCAAGCAGGAAGGCCAGCGGTGCCAGCCAGAAACGCGCGTCGCGCGCATGCAGTCCCACCCGTGGCCACTGCAGCGCCGCGGCGATCGCCGCAGGCACGAGCATCAGCAGCGCCAGCATCCCCACGCCCTTGGTGATCACGCCGATGCCAGCAAAGAACCAGCCCAGCCACCACCAGCGCCAGCTGGGTCCCAGCAGAAGGTGGCGCAGCAGGCCGTAGTTGGCCAGGGTGATGAACAGCAGCAGCAGTGGGTCGATCTGCGCCTTCTTCGCCTGGAAGGTGAACTGCAGCGCGAACAGCAGCGCCCAGCCGGCATACAGCCCCACCCGCCGCGTCCACAGGCGCCGCCCCAGGTCGACCACGCACCACAGCGTGCCCAGGGCCGCCAGCAGCGACGGCAGCAGGAAGGCCACGCGCCAGTGCCCGACCAGGCTGTACAGCGTGGCCTGCCACCACATCAGCATCGGCGGCTTGTCCGAGTACAGCTCGGTGCCGCGATGCGGGAACAGCCACTGCCCGCTGTCGAACATCTGCTTGGCCACCAGCGCGAAGCGCGGTTCGTCCGACGGCCACGGATCACGAAGGCCCAGCCCGGCCCCCAGCACCAGCAGGGCCATCACCACGAACAACCACGTCTCGCGCGACGCGCGGGATTTCAGCATGGGACTCGGAACGTCAGCGGGGTCAGGCTGTTTTTAGCAGACGCGCGTAAAAGAAACCGTCAGCATCGTTGTCACCCGGCAGGCGCTGGCGCGCAATCCCCTCGCAATCGAGGCCGAATGTGTCATCCAGAGGCTGTGCCGCTGCGTCCGGATGCCACTTCAGGAAGGCTCGCACCTGGTCGACGTTCTCGGCGCGCAGGATCGAACAGGTGGCGTACAGCAGCACGCCTCCCGGGCGCAGCATCGACCAGCAGGCCTCCAGCAGGCGGGCCTGCACGCCGACCAGCGCATCGATGTCCTCGGCGCGGCGGTGGAACATCACGTCCGGCTGGCGGCGGATCACGCCGGTGGCCGAGCACGGGGCATCCAGCAGGATGGCGTCGAACGGCGTGCCGTCCCACCAGGCCCCGGGATCGCTGGCATCGGCCACCCGGGTCTGCGCGCCCTCGCCCACACCGGTGCGGGTGTAGGTATCGCGGGCGCGCGCGAGGCGACGCGCATCGATATCGAGCGCCAGCAGGCGCAGACTGGGGTCACGTTCCAGCAGGTGCGCCGACTTGCCACCGGGCGCCGCACAGGCGTCCAGCACGCGGGCGCCGGTCGCGGGCGCCAGCGCGTCGGCTGCGCATTGCGCCGACAGGTCCTGTACCGACAGTGCACCGTCGGCAAAACCCGGCAGCTGGTTCACCGCAACGGGGGCCGCCAGGCGCAATGCATCGGCGCAGAGCGCGCTGGGTTCGGCGGCAATGCCCGCCTCGGCCAGTGCCGCCAGTGCCTTGTCACGGCCACCGTGCTGGCGGTTGGCACGCAGCCACAACGGTGCCGGTTGCAGGCTGGCGCTGAAGATCGCCTCGGCCTGTGCCGGCCAATCGCGTTCCACCGCATCGGCCAGCCATTCCGGGAAGGCATCGCGCGCCGGCTGCTCCGGGAAACCTTCGCGCTGCGCGCGGCGCAGGATCGCGTTGACCAGGCCGGCCTGGCGCTCACGGCCCAGCGCACGCGCGGCATCGACCGTGGCCGACAGCGCCGCATGCGCCGGCAGTTCCAGCACGTCCAGCTGGGCGAAGCCCACCATCAACAGGGTGCGCAGGTCGGCGTCGCGCGCCGACAGCGGCTTCTGCATCCACGACTGCAAGGCAGCGTCATAGGTACTGCGGCGACGCAGCACCGCAAAGCACAGCGCTTCCAGCAAGGCACGATCGCGGCTGTCGGCCAGCTTCGGCAGCGCCCAGGCCAGTTCGGCCTTCAATGAACGGCCACGGGTGAACACCTGTGCCAGCACACGCGCGGCCAGCATGCGCGTGGCCGCGCCCGGCGCCGCCTTGGCCACGGAGAAATCGTTCTGCTTCGACACCGCTTATGCTCCCACGCGCAGATCACGGCGGGCGTTGAGGTAGTCGGCGGCGGTGATCGCCTTGCCGCCTTCGCGCTGCAGCGTACGCAAGCGCAGTGCACCCTGGCCACAGGCGATGTCGATGCCATCGCGGCTGGCCGCCAGCACCGTGCCCGGCGCTTGGCCGTGGGCCGCATCCAGCGCCACCGCGCCATGGATGCGCACGCGTTCGCCAGCCAGCGTCGCTTCGGCGATCGGCCACGGATTGAAGGCACGCACGGTACGCGCCAGCACATCGGCGCCCTGCGCCCAGTCCAGACGGGCTTCGGCCTTGTCCAGCTTGTGCGCATAGGTCACGCCCTGCTCCGGCTGCGGCCGCGCGATCGGCTTGATGCCGGCCCGCAGCAGGCCCAGGCCGTCGGACAGGACCTGTGCACCCAGCTCGGCCAGCTTGTCATGCAGCTGGCCACCGGTATCGGTGGCAGCGATCGGCAGTTCCTGGTGCAGCAGCACCGGGCCGGTATCCAGGCCCGCTTCCATCTGCATCAGGCACACACCGGTCTTTGCGTCACCGGCCTGGATCGCGCGCTGGATCGGCGCAGCACCGCGCCAGCGTGGCAGCAGCGAGGCATGCACGTTCCAGCAGCCGTGGGTCGGGATCGCCAGTACCGCCTTGGGCAGGAGCAGACCGTAGGCCACCACCACCATCAGGTCCGGCTGCAGGTCGCGCAGCTGCTGCTGTGCAGCCTCGTCCTTCAGTGATTCGGGCTGGTAGACCGGAATGCCACGGGCCACGGCCTCGAGCTTGACCGGCGACGGTGCCAGGCCACGGCCACGGCCTGCCGGCCGGTCAGGCTGGGTATAGACGGCCACGACCTCGTGGTGGGGGGGGGGGGGGGGGCGGGCCGCCACCCCCCCCCCCCGCGACGACACCGCGAATTCCGGCGTACCGGCAAAGACAATCCTCATGGCTACCCCACTTGCAGGATGGATTCGTGCAGGAAAGAAAACGGCGCCGTCGGCCGGCGCCGTGCAGCCCGCGCGCGTCGCGCAGGCACGGGCCACCCGAAGGGCGGCCCGGATGGGCGATCACGCCACGTGCTTGCGCTGCTTGGCCAGCTTCTTGCGGACCATCTCGCGCTTGAGCGGCGACAGGTAGTCGATGAACAGCTTGCCGTCCAGGTGGTCCATCTCGTGCTGGATGCAGGTGGCCAGTACTTCACCCGCCTCCAGCTGCTGTTCCTGGCCGTTGCGGTCCAGGTACTTCACGGTGATGGTGTCGGCGCGGGTGACGTCGGCGAAGATGCCCGGGACCGACAGGCAGCCCTCCTGGTACACCCGGCCCCCGTCCCTGGCGACAATTTCCGGGTTGATGAACACATGCGGTTCATTCTTTTCTTCGCTGACATCGATGACCATGAAGCGCTTGTGCACGTCCACCTGGGTGGCCGCCAGGCCGATGCCCGGGGCGTCGTACATGGTCTGGAACATGTTGTCGATCAGTTCCTGGAAGGCCGGCGTGGTGACTTCGGCGGCGTCGATCAACGCAGCCTTGGTACGCAGGCGCGGATCGGGGAACTCGAGAATGGGGAGAAGGGCCATGGCTGTTTCCGGATAGGGGGCCGGCACGCCGGCATACGTCGCAGATTCTAGCTCCAACGCTTGCCTTGCGCCCCGGTTTCTGGACTATAGTGCGTGGACCTGTTGGGGAATCAGGGCTTCACACCTATGTTGCTTCGTTTTCGTACGGTCGTCGCCGCGGCGATGCTGACCGTGGCTGCCTATGCTACCGCCGTGGAAGTGAATGGCGGGCACCCGGACACCTATGTGGTCCGAAAAGGGGATACGTTGTGGGATATCGCCGCACGTTTCCTGCAGAAGCCTTGGCTGTGGCCGGAGATCTGGCAAGCCAATCCGCAGATCGCCAACCCGCACCTGATCTATCCAGGTGACGTGCTGAGCCTGGCCTACCTGGACCGGGTGACCGTGTCCCAGGCCGGCCCGCGCCAGGAGGCCCCGATCGACGCCATTCCGCTGGCCCAGGTCGAGCCGTTCTTGAAGCAGCTGAGCGTTGTCGACAGCATCAAGCAGCTGCCCTACGTGGTCGGCCTGGAGGACAGCCGCCTGCGCGTGTCCGGCGGTGACACCGTCTACGTGCGCCTGGCCGATGCCCAGGTGGGCCAGCGCTGGGCCGTGGTACGCCCGACCGTGCGGTACGCCCAGCCCAAGCCGACCGAAGACCTGACCGCCAATGGCGACGTGACCCCGGGCAGCGGCAACCTGTGGAAGGCCTACAACGCGCCCAACGCCCGCCGTGGCGTGCTCGGCTACGAGCTGGCCCAGGTCGCTACCGGCACCATCACCCAGATTGCCGGCGGCAAGGTCGAGGCCTCCACGCTGGTGCTGGACAAGAACGACGGCGGCCGCGAAGTGCGCGCCGGTGACCGCCTGGTGCCGGTCGAAGCCAAGCCGTACGACCTGCAGTTCATCCCTCATGTACCCGCTGCCGGTGTCGAGGGTGTGGACGTGCGCGTGCTGGCCGTCACCGACATGTTCAACGCCGGTGGCCCGCGCGACGTGATCGCGATCTCGGCCGGCCGTGCCCAGGGCGTGGACAACGGTACCGTGTTCTCGCTGTGGCGCCCGGGCCGCCATGTGGCGCACCGCATGAAGTACCCGGGCTCCTCGCGCATGGACGACTCGCTCAGCACCGGCGCGGGCCGGGTCTCGCTGCCGGACGAGTATGCCGCGCACGCGATGGTGTTCCGTACCTTCGACAACGTCAGCTACGCGCTGGTGATGCAGGGCGTGAAGCCGGTACAGGTGGGTTACAACGCGCTGCACCCGGACGCAAAGTAACCGTTGCCGGGCCTGCCGGTTGCTGCCCGGCAGGCGTCTGCGGGAAAACCTGACGATCACGTGCGAAGGCGCCCTAGGGCGCCTTTGTTGCGTGCGGCCGATAGTGGGGGATGACCACGCATGCATATGAGGCGCTGCTGCGCCTGTTGATGGCGGGAGGCGCACTGGCGCCACGACGGGCCCTGCTGCAGGCCGCGGGCGGTGCGCAAGCCGCCATCGCGCAAGGCCCGGCGAACTGGCGCGCGCACGGCTGCACGCCGGAGCAATGCGCCGCGCTGGAACGTCCCGACGCCCGGGCTTGTGCATCCGCCCTGCGCTGGCTGGAACAGGACAACCATCACCTGCTGCCCTGCACCGATCCGGCCTTTCCACCCTCGTTGCTGGAGGTGCCCAACCCGCCGCTGGCGCTGTTCGTCGCCGGAGACCCCAGCCTGGCTTGGCGCCCGTCGGTGGCGCTGGTCGGCAGTCGTTCCCCCACCCCGGGCGGGCGCGCACTGGCCGCGCGTTTTGCCGGCTGTTTCGTCGAGGCGGGCCTGGCGGTGACCAGCGGCCTGGCCGCAGGCATCGATGCGGCTGCGCACCAGGCCACGCTGGAGGCCGGTGGCTGCACCGTGGCGGTGATCGGCACGGGCCCTGACCGCGCCTATCCGGACAGCCACGCCCGGCTGCAGGCGCGCATCGCCGCCGAGGGCGTGGTGCTCAGTGAGTACCTGCCGGGTACGGCGGCCCGCCCAGGCCACTTCCCCGCGCGCAACCGGCTGGTAGCCGGGCTGGCGCTGGCAACCGTGGTGGTCGAGGCCGCGCAGCGTTCGGGAGCGCTGATCACCGCGCGCCTGGCCGCCGAGGCAGGCCGCGAGGTCTGTGCCCTGCCCGGATCGGTGCTCAACCCGCGCGCGGCGGGCTGCCACCGCCTGATCCGCGAGGGCGCGGCGCTGGTCGAGCGCCCCGAGGAGGTTGTGGAACTGCTCGCCCCCGCCCTTCGCCAGCAGCTGCCGGGCTTGCAATCGCGGCTGGCCACCCCCACTGAACAGGCACTGCCGGCCCTCCTGCCGGCGCGCTGGGCCGACGACCCTGACTACCAGTGCTTGTGGCGAGCCCTGGACCACAACCCAAGCGGTATGGATTCACTGATCACGCGCTGTGGATTGACGGCGTCCCAGGTGTCCTCCATGCTGCTGGCCATGGAACTGGCGGGAATCGTGGTGTGCGTACACGGCCGCTACTGTCGAACTCCCTAGTTTCTTCACCTCCACAGCGTCGCGCGACGCAGGCCGAGGGGCAATGAAAGAGAGCATCCTGGATGTACTGCTGTACCTGTTTGAACACTATTTCAGCGAAGATGCGGACCTGATCCGTGACCGCGATTCGCTGCAGAACGGCCTGATCCAGGCCGGTTTCAGCCCCACCGAGATCAACAAGGCGTTCGACTGGCTCGATGCCCTGGCCGCCCAGCGGCCGAGCGTGGCCCAGGCGCGGGTCGACGGCCCCGTGCGCATCTACCATGGCCCCGAGCTGGACAAGCTGGATGTGGAATGCCGCGGCTTCCTGCTGTACCTGGAACAGCACGGCATCCTCGACGCCGACCAGCGCGAGCTGGTGCTGGACCGGGCGATGGCCCTGGACCAGGACGAACTGGACCTGGACGACCTGAAATGGGTCGTGCTGATGGTGCTGTTCAACCAGCCTGGCTCCGAAGCGGCCTATGCCTGGATGGAGACGCAGATGTTCATGGACGAGCCAGAACCCCTTCACTGACCGTACACTTGGGGGCATAGCGCATTCAGGAGCGTCCCCGTGAGCGAGTGGTTCCATGCAGAAGGCAACCGGCAGCAAGGCCCGCTGCCGGCGGAACAGTTGGTCGAGTTGTTCCGAAACAACCAGATCTCCCTGGACACCCTGGTCTGGCGCGACGGCCTGCCGCAATGGCAGCCGTTGCGTACCGTTGTCGACGAGCTGGGCCTGATCGTGCCGGCACTGGACGTTGCTGCGCCGGCCCAGCAACCCGAGCCGGAACCGGAACCGGTGCCCCCTCCTCCGCCGCAGCCGCCTGTGCTGCCGCCGTCCACGCCCTATGCCACCCAAGCGGCGGCCGGGGTCCTGCCGCCGCCGAAGAAGAAGCTCTCCGGTTGCGCCCTGACCGCGATCATCGGCGGCGGCCTGCTGCTGGTACTGGTACCGATCCTGGCCATCCTCGCGGCGATCGCGCTGCCCGCATACAACGACTACACCGTGCGTGCCAGGATCGCGACCGCGGTCAATGCCCTGCAGCCGCTGAAACAGCAGGTGCAGCACTTCGCCGACGATGAAGGCCGCTGCCCCGGCGCCAACGATGCCGGTTTCCCGGCCCCGGGTGACTTCACCCAGGCCGGCCTGTCGGCGGTGAACATCGGCCGCTTCAACAACGGCCACTGTGGCATCGAAGCAACACTGGCCGTGCCCGGCAAGAGCCTCGATGGCGACCTGCTGTGGCTGGAATATGATCGCGACAGTGGCCGCTGGGAATGCAGCGGTGAAAGCGACGACAAGTACCTGCCGACGTCATGCCGCGGCTGAGCCACGCGCACGGCAGCACCTCCAAGGACGATCCAACAGGGAACATGCAATGACTGAGTGGTACTACGCCGTAGGACAGCAACGCCAGGGCCCGCTGTCGGTCCAGGAGATCCGCCAGCGCTTCCAGCGCGGCGAACTGAACCTGGACACCCTGGTCTGGCGCGAAGGCATGGCCCAGTGGGCTGCACTGCGCCAGATGGTCGATGAACTGGGCCTGCAGACGCTGGCCGACGCCAGCACCGCCACTGCCAGTGGCGGCTTCGACCTGCGCAGCGACTACGCCGCCATCGACAACGGCACTGCGCCGCTGCCTGGCACGGGCGCGCTCAGCAGCTCGCCCTACAACGCCCCGGCCGCCACCGCTGCCGGTGGCGCGCGGCCGGTGATCGGCGGCGAGGTGGTCTACGCCGGCTTCTGGAAGCGCGTCGCGGCCTACATGATCGACTACTTCGTGCTGGCCGTACCGGGCGGCATCATCGGCGCCATCATCGGCGTGGTGCTTGGCGCCAGCATGGGCGCGGTGGGCAGTGGCGAAACCTCCATCGAAATCGTCGCGCAGCTGGCCAGCGCGCTGATCAACATGGCCATCGGCGTGGCCTACTACACCTGGTTCCATTCCTCGCAGGGCGGCGCCACGCTGGGCAAGATGGCGGTCGGCATCAAGGTCGTGCGCAGCAACGGCGACCGCCTGACCCGGGGCCGCGCCTTCGGTCGCTACTGGGCCATGCTGCTGAGCAGCTTCACCCTGGGCATCGGCTTCCTGATGGCCGCCTTCACCGAGCGCAAGCAGGGCCTGCACGACATGATCTGCGACACCCTGGTGGTCGACCGCTGGGCCTATACCGACCAGCCGCAGCTGCAGCGCCATGAGCTGGGTACGGTCACCATCGTGATCCTGGTACTGACCGGCCTGCTGACGGTGGCGGGCCTGGTGCTGCTGGTGGCTGCGGTCGGCTTCATCGCCAAGATGGCCTCATGAACGGCCATCCTCACGTCTGGCTGCTTGACAGGGGCTGGCCGGGCGTGATTCCTCTAATTAATAAGGTGAAACCTGAACGCCCGGCACACTACCGGGCGTTCAGCGTATTGATTTGTCCGTGGCCGCTTCACTAATGCGGCCGTTTGCTCCACCCTAGCGGCCCCTTCCCTGCGGCTCGCCCCACAGACACTGCTGCCATGCCCAAGCACCTGCTCATCGTCGAATCGCCGGCCAAGGCCAAGACGATCAACAAATACCTCGGCAAGGACTACACCGTCCTGGCCTCGTATGGGCATGTGCGTGACCTGATTCCGAAGGAAGGCGCGGTCGACCCGGACAACGGGTTCGCCATGCACTACGACGTGATCGACAAGAACGAAAAGCATGTCGATGCGATCGCCAAGGCCGCCAAGGGCGCCGACGACATCCTGCTGGCAACCGACCCGGATCGCGAGGGTGAAGCGATCAGCTGGCATATCGCCGAGATCCTGAAGGAGCGCGGGCTGGTCAAGGACAAGCCGATGCAGCGCGTGGTGTTCACCGAGATCACCCCGCGCGCCATCAAGGAAGCGATCAGCCAGCCGCGTGCGATCGCCAGCGACCTCGTCGACGCCCAGCAGGCCCGCCGCGCGCTGGACTACCTGGTCGGCTTCAACCTGTCGCCGGTGCTCTGGCGCAAGGTGCAGCGCGGCCTGTCCGCCGGCCGCGTGCAGAGCCCGGCGCTGCGCATGATCGTCGAGCGCGAGGAAGAGATCGAAGCCTTCATCGCCCGCGAGTACTGGTCGATCGCTGCCGAGTGCGCGCACCCGTCCCAGCACTTCAATGCCAAGCTGGTCAAGCTGGACGGGCAGAAGTTCGAGCAGTTCACCGTCACCGATGGCGACACCGCTGAAGCGGCGCGCATGCGCATCCAGCAGGCCGCGCAGGGCTCGCTGCACGTTACCGACGTCGCCAGCAAGGAGCGCAAGCGCCGCCCGGCGCCGCCGTTCACCACCTCCACCCTGCAGCAGGAAGCCTCGCGCAAGCTCGGCTTCACCACCCGCAAGACCATGCAGGTGGCGCAGAAGCTGTATGAGGGCGTGGCCATCGGCGACGAAGGCACCGTCGGCCTGATTTCGTACATGCGTACCGACTCGGTGAACCTGTCGCAGGACGCGCTGGCGGAAATCCGCGACGTGATCGCCCGCGACTACGGCATCGCCTCGCTGCCGGACCAGCCCAACACCTACCAGACCAAGTCGAAGAACGCCCAGGAAGCGCACGAAGCGGTGCGCCCGACCTCGGCCCTGCGCACGCCGTCGCAGGTCGCCCGCTTCCTGACCGACGACGAGCGGCGCCTGTACGAGCTGATCTGGAAGCGTGCGGTGGCCTGCCAGATGATCCCGGCCACGCTCAACACCGTCAGCGTCGACCTGTCGGCCGGCAGCGAACACGTGTTCCGCGCCAGCGGCACCACCGTGGTCGTGCCCGGCTTCCTGGCCGTGTACGAGGAAGGCAAGGACAACAAGAGCGCCGAGGACGAAGATGAGGGCCGCAAGCTGCCCGCGATGAAGCCGGGCGACCGCATCCCGCTGGAACGCATCCTGGCCGAACAGCATTTCACCCAGCCACCGCCGCGCTACACCGAAGCGGCGCTGGTGAAGGCGCTGGAAGAGTACGGCATCGGCCGTCCCTCGACCTACGCTTCGATCATCCAGACCCTGCTGTTCCGCAAGTATGTGGAAATGGAAGGCCGCAGCTTCCGCCCGTCCGACGTGGGCCGCGCGGTGTCCAAGTTCCTGTCCAGCCACTTCACCCAGTACGTGGATTACGACTTCACCGCCAGGCTTGAGGACGAGCTCGATGCCGTCTCGCGCGGTGAGGAAGAATGGATCCCGCTGATGGCCCGTTTCTGGGAGCCGTTCAAGGAACTGGTCGAAGACAAGAAGGAATCGGTCGACCGCGCCGAGGCCAGTGGCGCGCGCGAGCTCGGCACCGACCCCAAGACCGGCAAGCCGGTCAGCGTGCGGCTGGGTCGTTTCGGGCCGTATGCCGCCATCGGCAGCACCGCCGAGGACGCCGAGGAAAAGCCGAAGTTCGCCTCGTTGCGCCCCGGCCAGTCGATGCACACCATCTCGTTGGAAGACGCGCTGGAACTGTTCCTGATGCCGCGCGCGCTGGGCGAGGACAATGGTGAGCCGGTCAGCGTCGGCATCGGCCGCTTCGGCCCGTTCGCCAAGCGCGGCAGCACCTACGCCTCGCTGAAGAAGGAAGATGACCCGTACACCATCGACCTGGCCCGCGCCGTATTCCTGATCGAAGAGAAGGAAGAGATCGCGCGCAACCGGATCATCAAGGAGTTCGAGGGCAGCGACATCCAGGTGCTGAACGGCCGCTTCGGCCCGTACATCAGCGATGGAAAGATGAACGGCAAGATCCCCAAGGATCGCGAGCCGGCCTCGCTGACCCTGGCCGAAGTGCAACAGCTGATGGAAGAAACCGGCAAGCCGGTGCGCAAGGGCTTCGGCGCCAAGAAAGCCGCCGCGAAGAAGGCGCCGGCCAAGAAGGCTGCAGTGAAGAAGGAAGCAGCGCCGAAGAAGGCAGCGGCCAGGAAAGCGCCGGCCAAGAAGGCGGTGAAGAAAGCTGCCGCAAAGAAGGCACCGGCGAAGAAGGCCGTCAAGAAGACCGCCGCAAAGAAGTAGATTCACGCCATGCGCGGATGAGGGGCAGTGCCGGCCGCTGGCCGGCAACACCTGGAAGCGTCGGATGCCGGCCAGCGGCCGGCACTACCGAGTGGGTGCGTTCCACCCCTTCTGCACGCAGCGGGGGGATAATGGAGGCCCACGCCGGGCCGGTCGCCGTCATGAAAGAACTCACCCTGAACTCTGCTGTCGCCACGCTCCGCGCCGGTGGCGTGATTGCCTATCCGACCGAGGCGGTCTGGGGCCTGGGCTGCGATCCGTCACATGAAGCCGCGGTGCACGCGGTGCTGCGGCTGAAGCAGCGCCCGATCGAAAAGGGCATGATCCTGGTCGCCGCCGAACTGTCGCAGCTGGAGGGCTGGGTCCGCCTGCAGGCATTGCCCGACGCCCGCCAGCGCGCGGTGCTGGCCAGCTGGCCGGGCGCCAACACCTGGATCCTGCCGGCCGGTCCGCACGCGCAGCCCTGGGTCACCGGCGAACACAGCGGTATCGCGGTGCGCATCAGCGCCCACCCGCTGGTCGCCGCCCTGTGCCGCGCCTGGGGTGGCCCGCTGGTCTCCACCAGCGCCAACCTGGCCGGTGAACCACCGGCCCGCAGCCGTGCCGAGCTCGATCCGCGCCTGCTGCGCCTGCTCGATGGCCTCCTCGACGGCGAGACCGGCGGCCTGGCCCAGCCAACCCCGATCCGCGACGCGCTCAGCGGCAACGTGCTGCGCTCCTGAACCGACGATTGCACTGCCGCGGACAATCACGCACCCTGCCGCCATGAACCTGCTGCGCACCGCCCTGGGCCTGTGCCTGTTGCTGCCATGGACCGCACCCGCCGCCGAGGACGTGCGCGTGTACCGCTGTGTCGCCAGCAACGGCGCCGTGGCCCTGCAGGACAAGCCATGCAGCAGTGGCCGGCAGGAAGTGCGTGACCTGCAGCGCCCGCGCGACCCGGCCCCCCGGGTGGTGCGCAGCGACGCGGCACCCGCCCGGCCGGACGAGGTTCCGGTGATGCGTGATCGTGAGGTCCGCCACGTCTACCTCCAGCCACCACAACCGTTGTACGAGTGCGTAAGCGACGACGGTCGCCGCTACACCAGCGACAACAACGAGGGCAATCCGCGCTGGGTGCCGTTGTGGACCAGCGTCTGGCTCCCGCATGGGCACCACGGCCCGGTCCATCCCGGCCCACGCCCCGCCTTCGGCACGCCGGTCGGCCCCCCCATCGGTGAAGGAACCGGCTACCGGCCGCCAGCGGTGGGTGTCGGTGTGCAGGTTCCGGCCGGCAGCGTGCTGGTCCGCGACAGCTGCCATGCGCTGCCGCCACAGGAAGTCTGCGCGCGCCTGCGCGACCGCCGCTGGGAACTGGACCGCCGCTACAACAGCGCGCTGCAGAGTGAACGCACCGCCATCAGCAACGAACAGCGTGGCATCGACGCGCGCCTGTCGCGCGACTGCGAACGCTGAGCGCAGCACCTGCCGTGGCATGTACCCTGTGCGCATGAAGAACCTGATCTGGCTGGCCCTGGGCCTGTTCGCCGGCAACGCAGTGGCCGACGACGGGGTGATCTACCGCTGCACCTCCAGCAACAGCGATGTGCCCACCCTGCAACGTACGCCCTGCCCTGCCGGCAGCAAGCAGCAGGTGGTGCGGATTCCGGCCGCTGCCAGTGCGTCGCCCACGCCGGCCCCTGTGCCGTCGCCACCCGAACCGGCGGCGGCGGGTATGCCGCCGGCTTCCGCGCCCAGCCCCCGCCGCCCCGGCGAAGGACGCACGATCATGGAAGCCGGCATGGTCGAACGCGAAGGCGGCGATCTGATACTCGACAGTGCATCGCTGCCACGCCAGGCCGATGCCGCGCCGGACAGCAATGCGCCGCCGAAGCCGCCGCTGCCGCCCATCTTCCAGTGCACCGACAGCCAGGGCGGTGGCTACCTGCACGAATACGAGGCTGCCCCCGGCCGCTGCGAACTGATGACCGTGCAGGGCCTGGGCGGCGCCACACCGGTCAACGCTGCAGGCTGCGAAGTGGTGCGCGACCGCTGCGAAGAACTGCCGGACGCGCAGCGCTGCAGCAGCTGGCAGCAACGCTTCCGCGACGCACGTGGCCGCGAGCGGTTCGCCTCGCCGGAGAACCGCGACAAGGCCCGGGGCGAACGCGAACGGTTGCAGGGCGTGCTGGAGGCCAGCAACTGCCCGGTACCGGGGTGACTGCCATGCGGTAGTGCCGGCCGCTGGCCGGCAACTGCAATCACCTGAAGATCCCGTGGTTGCCGGCCAGCGGCCGGCACTACCACCGCATGATCAGAAGCCGTAGCGCAGGAAACCACCATCCACTGCGATGCACTCGCCGGTGACATAGCTGGCCGCCGGCAGGCACAGGAAGCCTACCGCGGCAGCCACTTCCTCCGGCTCGCCGATGCGACGCATCGGCGTGCGATTGATGACTTCCTCGTAGTAGTCCGGGTCCGACAACGGACCGGACGTGCGCCGCGTGCGGATGTACCAGGGCGCCACCGCGTTGACCCGGATGCCATCCTCCGCCCACTCGACGGCCAGGTTGCGCGTCATCTGGTGCATCGCGGCCTTGGTCATGCCATAGACCACGCCACTGCGCACGTGGGTCAGGCCGGACACGCTGCCGACGTTGACGATGGACGACGACGCATGCCGCGCCAGCAGCGGATGCGCGTAGCGCGACAGCTCGAAGGCCGAGAACAGGTTGGTCTCGAAGATCTTGCGCCATTCGTCCTCGGAATACTCCGTGGCCGCCTTGGTGACGTTGCCACCGGCGTTGTTGACCAGGATGTGCAGGCCATCGCTGTGGTCTTCCACCCAGTCCAGGATCTGCCGGCGGTCCTCGTCATCGGAGACATCGGCAGCCAGCGCGTGCACCTGGTGCTGCGGATACACGTCCAGCAGTTCGTCGCGCGCCGTCTCCAGCATATCGATGTCACGGCCCACGATCATCAGGTCGGCACCGAGGCCGGCCAGTTCGTGCGCGATGGCCAGGCCGATGCCGGCGCTGGCGCCCGTAATCAGGGCAGTCTGGCCGTCCAGGCGCCACCGTTGCTGGGTCATGTGTCCTCCGGGGCCGCGCCCGCTGTGTTTCGATGCCGCAAGGATACGCGCTCACGGCAGGGCGTTGCCGGAGATGCGACACTGCGCGAACGCCCACCGCGGAGTACCGCCATGCGCATCCTGATCCTGTCGTTGTCCCTGCTGGCCATCGTGCTGCTGGTGGCCTGCCAGCGTCCGCCGACGCCGAACCCGGAGAAGCCACCGGTGCCCAAAGCGATGTCGCGTGCGATGCAGGAGCCGCTGGACCGCGCCAAGGGCGCGCAGAAGGCCGTGGATGAAGCCGCCGCACGCGAGCGCAAGGCCGAGGCCGACGCGGCGCAATGACGAGTGGCCTATGGGGTCAGAGCCCTTTGCGAAGCCAAGGGATCCGACCCCATGAACGAGAACGCCCGGCCAAGGCCGGGCGTTTCGCTGTCCAGTAGTTCCACGCCCTGCGTGGATGGCTTCCGTCAGAACCCGCAGAAGCAGTAAGCAAGCGCCTTCACCGGTGCGCCATTGCCCTTCTCGCGGGCCGCGTTCTCGACGAAGCGCAGCTGCGTGTCCACTTCCGGCATCGTGCGTGCCAGCATCATCCGCGCCATGCCCGAATCGGACAGCATCCAGGCACCGGCGCGGCTGCCGGCGAAACCGCTGACGAACTGTGCGAACGGCGTGGCCGCCTTCTCGATGTAGCGCACGCGATAAGCGTCGGCCTTGCCCAGCTTGGCACGGCTGGCAGCGTCGGCCACGGCATCCTTCAGGCCACCGAAGGCATCGACCAGGCCCCGTTCCTTGGCCTGCGCACCGCTCCACACGCGGCCGCGAGCCACCTCGTCCACCGCCTCGACCGGCTTCTTGCGGGCGTCGGCGACGCGGCCGGTGAAGTCGGCGTAGCCCTTGTTGATCACCGACTGGATGACCTGGCCCACGGCCGGATCCATCGGGCGGGTGACATCGAATGCACCGGCGAAACGGGTGGTGCCGACACCGTCGGTGTGCACGCCGATCTTGTCCAGCGCGCGGCTGAAGTTCGGCACCATGCCGAAGATGCCGATCGAACCGGTGATGGTCGACGGATCGGCGTAGATGCGATCGGCATTCATGCTGATCCAGTAGCCACCGGAGGCAGCCAGGTCGCCCATCGACACCACCACCGGCTTGCCGGCGGCCTGCAGCGCCACCACTTCACGGCGGATCTGCTCGGAGGCGAATACCTCACCGCCCGGCGAATCGACGCGCAGCACCACGGCCTTCACGTTGTCGTCGTCGCGCGCGGCGCGCAACAGCGCTGAGGTCGACTCGCCGCCGATGCGGCCGGCCGGCAGGTCGCCACCGCTGATCTCGCCGGCAGCCACCACCACGGCCACCTGCGGACGCGAGTCCACCGGGTTGCGACGGGCGTCGAGCAGGGCCAGGTAACGCCCGAAGTCGACGTTGCGGAAACCACCGTCGGCGTCTTCGTCGGCCACGCCGCGCTCGATCATCAGATCCTCGAATTCCTCGCGGGTCTTCAGCGCGGTCACCAGCTTCTGCTGCAGGGCGAACTTGGCCAGGTCACCACCGGCGGCGGCGATGCCTTCCGGCAGCGTGTCGATGCCGGCAGCCAGCTGCGCCGGATCCAGGCGGCGCGCCTTGGCGATGTCGCCCAGATAGCGCTGCCACACATCGTTCATCCAGAACAGGTCGGCTTCCTTGGAGGCCGGCGACGCGGCGTCGAGCACGTACGGTTCGGCCGCGGACTTGTACTCGCCCACCTTGAACAGGTGCACGTCCACGCCCAGCTTGTCCTGCAGGCCGGTGCGGAAGTACTGGCGGTAGCGGCCGAGGCCTTCGAGCACGACCGAACCCATCGGGTCCAGGTAGACCTCGTCGGCCTGCGCGGCCAGCAGGTACTGCGACTGGCCCATGCTCTCGCTGTAGGCCACCAGCTGCTTGCCGGAGGCACGCAGATCCTGCAGCGCGGCGGCCACTTCGCGCAGCGAAGCGAAGCCGGACGGCTGCAGCTTGTCCAGCTCCAGCACCACGCGCTCGATCTTCTTGTCGTCCTTGGCCGACTCGATCACCCGCAGCAGATCGCGCAGCTGGATCTCTTCGGCACCGTTGTCACCCACCGCCTTGGCCAGTGCGCGGCTGACCGGATCGGCACTGAACTGCTCGACCAGGCGGCCCTCCGGCGCGATCACCAGGGTGGTGCGGTCCTGCAGTGACTTGCTGGCACCGGCGCCCATGCCGGCGGCGATGACGAACATCACCAGCAGCAGGAACAGCAGGCCGAAGAACACCAGGTTGAGGATCAACCGGCGGGTGAAGTTCATGACGTCCCACAGCCCGATGAAGAAACTGGCGACGGGGTTGCGACGCGCCGGGGGCAGCGGGGGCACGGGTTGATTCATGGAACGCTCCGGATGGCTTCTTGCCGTGGTACCAGCATAGCCGGTGCCGCGTGATGCAGCATCGGACACAAGTCAGGGGATCGCCCGTCACGGGTGAACGTGGCGGGCAGGAAGATCAGGACAGCGCGGACTGCCCGATGCGCTGGCTGCTGCGGCGCAGGCGCCAGCCCATCAGGATGGCAGCGGCGGTCAGGCCGACGATCAGGCCGATCCACATGCCCTGCGGGCCCATGCCCAGCCCCAGGCCGAGCCCGGCGCCGAGCGGCATGCCCAGGCCCCAGTACGCGAACATGGCGATGAACATCGGCACGCGGGTGTCCTTGAGGCCGCGCAGCGCACCCGCCGACAGCACCTGGATGCCGTCCGGGAACTGGAAGGTGGCCGCGTACAGCAGCAGGGTCGAGGCCAGGCCGGCCACTGCCAGGTCGTTGGTGTACACACCGACGATGGCATCGTGGCCGAACAGCAGCACCGCCGCTGACAACGTCTGCGTGCCCATGATGATCGCGTAGCCGGCCCAGGCCGCACGCCGCACGCCGAAGCCGTCACCACGGCCGACCGCATGGCCGACGCGCACGGTGGTGGCCTCGGCCACGCCCATCGGGATCATGAAGCACAGCTGCGCGACGTTGATCGCGATCTGGTGTGCCGCCGCTTCATTGGCACCCAGGCGGCCGATCAGCAAGGCAGTGACGATGAACAGGCCGCCTTCCATCAGCACGGTGATGCCGATCGGCAGGCCGGTGCGCAGCAGCTCCCAGATCGCCTTCCAGCGCGGTCCCTCGAAGTGCGAGAACAGCTGCAGATGGGCGAAGCGCTTGGTCCGCCACAGATACAGGGCGAATGCGGTTGCCTGCAGCCACATCATCACCGCCGAAGCGATGCCCAGGCCCTCGGCCCCCAACTCCGGGAAGCCGAGCTTGCCATTGGCCAGCACGTAGCCCATCGGTGCCAGCACCAGCAGGCCACCGAAGCCGAGCAGCATGGTCGGCAGCGTCCAGTGCATGCCCTCGCTGAGATAACGCATGCAGAAGTACAGGGTCAGCGCCGGGCCACCCCAGCGCACCGCATGCAGGAACGCGGTCGCCCCCGGCACGATGTCCGGCGCGATGCCGAAGGCCGGCAGCAGCGGCGGCACCACGGTGAGGAAGGTGAACATGATCAGCCCCAGCCCCAGCGCCAGCCACAGTGCCTGGCGGAACAGCGGGCCGATCTCGCGCTCGCGGCCGGCGCCATGCAGCTGCGACACCGAGGCGGTGAGCGAGATCAGGGTGCCGATCGGAATCAGCATCGGCAGCCACAACAGCGCCGTACCGATGGTGACTGCGGCAAGGGTCGCCGTAGCGTGGTGGCCGGCAATCACGTTGTCGACGAAGGAGATCAGACCGGTGGACACATGGCCCAGCACGAGCGGCAGGGCAAGCAGACCGGTGGCGCCGACTTCCTTGCTGAAGCGCGGCGTGGAGGTTGCAGTAGACATAAGGTGCTTGACGCGAACTGCGGTTGCGCGCGAAGGGCACAGGCACCGGGTTGCGGGCGCCCATCTTACGCGGGCGGCGCCTGCATTCCCATGACATGGCGTGAATGCTGGGTTTCAGCCGCCCCACACAAAAAAGGGGACGGAGGGGATTAAGTCGTTTCAGGCCCGTTAGTGCCGGATGCGACTTAATCCCCTCCGTCCCCTTTTCTACTGGCCGGCCTGGCGCTTCAGCCAGCTGTCGCGCTCGGCGGCGGGCACGGCGAGGAAGGCGCTGCGCACCGTGTCGCGTTCCTGCGGCGGCGTGCGCTGCGCGACCAGGGCCAGCTGGGCCAGCTGCGCCGGGTTGAGCTGGCGCAGCACGGCCAGCGCGGTCTCGCGTTGCTCCGGTGGCACGAATCCGAACAGTCCGTGCAGCTTGGGGAATTCCAGGCCCAGCTGCGGGCCCAGCCGCCATCCGTCGCGGAACGCCTGATCCTGCGCCTGGAATTGCTGCCGCATGCGCTGCTGTTGATCGGCCGGCAGCGAATTGAAGCGCGCAGCCGCCTGACGGATGCGCTCGCGCTCTGCTTCCGGCAATGCGCGCCAGGCGGCGTAGTCGGCACGGCGCTGTCGCTGCTGCTGCGTATCCAGCTGGGCGAATTCCGCAGGTGCTGTTGCAGCGGCCGACGCCGGCGTGGCCGGCGAACTGCCCGGAACTGGTGGCGGCAACGGCACGCTCAACGGCTGCGGTGCGGCGGACAGCGACAGCGGCAGGGCCAGCAGCAGGCTGGCGAGCACGGACTTATTCATCGGCGGCAGCCGTTTCCAGCGTGGCACTGGCCGGCTCCGGCCGGCTCGGCTTGGCTTGCGATTCATCCACCGGCAGCGGGCCGCCCGCGGCAGTCCACGCGTACAGGTCGGCATCGGCGACCAGCGGGTAGTCGCGGTCTGCCAGCATCGCTGCGTCATCATTGGCTTGCGCCTGGCCCGCGTCCGGTGTGGCGTCGACCTTGCTCGGTGGCAGGGCTTCCACGGTCACCGGACCGGCTTCGCCCACCACGCCCTCCGGCAAGGGTGCATCGCTGCCGAACGAATGTCCCTGCAGGTAGCGCCAACCCAGCGCCGCGGCCAGCAGCACCGCCACGGTCGCCAACAGGATCAGCGGACCGCGCCAGCGCGGCTTGGCACTCGCCCGACGGCGCTTGGCGTTGGCGGCCGCACGCTCGTCCCGCTGCGGTGCGCGCCAGCTGGAGGCCGGTGCTTCATTGTGGGTGGTGGGTGCGGCCGGCTGCTGCAGTTGCTGCAGGCGCGCGGCCGGCAGGTCACGGACACGCGCCTGTACCTGCTCGGCCAACTGGCGCCAGGCCACGGCATCGGGCCGGCCCTGGGCGTCACGCGGGCAGGCATCGGCCAGCAGGTGCTGGTAGCCGGCCTCGTCCTGGTCGAGCACGCGCATGGCGATGCCCTCGTCCAGGCTGCCGCCCACCCGCAGCAGCAGCGCCAGTCGTGGAAGTGGCGGCATCGCGCCCAACGCGGCCAACGACGGCGCCCACTGCCCGCCCGCCGGCTCGCGCAGCGCCTGGCGCTGGCCCAGCAGGGTCCAGAAACGGGTCGGCCATTGCGCCATCGGCAGGTCGCTGGCGACCGCCGCAAACGCGCGCATCACTGCCACCAGGGTCTGCTCGGCACGCGCGGCATCGCCGCACTGCAGTTCAGCCACCACCAGGGCGCGGCGTTCGACGCCACGCAGGAACGCCGACAGCGCGCCGGCCGCGGTCGAGGAAACAGGGGCGGGCACAGCCGTCATCGGTCACTCCAGAGGTCTGCCGGCATGATAGCGGCAGCCCATCGGCACCCGTAGGACTTGCGCCCACAGCCACTTCGTGCTGCAGGTTGTGCACAGCACCACGCTCCCCGCGCGGGAAATTGCGGCATGCAGCTGAATTCACTCTGTTTCAGCAATGTTTCACACTCAAGTTGTTGATTTTGAATGCCTTTTAAGTGTGGCGATTTTTTGACCAACCCAAGCGTGAGCTCGTCGCCATCGGCCTCCTGGGTTGCCGTCGACCGGTAACGCACAACGTTATCCACAGAACATGTGGATAAGCCTGAATCTCCAATGGACACCGATATTTAGGTGACATTTATGATTCAACGGTCGTCGCCCGGGCACGTCTGCCCCCTGCCATTCGCGCGCGCATGGCCCGTTACACTGGCCCGATGCTTTCGCCCATTCCGACCCTGCAGGTCGCCCTGCCCGTCCCCCTGCCCCGCCTGTTCGACTACCTGTCGCCGGAGGGCGATGGCCCCACGGCCGCGGTCGGCTGCCGCCTGAAGGTGCCGTTCGGCAACCGCGAGCTGGTCGGCGTGGTGGCCGGCTACGGCCAGACCGGCGACGGCCAGGGACTGCGCCAGGCGCTGGCCTGGTGCGACCGGCAGCCGCTGCTGCAGGGCGAACTCTGGCAGAGCCTGCAGTGGCTGGCGCGCTACACCCATGCGCCACTGGGCGAGGTGCTGAGCACCGCCCTGCCCGGCCCGCTGCGCCATGGCGAGGCCCTGCCCGACACCCACCACTGGGGTTGGCAGCTGACCACCGAAGGCCACGCCCAGCGCGAAAAGCTGCGCGCCGGCAGCCGTCCGCGGCAGCTGGCCGAGCTGCTGGCCGGGGCGATCGTGGACGAGGACGTGCTCGGCGAACGCATGGCCGACTGGCGCACCGCTGCACGCAGCCTGGCCAAGCGCGCGCTGGCCGAGCGCGTGGCGATGACGGTGGCACCGCAGCATGCGCAGCCGCTGCCCGGCCCCACGCTCAACCCGGACCAGGCCGGGGCGGTGGCTGCGATCAACGCTGCCGACGGCTTCCAGCCGTTCCTGCTGGACGGCGTGACCGGCAGCGGCAAGACCGAGGTCTACCTGCAGGCGATCATCCATTGCCTGGCGCAGGGCAGGCAGGCGCTGGTGCTGGTGCCGGAAATCGGCCTGACCCCGCAGACCCTGGCACGTTTCCGCGGCCGCCTGGGCATCGCCGTGCACGCCTTGCATTCGGGGTTGAACGACAACGAGCGCGCGCGCGTCTGGGCGGCCGCCTCGCGTGGCGAAGCACGGGTCATCGTCGGCACTCGCTCGGCAGTGTTCACGCCATTGCCGCAGGCTGGCCTGCTGATCGTCGACGAGGAACACGACGGCAGCTACAAGCAGCAGGACGGCATCCGTTACCACGCGCGCGATTTCGCCCTGGTCCGGGCCAAGGCACTGGGCATTCCGGTACTGCTCGGCAGCGCCACCCCTTCGCTGGAAACGCTGCACAACGCCTACGCCGGGCGCTACACGCACTTGCGCCTGAAGCAGCGCGCCGGCGATGCGCGGCCACCCCGCGTGCGCATCCTCGATGTACGCAAGCGGCCGCTGCACGATGGCCTCTCGGCCGATGTGCTGGCCGGCATCGGCGAACACC
Source organism: Stenotrophomonas sp. BR163 (assembly GCF_047520985.2). Classification (NCBI taxonomy): domain Bacteria; kingdom Pseudomonadati; phylum Pseudomonadota; class Gammaproteobacteria; order Lysobacterales; family Lysobacteraceae; genus Stenotrophomonas; species Stenotrophomonas sp. BR163. The sequence goes on from NZ_JAXBRE020000008.1 coordinate 104,575, forward strand.
TGCAGCGTGGCCAGCAGGTGCTGGTGTTCAAGAACCGCCGCGGCTACGCACCGGTGCTGCTGTGCCACGACTGCGGCTGGACCGCGCCGTGCCAGCGCTGCGATGCGCCGATGACCGTACATGGCGGCGGCCGACGCCTGCAGTGCCACCACTGTGGCGCGCGCCAACCGGCGCCGTTGGCATGCCCGGCCTGCGGCAGCCTGGCGCTGCAGCCGCAGGGCATCGGCACCGAACGCCTGGAAGAACACCTCACCGCCGCCTTCGCCGATTTCCCGGTGGTGCGCATCGACCGTGGCACCACCTCACGCCGCGATGCGCTGGAACAGCAGCTGGCGAAACTGGGCGACCAGCCCGGCATCCTGGTCGGCACGCAGATCCTGGCCAAGGGACACGACCTGCCGAAGCTGACCCTGGTGGTGGTGGTGGGCATCGACGAAGGCCTGTTCTCCGCTGACTTCCGCGCCAGTGAGAAACTCGCGCAGCAGCTGATCCAGGTGGCCGGTCGCGCCGGGCGCGCACGTGACCCCGGCGAGGTCTGGCTGCAGACCCATCACCCGGGTCACCCGCTGCTGGAAACCCTGGTGAGCGGTGGCTACCACCCGTTCGCGCAGGCCGAGTTGAACCAGCGGCAAGCCGCAGAATTCCCGCCATTCGCGCACCTGGCGCTGATGCGCGCCGAAGCGCAGCAGGTCGAGCACGCCAATGCGTTCCTGCTGGCTGCGCGGCAGCTGCTGGGCGAGCAGAACGTGGTGGAGGCGTACGGCCCGATGCCGGCGCCGATGCCGCGGCGCGCGGGCTACCAGCGCACACAGCTGCTGCTGTCGGCGCCGCAGCGGCCACCCTTGCATGGCGTGCTCGCGCAGCTGGTGCCGCAGCTTTATGCGCTGCCGGAAGCACGCAAGGTGCGCTGGTCGCTGGATGTGGATCCAACGGACCTGTATTGAGGGGTCAGAGCCCACCCGTCGGGGGGGATCCGACCCCGATGCCCTGGGGTCGGATCCCTTTTCGCAGAAAAGGGCTCTGACCCCGGACGCCTTCGCTTACGTCAGGGGCGACATCACGCCGCGCTGGTAGGCCGGCCGCTCGCGCAGGCGCGCATACCAATCCGCCAGGTGCGTAAGCTCCGGTCGCTGGATCGGCAGTTCGAACCAGGCATAGACCAGCGAGCCCAGCGGGATGTCGCCCATCGCGAACTTCTCGCCCGACAGCCACGGCTGCCTGGCCAGGGTGGCGTCGGCCATCGCCAGGTAGTCACCGGCGCGCACGATGGCGGCATTGATCCGCGCTTCATCGCGATCGGCCGGCGCGGTGCGCATGATGCCCCAGACCAGGTCGCTGTACAGCGGCGCCATCCGCGAAGTGCTCCAGTCCATCCACTTCTCGGCCTGGGCGCGTTCCATCGGGTCCTCGGCGTACAGGGTGCCCAGCGCGTAGCGGGCGCTCAGGTAGCGCACGATGGCGTTCGATTCCCACAGCGGCAGGCCGTGGTCTTCGATCACCGGCACCAGGCCGTTGGGATTCATCGCCTGGTACTCCGGCGTCTGCGTGCCGCCGTGGCTGCCACCGACCTCGATGGATTCGTACGGCAGGCCGATTTCCTCGGCACACCACAGCACCTTGCGGACGTTGCTGGAATTGCGGCGGCCCCAGATCTTCAACATGCGGGTTTCCTTTGCTGGCAATGCGAGCGGCAACGATACGCCTGATCGTTACGGGTGTGTGCGTGCCGGATGCGGGATCTTGCGTCTGTAGCATGCCGGCCAGCGGCCGGCACTACCGGTTCTTTTGCCGGCACTACCTGTTCTTTTTTGGCAGCGCGCGCACGTAGGACGACTTGCCATCCTTCTTCAGTTCGAACAGGCCGATCGCCGCCAGCAGATCGCTGAGCTTGCCGTAGCCATAGTTGCGCGGATCGAACGAGGCCTGGTTGCCGATCTGGCTGCCGACCGGTCCGAGGTGCGACCAGCCATCCTCACCCTCGGCCGCGGACACCGCACGGCGCAGCATCTTCACCAGCCGGGTGTCACTGCGCATTTCCGCACCGCTCTTGCGCGGACGCGCATCGTCGTTGGTCACCGGCTCGTTCGAGGCCTGCTCGCTGGACGCCTGTTCGGCATCCGGCACGCTGGCATGGGTCTGGCCCAGTGCCTCCAGGTAGGTGAACTTCGAGCACGCATTGACGAATGGCTCGGGCGTCTTCTTCTCGCCGAAGCCATATACCTTCACGCCATCGGTCAGAAGGCGCATCACCATCGGGGTGAAGTCCGCATCGCTGGAGACGATGGCGAAGCCATCAAGGTTGCGCGCGTACAGCAGGTCCATGGCATCGATCACCATCGCCATGTCCGAAGCGTTCTTGCCCTTGCTGTAGGCGAACTGCTGGATCGGGCGGATCGCATACTCATGCAGCACCGCTTCCCACCCCTTCAGTCGCGGGCTCTTCCAGTTGCCGTAGGCACGGCGCACGTTGGCCACGCCGTAGCGGGCGACTTCCGCCAAGACCTCGTCGATCTTCGAGGCCGGCGCATTGTCGGCGTCGATCAACAGGGCGATGCGCTTTTCCGGTTCGCTCATGGGCTCCTCACGGGCCGTTGCCTGAACCCGAGTATCGCCGATCCGGGCCGGCGCTGACGTGACAGGTGGCCGCCGTGCGAAGATGCCAGGCGCTTCCCCCGATGCCCCCACTGGAGTGAGTCGATGAGTCGCGAACGCGTTCCCCACCTGGTCGTTGTCGGCGGCGGTTTTGCAGGTCTCTGGGCCACCCGTGCCCTGGCCCGCGAGCGCATACGCATCACCCTGGTCGATCGCCGCAACCATCACCTGTTCCAGCCGCTGCTGTACCAGGTGGCCACCGCCGGCCTGTCCGCGCCGGATATCGCCGCACCGCTGCGCCACATCCTCGGCCACCAGCGCAATGTGGAAGTCCGCCTCGGCGAAGTGGTGGCCATCGACAAGCGGGCGCGGCAGATCCGCATGGCCGATGGCAGCACGCTGGACTACGACAGCCTGCTGCTGGCCACCGGCGCCACCCACGCCTACTTCGGCAACGATCAGTGGGCCGATGATGCGCCCGGCCTGAAGACGCTGGACGATGCCATCGCGCTGCGCCGCAAGCTGCTGCTGGCGTTCGAACGCGCCGAGGCCGAACCGGACCCGGCGAAGAAGGCGGCGTGGCTGAGTTTCGCCATCGTCGGTGGTGGTCCCACCGGCGTCGAACTGGCCGGCACCCTGGCCGAGATCGCGCGCCACACGCTGCGCAACGAATTCCGCCACATCGACCCGGCCAGCGCCAGGGTGCGGCTGGTCGAGGCTGGGCCGCGCGTGCTGTCCTCGTTCCCGGATGTGCTTTCGCTGAAGGCGCGCCGCCAACTGGAAAAGCTGGGCGTGGAAGTGCTGACCGGTACCCCGGTGAGCGACATCGACAGCCAGGGCTTCAAGCTCGGCGAACAGTTCGTACCGGCGCGCACCGTGGTCTGGGCCGCCGGCGTGGCCGCTTCACCGCTGGCGCGCACGCTGGACGTGCCACTGGACCGCGCCGGACGCGTGCCGGTGCAACCGGACCTGACCCTGCCCGGTCACCCGGAGCTGTTCGTGGCCGGCGACCTGGCCGCACTGAGCCAGGCCGACGGCAAGCCGGTACCCGGGGTGGCACCGGCCGCCAAGCAGATGGGCAAATACGTGGCCGAGGTCATCCGCGCGCGCCTGCACGGCAAGCCCGAGCCCGGTCCGTTCAAGTACGCGGACTACGGCAACCTGGCCACCATCGGCCGCATGGCCGCGATCGTGCACCTGGGCCGGCTGCAGCTGTCGGGCGTGCTGGCGTGGTGGTTCTGGCTGGCCGCGCACGTGTTCTTCCTGATCGGCTTCCGCAACCGCATCGTGGTGCTGCTGAACTGGGCGGTCGCGTACTGGAGCTACCAGCGCAGTGCGCGCATCATCTTCGGTGATGACCGCGACGACCGGCGGCCGAAGCGGTAGGGCTGCACGCAGCGGGGTCGGATCCCTTTCCGCAGGAAAGGACTCTGACCCGGTTAACACCCTCCACGCATGGCGTGGATCTACTGGTTCATCGGGCCACCGGGCACCCGCCGTTTCGACCAGGTCCGGCAGAAGTCCTCCTTCCTCGCGGTGTCGGCAATCTGCGCAGTACTCCAATGCCGGGTGATCCAGATCGTCAATGCGGTACTGCTGAGATGCCAGCGCGGCATGCCGCGCTGTGGTTGCCGCCACAGGTGGCGTCGGGCAATCCAGAAGGCCTCCCGCTCCACTTCCGGCACCTTCTTCTTCATCACGTCCTTGTCGAAGAACTGCGCGGCGAAACGCCAGGGATTCATCGGCTGGTATCCCGCGCGTGGTTCACTGCTGCACGCAGCCACACCACTGGGCGCACGGTCGGCCGGCGTCGGCCGACCGCCTGCCAATGCCAGCCCGAGCAGGTACAGCAGGCCAGGCAGCAGCGCGATGCCTGCGACCAGCACGACGACGGAGATCCATGCTTTGCCGGCGGCACGCATCGCTCACTGTGCCTTCGGCTTTGGATACCACAACGCGTTGACGATGACCCAGCGCTGGTCGAAGCGCCCCATGTGGAAGTAATCGACGAACCACGGGGTCTCCAGCCGCACCGAGGCCGCGTTGCCGGTCACGTCCAGCACCGTGCAGCGACGATCCCATTGATCCTTCGGGGTCTTCAACGCGCCCTGCTTCGTCAGCGAGACCAGTTCTTCCTTCGACATCCGGCGCAGGCCCAGGCGTTCGTCGGGTGTATCGCCGAGCACAGCGCGCTTGGCCAGGTCCGGATGCAGGGAGCGGGCGACGCGCTGCGGGTCGGCCTCCAGCTGGCCGTCGACGTAGTCGTGGCAGGTGGCTTCGATGGCCGCGATGGTGGCCGGGTCGGGGGCAGGGCTCGTTGCTGCGGAAAGAGCGAACAGCAGGGCGATCGTGGACATCCGGGTCTCCAGCTCTGGGCGCGGGGCGATCATCGCATGGGCCGGGTAGCCCATCCACGCGTGGCGTGGATCTACAGGACCGGCGCCTGCAGCCAGGCCAGCTTGCGTTCGCGGGGCTGCTGCTTGAGTTGCCACTCGGCGCGTGAGGCGGCGGCCCGGTCCGGGTATTCGCGCACGGCCAGCACGCGCAGCGGTGGCCGGGCCCGGGTGTAGCGCGCGCCCTTGCCGGCCTGGTGGGCGGCGAAACGCGCATCCACGTCGGTGCTGATGCCGGCGTAATAGCTGCCATCGCGGCATTCGAGCAGGTACAGGAACCAGGGGCGGAGGGACGGGGCCATGCCCGGATTATGCCGTGCTGCACTGCAGCGGATATACTGGCGGCCGAATGCAGGAGAGAGGCGCCGCGCTGGCGCCCGCCGAAGGCGCAGGCTCCCATGATCGCTCAGGCCGGTGGGCTGGAATCCCACCAACCATGCATTCGACTCGCCGAGCTGGAGAGAGGTCACCGGGCACGCCCGGGACGATCCGCCGAAGGGGCACGCGGCCCATGCCGCTGAACTCTCAGGCAAAAGGACAGCGGGAGCGGCACCGGTCATCGTCATCCCGTCATTGCGCAGGCAGTGGTGGCAGTTGCGCATGGCCGGCCCCACCGCGCCCGGAGCCTGTTCCATGCTGCTGTCCATCATCTACCTGGTTGCCATTTCCGCCGAAGCCATGACCGGTGCACTGTCTGCCGGCCGCCGCCGCATGGACCTGTTCGGTGTGGTCATGATCGCCTGCGTCACCGCCCTCGGGGGCGGCTCGCTGCGCGACATCCTGCTCGGCCACTACCCGCTGGGCTGGGTGAAGCATCCCGAGTACCTGGGTTTCACCGTGTGCGCGGCGCTGATCGCCACCTGGGTGGCGCGCTGGATGCACCACTTCCGGCGCACCTTCCTGGTGCTCGATGGCCTGGGCCTGATCGCCTTCACCCTGATCGGCTGCTCGATCGCGCGCGAGGCCGGCCATGCGATGCCGATCGTGCTGATCGCCGGCATGCTGACCGGCGCGTTCGGCGGCGTGCTGCGCGACATCCTCTGCAACGAGGTGCCGCTGATCTTCCAGAAGGAGCTGTACGCGATCATCGCGCTGCTGACCGGCGCGGCGTATCTGTTGCTGCTGCACTGGGGCGTGGCCGACGCCACCGCGATCCTGTGCTGCCTGGGCGGCGGCTTCGCGCTGCGCCTGCTGGCGATCCACTATCGCTGGGAAATGCCGAAGTTCGTGTACCACGACGAAGTGCATTGAGCCTCTTCGTAGCGTCGAGCCATGCTCGACTGCGCTTTGCAGGAAGCCAACGCGCGTCGCGCGCACGTCGAGCATGGCTCGACGCTACAAATATCGGCATCACCACCCCGGCGATGTACCTGGCGCTGTCGCTCATGCGCAGCGCCAGGCGCATCGCCGGTGCAGATGGGCCGGTCTCCAACTCCGGCCGGCCCTGATCGCGGCCGCACCCCCGCAGGCGCTGGCCGCCATCCACACACGTGCCGCCATCAGGCGGCTTCATTCACGCCGCTTCGGACACCTTCACTTCACGACGGGCACGCACGGCCGCAGCCAGTCGCTCCAGCACGGTCACGGTGGTGTCCCAGTCGATGCAGCCATCGGTGATGCTCTGCCCGTAGACCAGCGGCTGGCCTTCCACCAGTTCCTGGCGGCCCCCGACCAGATGGCTCTCGATCATCACGCCCACGATGCGCTGTTCGCCGTCTTCCATCTGAGCGGCGATGTCGTCGATCACCTTCGGCTGGTTCTCGGGGTTCTTCAGGCTGTTGGCATGGCTGGCATCGATCATCAGGCGCGCCGGCAGCTTGGCCTTGGCCAGCACCTGGCAGGCCTCAGCCACGCTGCCAGCGTCGTAGTTCGGTTGCTTGCCACCGCGCAGGATCACATGGCAATCCGGGTTGCCGGTGGTCGACACGATGGCAGTGCCACCCTGCTTGGTGACCGACAGGAAATGATGCGGGTTGGATGCCGCACCCACCGCGTCGGCGGCGATCTTCACGTTGCCATCGGTGCCGTTCTTGAAGCCGACGGGGCACGACAGCCCCGAAGCCAGCTCGCGATGCACCTGGCTTTCGGTGGTGCGTGCGCCGATCGCGCCCCATGCCACCAGGTCGGCGATGTACTGCGGCGAGATCACATCGAGGAATTCAACACCGGCCGGCAGGCCGAGCTTGTTGATGTCGCGCAGGAGGCCACGGGCGACGCGCAGGCCCTTGTCGATCCTGAAGCTGCCGTCCAGGTCCGGGTCGTTGATCAGGCCCTTCCAGCCCACCGTGGTGCGCGGCTTCTCGAAGTACACGCGCATGACGATTTCCAGCTCGCCAGCCAGCGCGTCGCGCAGCGGCTTCAGGCGCTGGGCGTACTCGATGGCGGCCTTCGGGTCGTGGATCGAGCACGGGCCCACCACCACCGCCAGGCGGTCGTCACGGCCGTGCAGGATCTGGTGCAGGGCCGCGCGCGAGGCGCTGACGGTGTCGGAAGCCTCATCGTCACAGGGCAGCATCGCCAGCAGCTGGGCGGGCGGTGTCAGCGGTTCGATGGTGCGGATACGCAGGTCGTCGGTGTGCGGGGGCATTGCAGGAGATCTCCGGAACGTTGGGGGTCCCCAGCGTGGCGGCATGAAAAAAGCCGCCAGGTTCGCTGGCGGCTTTCGGGAATGCGTCTGAAGCTTTCTTCAGGGTGAGCGCAGTCCTTCCTCCGCCAGTGGCTTCGGAAAGTAATACCAGTAAAAGCGGGTAGCGGCTGCGTTCATGGGATCTATTGATAGCACAGCTTTTGCGCAGTGCAAAATGTTTCATCCGCAACTGGGGGCGCGGTTCAGTGATGCGCCTGACCGCGCAGCCCACGCGGTGGCCGCCGTGCAAGGTCGCTCATCTGCCATGCACTTCCACGTCCAGCAGCAGGCCTTCGTGGATGTCGGCCCAGCGCTCCAGCACGCGGTCCAGCTCCTGCCGGGCCTCGTCCAGCTGCTCGGGATTGAGTAGGGAACGGGTGGTGTAGAGATCGGACACCAGCCGGCGCAGTACCGCTTCCGGGATGGCCACCGCGGGCCCTTCCATCTGCGGCAGCTGCAGTGACGGCGTATCGCCCTGCGGGCCGTACAGCGTTACCTGGAGCGTGCTCTGCATGATCAACTTCCCTGCGGATGGACATGGGCAATGTCCTGTTTACCGCGTCCGGGTGACAGACGCATGTGCCATGCGCCTCCGGAGGCGCTGTTACAAGGTGGCCAGAGCGGTGTAGAGCTCGATGAGGGTGTAGGACCTGGAAGGCCTTCCTTGAGGTTGATGAGGTTGCCGGCCAGCGGCCGGCACTACCGCAACGAGCGCATGGCGCGTTTGCGGATGTAGGCATTGGCATCGCCAGGGTGCTGCTGTTGCCATCGTGCGCACAGCTCACGCAGCCACTGCGGGCGAGTCTTGCCGGCATCGTTGAGCCAGTTCCCGACCGAGTCCTGCACGTAGCGCTCCGGGTCGTTAGCCATTGCTTCCAGCATCGGCAACGCGAGTTCTGGATGCTGCTTGAACAGCGCGATATGCGTGGACCACACGCCTCGTGGGCGCAGCGCTTCGCAGGCGAAGCGGCGCAGGTAAGGCGATGCTTCCTGCGTCCACACCTGCAGGTACTCAAGCGCCTGCAACGGTGCGGCAACGATGTCGCTGCGCAGCGCCAGCCATGCCCATTCGCGCACGCCGAAGTGCGGGTCGTCAGCCAGCGGACGCATCGCCCGCAGCTTGGCCGGCAGCGCCGCGCCGGCATTGCTGCCAATCAGGTAGCAGGCCCAGCCACGCACGGTGTCTGATGCGTGTGCCTGCCAGTGCGCGGGATCACCCTGCCCGGATTCGTGCAGCAACCGCGCCGCCAGCGCCATGCGCTGGGTGATGCCCTTGCCGGAGGCGTCGCGCATACATTGCAGCGCTTCCGGCTCGAGCACAGGTGCCACCCCCTGCAACAGCGCGGCGAAATCCACTGCCAGGCATTCGGCCAGATGCGTGGCAGCGGCACCACCGCTGTTGAGTGCACGCAGCCGTTCCGCGGGAATGGGCGTGCTCATGCGGAGGCTTCCCGCCCGGTGTCCGTGTGCTGCCACACCTTGTGCAGCAGTTGTGACAGCTGCTGCCGTTCATCAGCATCCAGGCCGTTGAACAGGCCGCTGATCCATTGTGTGTGCCGCTCGAACAGCGACTCGGCCAAACGCTTGCCCGGTGCGGTCAACACGATCTGCAGACGACGGCCATCCTCGTCATCGCTGCGACGCTGCAGCAGGCCTTCGCGCTGCAGGCCATCGAGCAGGCCGCTGATGGTGGCCCGGGTCACGCCAGCGCGCTCGGCCAGCGCGTGCGGCGCCAATGCGCCGCCGGCCCCGTGCAGCAGGAACAGCACGATGAAGCGACCCTCGCTGAGCCCGTGCGGTGCCAACCGTGCAGCGCAGTCGCGATCGATCGACGAGGACAACGAGAGCAGCTGGAAGCACAGGCGCAGCTGCGCGATGTTGGCGTGGCCGCGCCGCTGCGCTTCCTCCAGCAACGCCTGATGCTTGGCTTCGATCATCCTTTCCTCACTGAATGATTAGGCACCTAATCATATCGAGGAATGGCCAGTGGAAGCAAATCGGAGTTGACTCAGGAAGTGCGTCCCAGCAGCAGCCGCGCGATCAGCCCCCCGCCCTCGCGGTGCAACAGCTGAAGTTCGCCCGCGTGGCGCTTCGCCACGTTTGCAGCCACGGCCAGTCCAAGTCCGGCGCCCCCGGTGGCGCGGCTACGCGAGCCCTCGCTGCGCTGGAACGGTTGCAGCAGGCGTGCGCGATCGATCTCGGCGATGCCAGGGCCGCGGTCCATCACGTCCAGCTGCACTCCATCCCCCGCCATGGCGACCCACAGCTCCACGGCGCCCGCGTAGCGCTCGGCGTTGTCGATGAGATTGTCGACCGCGCGCCGGAGCAGCAGCGCATCGCCATGCCACGGCAACGTATCCGGGCCCTGAAGGGAAATGTCGACCCCGCGCAGCAGCGCCGCCTGCACGCAGTCCTCCAGCAGCGCTGAAAGATCCAGCATCCGCATCTGCAACGGCTGCAGCTCACCGCGTGCGTAGTCGAGCACCTGCTCGATCATCGTATCCATGCGCTCGATGTCTGCCACCATCCTGGCGGCCTGTGGCGCGGGAGCGAACTCCGCGCGCAGGCGCAGGCCGGTCAAGGGCGTGCGCAGGTCATGCGCCACGGCCGCCAGCATATGCGTCATGTCCCGTGCCTGGGCGCGCAGACGTTCGCGACCAGTGCTGATCGCTGTGGCCAGTACCTGCACTTCGCGTGGACCGTCATCAGGCAATGGCGTTTCGGCCTGCAGGTCGACCCGTGCGCTGGCTTCAGCCAGGCGTCGCAGCGGGCGGCCCAACCGGATCGCCGCCCACGCCGCCAGAGGGGCCAGCAGGATCGCACCGCCCAGCAGGGCGAGCATCACCTGGCGGCGCCAGGCCGCCAGGTCACTGTGGTCGCTGCCGACCACCCGCCATCGGCCATCGGCTTGCCGCATCCCCAGTTCGAACGGCGGCCACTGCATGGCGGTCAGCAACGCGGCCTGCGATTTCAGCACGCCAGCACGAGCGGAGGCGTCCAGTACCGCGCCACCCTCGATGACCTGCACATCGGGCGCCCTGCCCTGCCCCGTCCACACCAGGCGTACATTCCCGGCCGGCAGGTCCATCTGCAGCGCCGCCAACTGGGTGAGCCAGTCACTGGCGCTGCCCCGGGGTGGCGCGTCCTGCGTTGACATATGCAATCCCAGTGGCGCCGGCGCCTGTTCCCCACGCAGCACCTGCATCGCATGGTCCAGCCGCATCGGTGGCGGCGCGGGCCGGGGCATCCACCCCACTACCGCCACGCTGACCAGGGTTGCCAGCAGCAGGCTGGCCAAGGCCAGCATCGCGATCCAGCGGGTGGTTGACCACCGGCTGCTCACAACACCCCTACCTCCGCGTTGAAGCGGTACCCTTCGCCACGCAGTGTCTGCACAAGGGCTTCAGCGCCGGACGCGGCCTGCCCGAGCTTGCGGCGCAGGCGGCTGATCGCAAGGTCGACGGCACGGTCCACGCTGTCGCTGGCTTCTCCGCGACTCAACTGCAGCAGCTGTTCGCGCGCCAGCACCCGCCCGGGACGTTCAGCCAGTGCCAGCAGCAGGGAGAATTCACCGCGGCTCAGCACCAGTTCGGCGCCATCCGGCGCGAACAGGCGACGCTGGTCAGGCAGCAATCGCCAGCCATCAAACCGCAGCTCGCTGGCCACCTGTGCGCGCAGCTTGTCCTGCCTGCGCAGCAGCGCGCGAACCCGCGCCAACAGCTCGCGCGGGTCAAACGGCTTGGCCAGGTAGTCGTCCGCGCCCATCTCCAGGCCGATCACGCGATCCGGCGCGGCCCCCATCGCCGACAGCATCAGGATCGGGATCGCCCGCGCCTGCAGCCGGCGGCAAACCGACAGGCCATCCTCACCGGGCATCATCCAGTCGAGGATGATCAGGTCAGGACGTTCAACCTGCAGCAACACGTCCAGCGCTGTTGCATCCGCCGCCACACGCACCTGGTAGCCGTGCAGCAGCAGGTGGTCGGCGATGGCGTCGCGAATGCTGGCATCGTCATCGACGACGATGACGCGGATGGGAGTGTTCATTGCCTCAGTATCCCGCACCTGTGTATCAGGACGGTATCAATGCCGATATCGCGGTGATACGCCGCTGCGCGCCAATGGTCGCCCACGATCACTGCGGAGTCTCCCCTTGCGCCTGTTCCTGATGCCCCTGTTCGCCATCCCCTTGCCGGCGCTCGCCTCCGATGCCGCCGAGCACGTCCTGCCGATGTGGATGCAGGGCGGTCATCCGGCAGTGGCCGTCTCGCTGGACGGGCGTTCAGAGCCGCTGCGCTTCGTGGTCGACAGTGCCGCCGGGGCAACCCTGGTCGATGCACGCGTAGTGCGGCGCTATGGTTTGCAGAATGCGGAAGCGGCAATGTCGCAGGCCCAGGGCGCGAGCGCGAAGGCGGCGCGGTTGCAGCGCATGCGCAGCACAGCGTGGCAGCTGGGCAGTTGGCAATTGAAGGCCAGCGGCATGCAGGTCGACCTGTCATCGCTGGCGAAGGGCGATGATCCGGCCATTGACGGCTTGATCGGCAACGACCTGACCGGGCGCTGGGACACCCGTTGGGACTTCGGCCGCAATCAACTGGCGCTGTGGACACCCGGCGGCTTGGACCTGGAAGGGCCGGGTTGCCAACCCAATGCGCTGCCCGGCCGCGATGACGGCCTGCGCCAGTTCGGCTTCATCACGCTTGCCTTGGGTACGCCCGGCGTGGACGCCATCGCCGTGGTCGACACCGGTGCCGCGCAGACCGTCCTCAACGCCGAAGCAGCCCGCGCACTGGGCCTGCGCACCGACGGCAGCGATGCTCGGGTGCGTGCACGTGAAGAGGGCACCGAGGGGCTGGGTGGCGGTGCACAGGCAACCTGGCTGTACACCCTGCCCGGCATGACCGGCGGCAACTGGCAGCACCCGCCGATGGAGGTCCGGATCAGCGAACTGCCGGTGTTCAGGGCGATCGGCCTGGAGGCGCGACCGGCCTTGATCCTCGGTGCCGACGCGATGCGCGGTGGCCAGGTGGACATCGGTGCGGGTGCCGCGCGGATCTGCCTGCGCCGACCCGGCTGACGTCCGGCGCATGACGGCGGGAGCTGGCAGGCGTAGCATCGCGCCACGTCCCGCCAGGAGTTCCACGCATGCGCCGTGCTGTCCTGCTGTTGCTGACGCTGCTCCCGCCGGCCGTGCTGGCCGGGCCGCCGCTACCCTCGCCCGCGCGCATCGATGCCGAAGCACAGCGGCTGATGCAGGCGGCGCATGCGCGCGGGATGGCGCTGGCGGTGATCGATGGCGGCAAGGTGGTACACGTGGCCGCCTACGGCGAACGCAACGCCGCAGGCGAGCCGCTGCGCACCGATACCGTGATGTACGCCGCCTCGCTGACCAAGATGGCGTTCGGCCACCTGGTCGCACAGCTTGCCCAGGATGCGCGGATCGAGCTGGACGCCAGCATCGCCACGGCGCTGGACAAGCCGCTGCCGGACTACCCGCCGGAGCCGAAGAAGTACGCCGACTACAGCGTACTGGCCGATGATGCGCGCTGGCGCCAGCTCACCCCGCGCCTGCTGCTCAACCATTCCAGTGGCTTCGCCAACTTCGGCTTTCTCGAACCGGATGGCCGGCTGAGGTTCCACTTCGATCCCGGCAGCCGCTACGGCTATTCCGGCGAAGGGCTGATCCTGTTGCAGTTCGTGATCGAGCGTGGACGGCTTGGCCAGGACGTGGGTGCATTGATGCAGCGGCAGGTATTCGACCGCTTCGGCATGGTCCGCACCAGCATGATGTGGCGTGAGGATTTCGCCGCCAACCTGGCCGATGGCTGGACAGCGGAAGGCACGGCCGAGCCGCACGATGAACGCAGCCGCGTGCGTGCGGCCGGTTCGATGGATACCACCATCGCCGACATGGCGCGCTTCGCCGCCGGCTATGTCCGCGGCGATGGGCTGTCGCCTGCAATGCGCAGGGAACTGGTGCGGCCGCAGCTGCCGATCACCACCGCCAGCCAGTTCCCCACGCTGCAGCCGGAGCTGCCCGTGGCGCAGCAACGCAAGGATCTGGCCGCGGGCCTGGGCGTGGTGACGTTCCGCGGCCCGCAGGGCGCAGGCTTCTACAAGGGCGGCCACGACGATGCGGTCGGCAACACGCTGGTGTGCATCGAACGGCACAAACGCTGCGTGGTGATTCTGGGCAACGATGTACGGGCGGAAGCTGCGTTCCCGGCACTGGTGGCATTCGTACTGGGCGATACCGGCGTGCCGTGGCAGTGGGAGTATGGTGCGGCGAAGGCATTCGTCGAATGAGGGTGCGATCACGCCTGCATGGCGAACGCGGCCAGGGGGGAGCATCCACGCCATGCGTGGATGGCACTCCTCAGCGCGCCTGCTCGAAGAACATCAGGTATACCAGCCGGCCATTCTCCGGTCGATCACCGAACGCTGGCCCGGCGGTGTGCCAGAACCAGGGCCGCAGCAGCACCAGCCGGTTGAAGCGCATCGGAATGCGCATGGTCATTTCCCACTGGCTGTCGTCGTTGCTGTCGCGCTCGATGATGTCGCGATGCATGTCGCCGCCGTTGGCGTAGCCCAATGCGGCCAGCTCCGCCGCGTCCAGGGCCATGCGCTCGGTGCCGGTACGGCGATGGCGGAAGAACTCGGTGCCGCCCTCGCAGTGCTCCGGTGCACTCAGGTAGAGAATGCCCGACCAGTGCGAGTGGTCGGCGTGCACCTTGGCGCGGCCGATGTCGCCGGCGAGGGTAAGGCGGAACTTGCCGTGCGACTGCAGCGGGTTGACCGGCCGCAGCGATTCGTTGACCAGTCGCGAGACCGCACCGGACAGTCCCTCCAACTCCAGCCGCTGCTGTGAATTGCGGCCGGGGAATGCGCCCTCCTGGACGGGATAGTCCAGGCCCAGTGCCGCCTGGCGCAACCCCTGCGCATCGGCGGGAGAAAGGAAGTCGTCAACGACGATGAACGAAGTAGGCATGGTCACCGAGCGTAGCGATGCACTGCGGCGACGGCAACCGGGCAACGAAAAACCCCGCCTTGCGGCGGGGTTCTTCTTTACATCACATCGGGAAGGCGTGCCGACCGAGGCCGGCAACGACCGCCGGAGGCGTGGACTTAGAAGTCCATGCCACCCATGCCGCCCATGCCGCCCATGCCACCAGCGCCGCCCATGGCCGGCTCGTCCTTCTTCGGAGCTTCGGCAACCATGGCTTCGGTGGTGATCATCAGGCCGGCGATCGAGGCCGCGTTCTGCAGGGCCGAACGGGTCACCTTGGTCGGGTCCAGGATGCCGAACTGCAGCATGTCGCCGAACTCGCCGGTGGCCGCGTTGTAGCCGAAGCTGCCGGTGCCTTCCTTGACCTTGTTGATGATGACCGACGGCTCGTCGCCGGCGTTGGCCACGATCTCGCGCAGCGGGGCTTCCATCGCACGCAGGGCAATCTGGATGCCGTGGTTCTGGTCTTCGTTGGCACCCTTCAGGCCGGCCAGCGCGGTGATCGCGCGGACCAGGGCAACGCCACCGCCCGGGACCACGCCTTCTTCAACGGCTGCACGGGTGGCGTGCAGGGCGTCGTCGACGCGATCCTTCTTTTCCTTCATTTCGATTTCGGTCGAGGCGCCGACCTTGATCACGGCAACGCCGCCGGCCAGCTTGGCAACGCGTTCCTGCAGCTTCTCGCGATCGTAATCCGAGGAGGTGTCCTGGATCTGGGTCTTGATCTGCGCCACGCGTGCATCAACGTTGGCCTTGTCGCCGACGCCGTCGATGATGGTGGTGTTCTCCTTGGAGACCTGCACCTTCTTGGCGCGGCCCAGGTCCTTGATGGTGGCCTTTTCCAGCGACAGGCCGACTTCTTCGGAGATCACGGTGCCGCCGGTCAGCACGGCCATGTCTTCCAGCATCGCCTTGCGACGGTCGCCGAAGCCCGGGGCCTTGACGGCCACGACCTTGACGATGCCACGGATGGTGTTGACCACCAGGGTCGCCAGCGCTTCGCCTTCGACTTCTTCAGCGACGATCAGCAGCGGCTTGCCGGCCTTGGCGACGCCTTCCAGCACCGGCAGCAGGTCACGGACGTTGGAGATCTTCTTGTCGTGCAGCAGGATGAACGGATCATCCAGGTCAGCGGTCTGCGACTGCTGGTTGTTGATGAAGTACGGCGACAGGTAGCCGCGGTCGAACTGCATGCCCTTGACCACGTCCAGCTCGTTGTCCAGGCCCGAGCCTTCTTCAACGGTGATGACGCCTTCCTTGCCGACTTCCTTCATCGCGTCAGCAATGATCTGGCCGATCGACTCATCCGAGTTGGCCGAGATGGTACCGACCTGGGCAATCGCCTTGTCGTCGGCGGTCGGCTTGGAGATGTTCTTCAGCTCGGCGACGGCAGCCGAAACGGCCTTGTCGATACCGCGCTTGAGGTCCATCGGGTTCATGCCGGCGGCAACGGCCTTGGCGCCTTCGCGGATCAGGGCCTGGGCCAGCACGGTGGCGGTGGTGGTGCCGTCGCCGGCATCGTCGTTGGTGCGCGACGCAACTTCCTTCACCATCTGCGCGCCCATGTTCTCGAACTTGTCAGCCAGTTCGATTTCCTTGGCGACGGAGACGCCGTCCTTGGTGATGGTCGGGGCGCCGAAGCTCTTTTCCAGCACGACGTTGCGGCCCTTCGGGCCCAGGGTGGCCTTGACGGCATTGGCGAGAACATTGACGCCGCGCACCATGCGCGAACGGGCGTCTTCACCGAAACGAATATCCTTGGCAGCCATTGCATTTACCTCATTGGTAGCGCCGGACGATGCCCGGCGGCTGGGAGTTTGGGATCAGGTTGAAACAGGTCGCGCCGAGGCTCAGCCGATGACGGCGAGCACGTCGTCTTCGCGCAGGACCTTGTATTCGACGCCTTCGCTCTTGTACGAGCTGCCGGCGTACTGGCCGTAGATGACCTTGTCGCCGACCTTCAGCGACGGCGCGCGCACGTTGCCGTTGTCCAGCGGCTTGCCCGGGCCGACGGCCACGACCTCACCCTTGGTGGACTTTTCCTTGGCCGAGTCGGGGATGACGATGCCACCGGCGGAGATTTCGTCGGCTTCGATCGGCTTGACCACAACGCGGTCGTGCAGCGGCTTGATGCTCATAGGAGACCTCTTAAGTGATTGATTGGTCTAAAAAAGTCCGGCGATGTTAGCACTCACCCCGGGCGAGTGCCAGAACCGCACGTGAAGAAACCCGACAACGTCGGGAGCAGGGCAGAGATGGAGCCCCGCCGTCCCCTTTCAAGGGCGGAATGAAAAAAATTTTTCCGCCCGCGCGCGTCGGCCAAGGCGTCGGTCCTGGACAATTTCGGTGACAAGCGTCGCACTGTCAGATATCTGACGTTCATTTACGACAAAGTGTCACTGGATCGGCCTTAGGCTCGGTCAGGCATTCCCAATCACAAGGAGTAGTCGATGCGATTGCTGTCCCCGCTTGCCGCCGCCTGCCTGCTGGCGCTGGCCGCCGCGCCGGCCCAGGCCGAGGTCTTCATCAATGAACTGCACTACGACGACAGCACCGCCGCCGGTGACGTCGGCGAAGCGATCGAGGTCGTAGCCACTGCCGGTGAGGACCTGTCCGGCTACCGCCTGTACCTCTACAACGGCAGCAATCCGTCGGCCGCCACCGTCTATGCCAACACCCCGGTCCCGGCCGGCACCGCCGCCGGCTGCGGCAGCGCCAGTATCGCTGTGGTCAACTATCCGACCAACGGCCTCCAGAATGGTCCGAACGACGGCATCGCGCTGGTCGATGCCAGCGGCAAGGTGGTCCAGTTCCTCAGCTACGAGGGTGCCATCACCGCCTCCGGTGGCCCTGCTGCCGGCATGACCAGCCAGAACATCCCGGTGGCCGAAAGCAACAGCACCGCGCCGGGCACCTCGCTGCAGCTGACCGGCAGCGGCAGCCAGTACGCCCACTTCACCTGGGCCGAATCTGCCGGCCAGACGTTCGGCAGCTGCAACAACGGCCAGACCTTCAGCGGCGGTGGCACGCCAGGCGCCAACACGCCGCCGTCAGTCTCCACCACCACCCCGGCGCAGGGCAGCAGTACCTTCCCCGCTGCCGCCGACCTGGAAGTGGTGTTCAGCGAGACGGTGAACCTGGCCAGTGGCGCCTTCGCCCTGAGCTGCGGCACCTCCGGCAGCGTGCCGCTGACCTTCCCGGCCAGCGGCCGCAGCGTGAAGCTGTCCACCAATACCGCGCTGGTGGCCGGTGAAGCCTGCCGCTTCGACATCCGCGCCGCGCGCATCACCGACCTGCAGGGCGCGCATCCGGCCGCCGACAGCCGCATCGCCTTCACCGTGGCCAGCACCGGCGGCAATCCGGACCCGGGCAACCCGGGCGTGCCGGCCGGCTACTACTCCAGGGTCAACACCAGCAGCCCCAGCCAGCTGCGCTGCTCGCTGCACGCCACCATCAAGGGCCACACCGCCTACCCGTACAGCGGCTCGGGCACCAGCACCTGGACCATCCTGGAAATCGCCGACGAGGATCCGAACAACCCGAACCGCATCCTCGATGCCTACCGCAACCGCAGCTACGCCAAGGTCAGTGATCGTGCGGGCACCGGCAGCGGCCTGACCTACAACCGCGAGCACACCTGGCCGAACTCGCTGGGCTTTGCCACCACCACCGGTGACAAGGGCCTGCCCTACGCGCCGTACACCGACACCCACATGCTGTACCTGACCGACGCGCAGTGGAACGCCGACCGTGGCAACAAGCCGTTCGCCAAGTGCGATGCCAGCTGCGGCGAGCGTGCCACCGAAGCCAACAATGGGCAGGGCGGCGGCAGCGGTGGCTACCCGGGCAATTCCAACTGGGTGCGCACGCCGGACGGCAACACCGGCACCTTCGAGGTGTGGGGCAAGCGCAAGGGCGACATGGCGCGTGCGGTGATGTACATGGCGATCCGCTATGAGGGTGGCAAGGATGCGGCCACCGGTCAGTCCGAGCCGGACCTGGAGCTGACCGACGACCGCAGCAAGATCGTCAAGACCAGCAGTTCGCCGGCCTACATGGGCCTGCTGTCGACGCTGATCGACTGGCACCTGTCCGATCCGCCGGATGATGCCGAGCGTGCCCGCAATGACGTGGTCTACAGCTTCCAGGGCAATCGCAACCCGTTCATCGATCACCCCGAGTGGGCCACCCCGGCCCTGTTCACCTCGGCCAAGCCAGCCACCTGCCAGCTGGCCAACTGACCGCGCAACGCTGCGGTCCACTGCCGCCGCCGGGTCAGGGCCCGGCGGCGGCCCTATACTCGACGGTCATGCCGACCGTCGATCCCGTGCTGCTGCTGTTGACCACCTGCCCGGACCGGGCCAGTGCCGAGCGCATCGCGCACGCGCTGGTCGGCGAGCGCCTGGCCGCGTGCGTGACCCGCCTTGATGGCGTGCAGTCCACCTACCGCTGGCAGGACGAGGTGACCACCGATGCCGAGCTGCAGCTGCTGGTAAAGACCACCGCGAGCCGCGTCGATGACGCAATCGCCCGGATCGTCGAACTGCATCCGTATGAACTCCCGGAGTGCATCGCGGTCGAAACCCGGGCCGGCCTGCCGGCGTATCTGGACTGGATCCGGGCACAGACCCGGGAGGACACTGATTGAAGACTCTGTTTGCGCGTGGCGCTGCCTTGTGCGCCCTGTTGTGGCTCTCGCTGCCCGCCTTGGCCCTGGATGAGAAGGACCTGCTGCCGGTGGACCAGGCGTTCGCGCTGACCGCCACGGCCCCCGAACGGGGCCAGGTGCAACTGCAGTTCAAGATCGCACCGGGCTACTACCTGTATCGCCACCGCACCAGCGTCAAGGCGGATCCGGCCTTCAATGCCGGCACGCTGCAGATGCCCAAGGGTGACAGGCACCACGATGATTTCTTCGGCGAGGTCGAAACCTATCGCGAGCGCCTGCAGGCCACCCTGCCCGGCACGCCGACGGACGCTGCCGGCACCATCAGCCTGGAAGTACGCTACCAGGGCTGCGCCGATGCCGGCGTCTGCTACCCGCCGCAGAAGCGCGTGGTGCAGGTCACCCTGCCGGGTGCCGGTGCGGCGGCCGCGGTGCCGGCCGCGCGTACCGGTGCCGCCAGTCCGTTCAACAACCCGCTGGCCGGTGCCGGCAACAGCGGTGGCCTGCGCCTGCCGGGCGCGGCCAACAACAGCCAGGCGCTGCCGCTGCCGTCGGAACAGGCGTTCGGCTTCGATGCCATCGCCAGCGACGGCAACACCCTGCTGCTGCGCTTCAGCCCGGCACCCGGCTACTACCTGTACCGCGACCGCACTTCGCTGAAGCTGGAAGGCAGCGCCGGCGTGCTCGCCGACAAGCCGCGCTGGCCGGCCGCGCAGTCGCATCGCGACGAGCACTTCGGCGATGTCTCGGTGTACTTCAACCAGGTGGAAGTGCCGCTGCCGCTGCGCCGCACCGTTACTGATGCGGTCGACAGCACCCTGGTGGTGACCTTCCAGGGCTGCCAGACCGATGGTATCTGCTACCCGCCGATGACCCGTCGGGTGAAGCTGTCGATTCCGGCCGGCAAGCTCAACGCCGGCACCGGCCAGGCGCCAGTGCGCGAGGAAGCCGTCAATGCGCTGCGCGCTGCCGGTGCGCCGCGTGAATCCGCCAATGGCGTACCGCTGCGCCTGCTGCCGACCGTACCCAACGACGGCAACGCCACTCCCGCCGCCACGGGCGGCCAGGGCGCAGGCAACGCGTTCGCCACCGACGCGCGTGGTGACAATGCGCTGCGCACGCGTCCGCCGGCGACCACCCCAAACCCGGACCGTTCGTTCGTCTGGGTGCTGCTGCTGGCGCTGGCCGGTGGACTGGTGCTGAACCTGATGCCCTGCGTGCTGCCGATCCTGTCGCTGAAGGTGCTGAGCCTGGCGCAGAGCGGCGAAAGCCCGCAGCGCGCCCGCAGCCACGCGCTCTGGTACACGTTGGGCGTGCTGGTCGCGTTCGCCGTGATCGGCGCATTGATGGTCAGCCTGCGCGCGATCGGCAACGCCGTCGGCATCGGCTTCCAGTTGCAGCACCCGGGCGTGGTGGCGGCACTGGCCTACATCATGTTCGCGGTGGGCCTGAGCCTGTCCGGCGTGTTCACCCTCGGCGGCGGCATCGGCAACCTTGGCCAGTCGCTGGCCAGCCGCAGCGGCCCGGCCGGTGACTTCTTCACCGGTGCGCTGGCCTGCGTGGTCGGCAGTGCCTGCGTCGGCCCGTTCATGGGCGGTGCGATCGCCTACGCCTTCATTGCCCCGCCGCTGAAGGCGATGACCGTGTTCCTGTTCCTCGGCCTGGGCCTGGCGCTGCCGTTCCTGCTGATCGGCTTCGTGCCAGCGCTGGCACGCCGCCTGCCCAAGCCCGGCCCGTGGATGGAAACGCTCAAGCACGTGCTGGCCTTCCCGATGTACGCCACTGCGCTGTGGCTGCTGTGGGTGCTGGGCAAGCAGCGCGGCGTGGACGGCATGGCGCTGGTGCTGGGTGGCCTGCTGCTGTTCGCGTTCGGCCTGTGGCTGTTTGAACGCAACCGCTGGACCGGCTCGCGTGCGGGGACCCTGCTCGGCGTGCTGCTGGCGATCGGTGCGCTGGTTCCGGCCTGGGGCGTGACCCAGCTGGCACCGCCGGCGAGGGCCGCACAGGCCGCCAGCGACAACGTGGTCGAGTATTCGCCGCAGCTGCTGGACCGCCTGCGCGCCGACAACCGCGTGGTGTTCGTCAACATGACCGCCGACTGGTGCGTGAGCTGCAAGGCCAACGAACGTGCGGTGCTGTCACGGCCGGAGTTCAAGGAACTGCTCAAGCGCACCAATGCGGTGTACATGCGCGGTGACTACACCAACGTCGACCCGCAGATCACCACGTTCCTGGAAGAGCACAAGGCGGTGGGCGTACCGCTGTACGTGGTGTACGGCCCCGGCGCGCCGCCGACCGTGCTGCCGACCCTGCTGACCCAGGCGGTGGTCGAGGAAGCGCTGCTGCGCACCGCACGATGAAGTGGCAACGGCCAGCGCTGCTGTGGACAGCGGTGCTGGCCGCCGGCCTGGGCCTGTGGGCCGGGCATCGATTGGCACCCGACCCATCATCACCTGCCGCGCCAGCGACGGCTTCCAGGGCGACGGCCATGAAGCCCACGCTGCAGGTGGGCGATCAGTTGCCCGCGCTGACACTGCCGGACCTGGCGGGACAGCCATTGGTCCTGCGCGATCGCTTTGCCGGCCGACCGCTGCTGATCAACGTCTGGGCCAGCTGGTGTGCGCCCTGCGTGGAAGAGATGCCCGAACTGGCGCGCTTCGCCGATGCCCAGGGCGACAACGGTGTGCAGGTGCTGGGTCTGGCGCTGGACACCACGGACGACGTGCGCGGTTTCCTGCAGCAGGTGCCGGTGGACTACCCGATCGTGATCGAGACACCGGGCCCGCGCGATGCCAGCGTGCAGCTCGGCAACGCGCAAGGCTTGCTGCCTTACAGCGTGTTGTTCGATGCGCAGGGGCGAATGGTAAAAGCGAAGCTGGGACCGTTCGCCCACGGCGAGATCGAGGCATGGGCCGCCCCATAGGCCTGCGTCGGCGGTGCAGGTGCCACTCAACAACCTGCTGGAGAACGTCCTGCGCCGGCAGCATGCGGGTCCAGGCAGCATGCGCTGCGGCCGATCGCATCAGACCAGCGGGCGCGCCCACAGCTGGGACACCTGCGGCTGGCCGAACAGCTGTTCGTTCTGCTCTGCTATCAACTCGAAACCGGCCCGTTCGTACAGGCCGCGCGCGTCGGTGAGCGCGGCATTGGTCCACAGCACCATGCGCTTGTAGCCCACCGCGCGCGCGAAACTCATCGCCTCCTCCACCAGCCGCTGCCCGATGCCCCGCCTGCGCGCACTGGCATCGACGTGCAGCAGCCGCAGCTTGGCATTGTGCGCGTCGTGCCGGACCACGAACACCGAGCCCACCGCGGTGCCATCCAGTTCGGCGATCCAGCAGCGCTCGGTCTGCGGGTCATGCTCGCGCAGGTAGCGGGTGACGATGTCGGCCACCAGCGCTTCAAACTCGGCGTTCCACCCGAATTCGCGTGCATACAGCGCGCCGTGCTTCTGGATCACCCAGCCCATGTCGCCGGGGCGGGGATCGCGTAGCACGCAACCCGACGATGTACCTCCCAGCAGCGCCTGGATCTGTCCCATCGCCTCCAGAAGGCGCTGGCATCCCGCTTCACTGATGCCTCCCAGCATGGCACCGATGCTTTCGCTGGACGCTGCATCCAGCTGTGCGAAGGCGGCGCGGCCCGCCTCGGTCAACACCAGCCGGTTCGCGCGCGCGTCCATCACCGATGGCTCGCGTTGAACAAGGCCGCGCGCCTGCAGCCCGCTCAACAGCCGGCTGAGGTAGCCCGCGTTGAGGTCCAGCTGATGGCCCAGCTGCGCAGCTGTGATGCCCTGGCCCGTCGCCAGTTCGAACAGCACCCGCGCTTCGGTGAGGGTGAAGTCGCTGTGCAGCAACCGCTCCTCGAGCACGGCGATCCTGCGGGTGTAGAAGCGGTTGAAGGCGCGGACCTGTGCAACGGGATCGGCAATGAGCGTAGACACGGGACATCCTGATGGTTGCCTGAAGCACATACTACGTGCTTTCAGCATACATATGAGACTGTTCTGCGATCCATTCCGCGACTTTGCACCTTAAATCGAAAGATCCGTTGCGGTACGGTTTACGTTCTGTTAATTCTACGTTTAGCGACCAGGGCCCTGGCTGCAAGGAGAACCAACAGGATGAACCACTGACCGACAAACCACTCAAATCGACTGCAGGGTGCATGCATGAAACACGGAATTCGCAGAAGTGTTCGGGCTCCAGACGCAATCACGCCCTTGGCATCCGCAGTAATGGTGGCCCTCGCCACCGCGCTGCTGTCCACCAGCCCCGCTGCATGGGCGCAGGACAGCAGCACATCGACGACGCCCGACGCGGCCACCACCCTGGATACCGTTTCGGTGCTGGGCAGCCGCACCAAACCGCGCACGGTGTCGTCGTCGGCGGTGCCGATCGACATCATCAGCGGTGAAGAGTTCCGCAACCAGGGCGCGACCGACGCCCTCGACCAGCTCAAGGTGCTGGTGCCTTCCTTCAACGTCAGCACGATTCCCATCGACGATGCGGCCAGCCTGGTGCGTCCGGCCAACCTGCGTGGCCTGCCGCCGGACAACACCCTGCTGCTGGTCAACGGCAAGCGTTTCCACCGCTCGGCGGTGATCACCTTCCTCGGCCATGGCCTCTCCGATGGTGCGCAGGGCCCTGACCTTTCGGTGTTCCCGTCACTGGCACTGGAGCAGGTCGACGTACTGCGCGACGGTGCCGCCGCGCAATATGGATCGGACGCCATCGCCGGCGTGCTCAACTTCGGCCTGAAGAAGCTGCGCGAAGGCGGTACTGCCGAGGTCTTCGCCGGGCAGTACTACAAGGGCGACGGGCTTACCACCCAGTACTCGGCGCAGATCGGCCTTCCGCTGACCGAGCACGGTTTCGCCACCCTGACGGCTGAGTGGCGCAAGGCCGACGACACTTCGCGCAGCGTGCAGCGCGATGATGCCGCCGCGGTGGCGGCGGCCGGCTACCCCGGGGTGAACGACCCGGCGCAGATCTGGGGATCGCCGAAGGTGGACGACGACCTCAAGCTGGTCGCCAACCTCGGCTACAACACCGAAAACGTGGAGTTCTACCTGTTCGGCAACTATGCCAAGCGCGAGGTGGACGGCGGGTTCTACTACCGCGACCCCACCGCGCGTTCGGGCGTGTACTCCAATGATGGGGGTGAGACGCTGCTGGTGGGCAACCTGACCGGCGTGGGCAGTTGCCCTTCCATCGCCCTGCGCGACGGCGCCGGCAGCCTGCTGCCCTACAGCACCGTAAGTGGCGCCGTGGGTGCACTGCCGGCCAACTGCTTCACCTTCCTCTCCAGTCTGCCCGGTGGCTTCACCCCACGCTTCGGCGGCGAACTGGAGGACGCTTCGGTGTTCGCTGGCGCCAAGGGCACGTGGGGCCAGTGGTACTGGGACGTAAGCGGCTCCTGGGGCCGCAACGATATTGAATTCACCATCTACAACACCGTCAACGCGTCGCTCGGGCCTGACCAGCCGGCCGGGTTGCTGTTCCGACCCGGCGGTAACACCCAGACCGAAAAGAACCTCAACGTGGACGTAAGCCGGGACATACCGGCCAGCTTCAGCAGCCAGCCGCTGCGCCTGGCGATGGGCGCCGAATGGCGCGAGGAGAGCTTCAGGATCAGCCCCGGTGATGGCCCATCCACCGCCATCGGCCCGCTGACCGAACAGGGCTTCGCGCTTGGCTCCAACGGTTTCAATGGTTTCAGCACGCGCACCGCCGGCACCTTTGATCGCCGCAACTGGGCGGCCTATGCCGACCTGGAAGCCCAGCTCACCGACAAGCTGCTGCTGGCCGGTGCGCTGCGCTACGAGGACTACGATTCGTTCGGCAGCACCACTACCGGCAAGTTCACCGCGCGTTTCGACTTCAACGAGCACTTCGCCCTGCGCGGTGCCTACAACACCGGCTTCCGCGCACCGACTCCCGGCCAAGCCAACGTCAGCCAGATCAGCACCGTGTTCGGCGGCACCGCGCTGGAGGACATTGCCACGCTTCCGCCCACCAACCCGATCGCGCAACTGAAGGGCGCCCAGCCGCTCAGTCCGGAAGAGTCCAGGAATGTGTCACTGGGAGCGGTGTGGACCGCGGGCGACTGGCTGATCACCCTGGACGGCTACCAGATCAAGGTGGAAGACCGCATCGCGTTGAGCACCAGCTTTGCGGTCACCCCGGAAGAGCGCGCGGCGCTGGTGGCCGGCGGCAATGCGGAGGCCGCCTCCATCTCGCAGGTGACCTACTTCGGCAACGCCTTCGATACCACCACGACCGGCGTGGATCTGGTGACCAGCTTCAAGAGCGATCACTTCGGCGGGGTAACCACCTACTCGCTTGCCGCCAACTGGAACCGCACCAAGGTGGATCGCTACGACACCGACTTCATCGACGAAGCCCGCGTCTACAAGCTGGAGAAATCGCTGCCCAGGACCAAGGGCTACTTCAGCATCCACCACCAGCGGCAGATCTTCCATGCCAACCTGCGCTTCAATTACTACAGCAGCTGGTACGAAGACCATCTGGACAGCGGCGTGATCTCCGCCGAGGACGGGGGCCTGCCGATCTATGGCGGCAGCGCGCTGATCGTGGATGCAGAGGTGGGCTGGAAGTTCGATTCGGGCCTGTATTTCAGCCTCGGCGCGCAGAACCTGTTCGACCGCACGCCGGCCGACAACCCCTGGAGCGGGGTGGCCGGTGCGCAGTACCCCGTGCACTCGCCCTATGGATTCAACGGCGGCTTCTATTACGCGCGGGTAGGCTGGAAGTTCTGAGCCCTGCGTGAAGACCCGGGACGACAGCCAGGGAAGGCTGCGTCCCTGCGTCCAAGTACACCGCGACGGGGGCAGAGGCCAGGCACAGCCCGGCCTCTGTCCAACGGCTTGACCGCAGCCAACGCGCCACGGAGAATTCCGCGACTAATTCTCATTTGCTGTTGCGCAGGATGCGGGCGGCAGCCTCCCGGGCCCTCCTTCTTCGATGTTCAAGAACGTCCTGTTCCAACTGCACTGGCTGCTGGGCATCACCGCAGGTGCCGTCCTGGCCGTGATGGGCCTCAGCGGCGCCGTGCTGTCCTTCGAGGACGAGCTGCTGCGCGCTGCCAATCCCGGCTTTGCCGAGATCGCCGAGCACCATGCCGACGGACAGCATCCCCTTGCACTCAGTGAACTGGTGCCGCTGCTCCAGGCCGGCAGCGAACGCCCCCTGCAACGCCTGCGTATCGATGCCACCGGACAGCGGCCGTCGGTCGCGCGCTTTGCCGGCGGCAAGGACCACTGGGTGTACTTCGACCCGTACAGCGGTGAGCGCTTCAGCGCCCTGCGCGGCCAGGCGTTCTTCGACTTCGTCGAGGACCTGCATCGCCACCTTGCCGCGGGCGAACGCGGCAAGTGGATCACCGGCAGCTGTGCCATCGCCCTGCTGTTCTTCACCCTGTCCGGCCTCTACCTGCGCTGGCCACGACGCTGGTGGCACTGGCGCAGCTGGCTGGCAGTGGAGTGGAAACGCAGCGGGCGCGGCTTCCTGTGGAGCCTGCACTCGGTAGTCGGCACCTGGGTGCTGCTGATCTACCTGATGAGTGCGCTGACCGGCCTGTGGTGGTCGTTCGACGGGTATCGCAGCGCGGCCAGCACGCTGCTGGGCGTCCCACCGGCGGCCAAGCGCCAGGTTGCCACCGATGCATCGCTGGACCTGCACCGCATTGAAGCCACGCTGTACGCGCTGCCGGGCGTGCGCGCCGGCTTCATTGACCTGCGCCTGCCGGAGAAGCCCGGGCAGGCGCTGAACGTGCGGGTGATGGCCGGTGATCCGTCGCAGCGCGGCGGCCACCACGATCGTGCGCATGACCTGCTGCAGCTCGATCCGGCCAGCGGTGCGGTTCTCGATGCCCGCCCGTACGCACGCCAGGGCGCGGGCGGACAGCTGGCCACCAGCGTGTTCGCGCTGCATTCGGGCAGCTACTTCGGTGTACCCGGGCGCGTGGTGGTGATGCTCAGCAGCCTGGGCATGAGCCTGTTCTTCATCACCGGCTGGATGCTGTACCTGGACCGCCGCCGCAGCCAGCGTGCCGCGCGCGGGCTGCGCCAGGCGCTACCGATGCCGGCCAGCGACGCCGGCAACGCAGCGTGGCTGGTGGTGCATGCCAGCCAGAGCGGACTGGGCGAACAGCTGGCGTGGCGCGCGGCGGCACAGCTGCAGGCGGCCGGCCATGCGGTGCGGGTGCTGCCGCTGGCGCGCATCGATGCCGCGCTCCTGCTGCGCGCATCGAGCGCGCTGTTCGTGCTGAGCACCTTCGGCGACGGCGAGCCGCCCGATGCCGCCCGGCGCGCAGCGCGGCAGTTGCTGGCACAAGCGCTGGACCTTTCGGGCCTGCAGTTCGGCCTGCTCGCGCTGGGTGACCGCCAGTACCCGCACTACTGCGGCTTCGGCCGCCGGGTCGATGGCTGGTTGATCGGAAACGGCGCGCGTGCACTGTTCGAGCGCGTCGACGTCGATGCCGCCTCGGTCCCGGCGCTGCGCCGGTGGCAGCAGGAGCTGGGTGCGCTCACCGGCATCGTCACCGATGACAGCGTGCTGCCTGCGGCTACGCAGATGCATGAGTGGCGCCTGCTCGGCCGCGACCGCCTCAACCCTGGCAGCGTCGGCGGAGCCATCTGGCGTATCCGTCTTGCCGCACCGGCCGACGTGCAGTGGCAGGCGGGTGACATCCTGCACATCGCGCCCCGCCACAATGCGCAGCATGCCGGTGCCGTGTTGAAGGCGCATGGGCTGGATCCGCTGCAGCCACTGCTGGTCGATGGCCATCCGCGCACGCTGCTGGCGCTGGCCAGTGAACGCGAGCTGCCCGAAGCCGATGCTGCGCTGGCGGTGCAGGATGCCTGCCTGTGGCTGGCCGGGCTGCCGCTGCTGCCCAGTCGCGAGTATTCGATCGCCTCCTGCACGGCTGATGGCGTGGTGGAGCTGGTGGTGCGGCTGGTGCATGACGCCTCCGGTCGAGTCGGGTTGGGCTCGGGCTGGCTGTCGTTGCATGCGCCGATCGATGCCGGCATCGTCGCCCGCGTGCATCGCAACCCCGGTTTCCATCGCGTCATTGGCGCGCCGATGGTGCTGATCGGCAACGGCACCGGCATCGCCGGGCTGCGCAGCCTGTTGCGCGAAGCCGCCCGTGCAGGCGAACACGGGCACTGGCTGTTGTTCGGCGAACGCCAGCGTGCGCACGATTTCCTGTTCGCCGACGAGATCGAAGCGTGGCAGGCCGATGGCCATCTCGCCCGGTTGGACCTGGCGTTCTCGCGCGATGGCGACGGCGGTTATGTGCAGGATCGCCTGCAGGCGGCCACCGGAACGCTGCGCGACTGGATACAGCGCGGTGCGGTGATCCATGTCTGCGGGTCGTTGCAGGGCATGGCCGAAGGCGTGGACCAGGTGCTGCGAACCGCGCTGGGTGATGAAGTGGTGGAAACGCTGCTGGAAAACGGGCGCTACCGCCGCGACGTGTATTGATTCCTGCCGCCGAACGCTGGTGTGAGCCGAGCATGGGCTCGGCTCTACAGTGTTCCTGCAGCCGATGTAGCGCCGAGCCTACGCTCGGCTGACCAGGCCGCCGCGGCGCGCGCCTGCGGCATCGACTGCAAACGGAATGCGCCCACCGCTTCGGCCAGGGCACGCACCTGGACCTGCATCTGCGCCGTGGAGGTACCGGCCTCTTCCACCAGGCTGGCGTTACGTTGGGTGCTGGCTTCCATCTGCACGATGGTCTGGTTCACCTGTGCGATGCCGGCATGCTGGTCCTGCGACGCACTGCGGATACCCGCCAGCAGCTCGGCCAGCTGCTGCACGCTGCCGACGATCTCGCCCATCGTGGTGCCGGCCTGTTCGGCCTGCTGGTTGCCCTGTCCCACACGCGCCACCGAATCCTCGATCAGGCCCTTGATCTGCTTGGCCGCCTCTGCGCTGCGTTGTGCAAGCAGGCGCACTTCCGCGGCCACCACGGCGAAACTGCGGCCCTGCTCACCGGCACGCGCCGCTTCCACCGCCGCATTCAGCGCCAGGATGTTGGTCTGGAAGGCGATGCCGTCGATCAGCTGGGTAATGTCGCCGATCCGCCGCGATGCCTCGCTGATACCCTGCATGGTCGCCACCACCTGGCCGACAGCCTCGCCGCCGCGCTGCGCCACCGCAGCCGCACCCTTGACCAGCGCGTCGGCACGGCCTGCGGCATCAGCATTGCGACCGACCGTCTCGGTCAGTTCGTGCATGGAAGCGGCGGTCTCTTCCAGGTTGGCGGCCTGCTGCTCGGTGCGCTGTGACAGATCTTGATGACCGGCAACGATCTCGCCAACGCCGGTATCGATACTGGAGGTGGCGTGCTGGATGCGGGTGACGATGCGGCCCAGCTGCGCGACGGTCGCGTTGGCATCATCGCGCATGCGCGCGAACACGCCCTGCAGCTCACCCTCCATGCGCACGCTGAGGTCACCACGGGCCAGCGCGGCCAGCAATGCCTGCAGGTCGCCGAGGTTGGTTTCAAACGTCGCCAGCAGGCGGTTGATGCTGGTCGACAACGTGCGCACGAAGCCCTGCTTGCCCTCCAGCGCGATGCGACCGTGCAGGTCGCCGTGTGCTGCAGCATCGACCAGGGCAGCGACCTCGGTTTCCAGCAGGGCCTCCAGCGCTCGACTGCGCCATTCCACCGCTACGCCGAGGAATTGCCCGTCATCGATGACGGGGTTGGCAATCAGCTGGTAACGCGTGCCGGCATGACCGATCTCGCGCTCTTCGCGCTGGCGCACGCCGGCCAGGCTGACCAACGCCGGATGCAGGCGTACCGCGTCGCTGCCCACCAGCGCTTCGTTCCGCAGGTCAAGCAGCTGCAGCAGTGCCGGGTTGGCGTAGGCGACCTGCCCTTCCGCATCGATCACCATCAAACCGGTCTGGGCACTGTCCAATGCCTGGCGCACCCGGGTGTTGCCGCGCGCCACGGCACGCTCGGTCTCGATACGCGCGCGCAGGCGCTGCTGCATGTCGACCAGGCGCTGGGCCAGCTGGCCGATCTCGTCGTTGGCGTTGTAGACGCGCAGGGTGGTGTCCAGGCGGTCGTCGGCGATGTCGCTGGCGAAGCGCAGGGTGTCACGGATCGGCTGGCGCACTGCACGCAGCACCAGCACGAGGCTGGTGATCAGCACACCGGCGACCAGCAGCACGGTCAATGCAAACAGCACGCTCATCGTGCGCGCACCAGCCTGCTGGCGGGCCTGGGCACGGGCCAGTGCCGCGGCTTGTGCCTGCTGGAATGCGGCCAGCGCAGGCGCTACGCCCGCAGCGGTATCCAGCAGCGACTGCGCTTCCACATCCAGGCCGACACGGGCAGCGGTATACCCCAGCAATGCGGCCTGATACGCCTCCATTCCGGTGCGCAGGGTGTCCTGCGCATACGCGGGCAGGCCCGCCAGCGCGAGATCGAACGGCAGCTTTTCTTCGCTGGCGCGGTCGGCGTGGGTGGAATCACCGTCGAGCAGCAGCAGTGCCTCCTGCCGCCGCATCTTCTGCAGGGACAACGCCAGCGCATCCCGCTGCTGCGCATCCACCTGCCCCTGCAGCGCGTCTGCAGCCTGTTGCAGCTGCGCGGCGAGGCCGGCCTCACCACGGCCCATCTCGTCGACCCGTTCGAACAGGGCGGCAACACCCTGCGAGAACGCGCCTGCAGCTTCGGTCAGCGCCTGCAGGGCCTTGCGCCGGCCTGCATCCATCGGCATCGTGCGCAGCGCCCGCAGATCGTCCTGCAGCGCCTTTTGCGTGGCCAGCAGCTGCGCGCGGTCGGCATCATCGAAACTGCGTGCATACTGGATCTGCAGGCGGCGCGCTTCGGCCACCCGCGTGGCCAGGCGCGCGGCCAGATCACTGCCGCGCTGGTAGCTGGCCTGGCTGCGCGCAGCCTGCGTGCTGGCATGCCCGGTCCAGGCATAGACGGCGGCGATTGCGACCAGTCCCAGGCCACAGACCCACAAGGTCGCCTTGAGCTTGTTGGCTACGCTCAGCCGATGCGGTTGCAGCCACAGCAGCAGGCCGGAAGACGCCGGGCGCAGCGCCGCAAGCCGCGTGCGCAGGGACCGGAGGTGGGGGACAACGGCCGACATGACAGACTCCAGGCAAAAGGACGCACCTGTATCGGCCGGATTCAAGGCAACTTTAGAACTTTCGTCGTCCTGGCCCAGCGGTGACGGGCGGACGCGGCCTTTGTACCGGGTGCAGGCGACGCTGGCGTGACACGACCAGCGCCCTTGACCTCAACCCCGGTTGGGGGAGCACAGTGGACCTCCCCTCCCGCCCGGTGCCGCCATGACGACGCTCGATGTCCCCCGCTACCTGCAGCGCCTGCAGCTGGATGCCCCGCCACCGCTGACGCTGGCCGGCCTGACCCTGCTGCAGCAGCGCCACAACGCAGTGCTGCCGTTCGAGACCCTCAGCTGCCTGCTGCGCGATGCAGTACCGATCGACCTGGACAGCGTGCAGCGCAAGCTGCTCGACGACCGTCGTGGCGGCTACTGCTTCGAACTCAACGGCGGCCTGCTGGCGCTGCTGCAGGCGCTGGGCTTCGATGCGCAGCCATTGAGCGCGCGCGTGCTGCTGGCTGCCCAGGACGGCGAACTGACCGCACGGACCCACCTGCTGCTGCGCGTGCAGGTGGACGGCGATGACTGGCTGGTGGATGCCGGTTTCGGCAGCCTGACCCCGACCGTGCCGCTGCGGCTGCATGATCCGCAACCGCAGGCCACGCCGCACGAACGCTATCTGCTGCAGCGGCTGCCCGGCGAGGGGGATTTCGTGCTGTCCGCCGAATCCGGTGACGGCTGGCGGGCGATGTACCGTTTCGACCTGCACGTGCCCGCACCGATCGACAACGTGGTGGGCAACTGGTACGTGTGCACCCATCCCGACTCCAGCTTCCCTGGCCAACTGCGCGCGTCGCTGACCGGGCCGGACTGGCGACGCACCATCGGCAGCGGCAACTACACCGAGTATCGCCCCGGGCAGGCACCGGACAAGCGTCCGCTACACGATGTTGCCGACGTGCGCGAGGTACTGCAGCAACGATTCGGCATGCAGTTGCCCGACGACCCGCGGCTTGACCCGGCGATCAATGACTGGCTGCAGCGCTCGCACGCCGCAACCTTGTAGAACCGAGCCCATGCCCGGCTGAGCTTGGGCGGCTGGGTCAACAGCAGCCGAGCATGGGCTCGGCTCTACGGAACCGTGCGCGCCTGCAACGCAATCTCCTGCGGCCTCGTCGGCAAACGGAAGGTAGGCCATCCTGCAGTCGTGCAGCATGACACCCCCTTGCAGGGCAGCGCTGGCATGCTGGGTGCCCCTTTCCTCGCGGAGTCCTGCATGTCCCTGGCCGATCACCAAAGTGCGCTGGCACCGCAGGGCTTCCTGCGCGTGGCGATCAACCTGGGCAACCCGGTGCTGGCGCAGGGCGATGCGCACTCGCCGCGTGGACCGTCGGTGGAGCTGGCCGCGATATTGGCGCAGCGCCTGGGTGTGCAGGCACGCTTCACCTGTCACGATGCCGCAGCCTCGGTGGTCGCTGCGGCAGGTGAAGACGGCTGGGATCTGGCCTTCCTGGCCATCGATCCGGCACGCGCCGACCGCATCGCCTTCAGTGCTCCGTACGTGGAGATCGAAGGCACCTATCTGGTGCGCGAGGACAGTCCCGCGCAGCAGGTGACCGACCTCGACCGCGAGGGGCTGCGCATCGCGGTGGGCCGCGGTGCAGCCTACGATCTGTTTCTCAGCCGCGAACTGCGCCACGCCACGATCGAACGGGCCGAGACGTCGGCGGCTGCGATCACCCTGTTCGATCTGCAGCGCCTGGATGCCGCCGCCGGCGTGCGCCAGCCGCTGCAAGCATGGGCGCGGGCGCATCCCGGCCACCGCGTGCTGGCCGACCGTTTCACCGCGATCCAGCAGGCGGTGGCGGCGCCGGCATCGCGCCCCGCCGACGCGCTGCAGGCGCTGTTCGAGGAAGTGGAGGCGATCAAGGCCGGCTCGCTGCTGGAGGAGGCATTCGCGCGCGCCGGGCAGGCGGTCACGCTGGTGCGATGAGTGTAGCGTCCGCCATGTGCCGCACGTGTTCGGCAGCCTGCGCGTGCAGCCAGTCGCGGAAGGCAAGAAAGCCGCGGTGGCGGGCCGAACGCTGCGGGTAGACCAGCCAATGCGGCCAGGCGGTTTTCAGGCGCAGGTTGGACAGCGCAACCAGTTGGCCGGAATCCAGCAACAAGCGCGCCCGCGTCACCCGCCCCAGCGCCACGCCCACCCCGTCCAGCGCCGCACGGTGGTGTGCCTCCGAATCATCCAGCACCGCTACGAAGCGCGACGGCGGGGTCTGCCCGCTCAACGCGAACCAGGCCCCCCACGCGCCATCGGGGTCCCCCAGCAGTGGCCACTGGTTCAGTGGCACCCGGTCGATCCCTCCCATGCGTTCGATCAGCGCCGGGCTCGCCATCGGCAGCAGCCACTCGTCGAACAGCGGCTCAACCACCAGGCCCGGCCACTGCCCGCTGCCCAGCCGCAGCGCGGCGTCGAACTGGCGCTGCCGCTCGAAATCAATCAGGCGCTCACTCGACTGCAGGTTGATCTCGATCTGTGGGTGCTCAGCCACGAAATGACCCAGGCGCGGCACCAGCCACGCCGACGCCATCGACGGCACCGCACTGATCGTCAGCACGTGCTCGGCGCGGGCCGCATAGGGCTGGAAGGCTTCGTTGATCGCATCCAGATGCGGGCCGACCTGGTCGAGCAGGCGCTGCCCCTCCAGGGTGAGGGCGACGCCACGCGGTTGGCGGACCAGCAGTGGCTGCCCGAGCCGCTCTTCCAACTGGCGCATCTGATGGCTGAGCGCACTGACGGTCAGGTTCATCGACGCCGCTGCCCGTGACAGGTTGCCCAGCCGCGCGGCGGCCACGAAACCCTGCAGGGCATGAAGGGGCGGACGAGACATCAGGCTTGAATTCCTCTCAAGGCATGCTTGCGGAAATGTCGCTTTTTGCCCGCCCATGCTGCCCGTATCGTGCAATCCACTCAAGTGGAGGCACGCTCATGAACATCTTCGGCAGCCTGTTGTTCCTGCACGGCCATGTGGCCAACGCCGAGCTGGCACGCCAGCTGGCCAGCCCGTCCACCGACTCCCCTGCGTGCGCGGCGCAACCGGCCGCGCCGGTTCAGCAGCCGGGGACCCGTTGAACGCGGCTCAACCTGTGTACCAGCGTTGGACGTATTCAGGCAGCCAGGGCATTGGATCGATATCCAGTGCCCGGCAACCGTCGAGCGTGTCACGCAGCACGCCCTCACCGGGGCCACCGGAAATCCGCAGTCCTTCCTCTTCCGGAAGCTGCACCACAGCCCAGTCGTGCAGCCGGTCCATGCGCAGGCGCATCGCCACCTGCAGCCACGCCTTCAGCGGGTAACAGCGATAGCCTTGTTCACCCAACGCAGCAATTGCGAGCGACAAGGCCTGGTTGGCACCACGTACCCATTCAGTACGACCCCCGGCCTTGTGCTGGATCGTCATCGGTGCCGGTGCGCGGTGCGCCTTGAACGGCGAACGCAGCTGCAGCTCCAGATCACGTGCATCACGCTCGCCCTCCGCTTCCACCAGCGCACCGGCATCGAGGTCGAAGAACTCGAACCAGCGCCGATGCAATGCGCTGATGCGTCCGAGCGGATCACGTGAAAAGCCGATCTTCGCGTAGTCCTCCCACGCACACGGGAAGACGTAGGTAAAGACACGACCATCGATGCGGATATCCGATTGCATGTGCGCAGGCTGCCTCCACCTCAGCCCGGGCGCAACCGGGCGCTACCGTGCACGCTGCAGCGCACCGGCAGTGCGGCTTCGTGCAGCCGGCACGAACTATTCTTGCTGACTGTCGCTGCCATCTCCGCCCGCCGTGCCGTCTGCTGCGCCCGCCCCCCTACCGATTTCATCCATCACCCTGGAAGCGGCAACCTCTGCGGTGATTCACCAGCACAACGCTGAAACCGCGCGGCAACCGGCATCGCTGACCAAGCTGATGACCGCCTACGCCACCTATGCGTGCGTCGAAGAGAACGGACGCTCGTGGGACGACCCGGTCACCATCGCCGCCGACGATGTGCATGCCGTGGCCGATGATGAAACGCGCATGGGCCTGGTGCCCGGCGAGACAATCACCCTGGCGCGCCTGCTGGAAGGGTTGATGGTGGTGTCCGGCAATGACGCTGCATTGTCGATCGCGCGCCACCTGGACGGATCGCAGGCCGCATTCCTGGAACGCATGAACCGGCACGCACGCCAGCTCGGGCTGCGCAGCACCTGGTTTGCCAGCGTGTCCGGCATCACCACACCGCACCATGTCTCCAGCGCGCGCGACATGGCGGTGCTGGCCGCCCGCCTGTTGAACGATCATCCGCAGATCCTGGCGATCACCGCGCAGCGCGCGTTCGCCCATGGCAGCTTCAATCGCAGCAACCAGAACGCCCTGCTCGGCGAAGACGGCGTGGACGGCTTGAAGACCGGCTACACCCAGGCCGCAGGCTTCTGCCTGGCCGCCACCGCGTGCCGGCCAGTACCCGGGCGGGACCAGCCGGTACGGCTGATCACCGTGGTGTTGGGCTCTGCAAGCCGCGACGCGCGCGACGCACTGGTGCGCGACCAGATGGCCGCGGGATTCGCCGCCCTGGCCGGCGGCTGACCGCGCGTGCGGCTCAGCGCCGCTTGACCGTCGCCACGATCAGCCGCTGCAGCTCGGCCACGGCACCGGCCTTGTCCAGCGCGCCGGCAGCCACACCCTCTGAAAGGGCTTCAGCCGCACCGAGGATGGCCCAGCGCCCCGCCAGCGACACCGTGCCGTCGGCCGCGAACGGGCCCAGCCAGACCTGGCAGTTGTCGATGAAATCCTGCTGGTAGCGCCGCCGCACCTCATGCAGTTCCGGCGCCCCCACCAGCGCGGCGAGGATGCCTTGCACTTCACTGCCCTGGCTGAGGACGCAGTCGATGTAGCCGGAGGCGATGGCCGCCGCCCGATCGACCAGTTGCGCCCGGGCGCGACCGATGCGCTCGTGGAAGACCACGGTCTGGCGTCCGTCATAGTCATCGTAGAGCGCCGCCAGCAAGCCATTGCGGGTCACGAAGTGATCATAGGCCACAGGCTTGGTCACGCCCGCCGCTTCGGCCAGCCGCCCCAGCGTCAACGCTCCGGTACCTTCTTCGCGGACCAGTGCCCAGGCCACATCCAGCAACTGGCGGGTGCGTTGCTCCCGGGTCATTCGGCGGCGCGTGGGGGTGGCGTTGGCGGGCATCGGCGGAGCACGGCGATCAGCGCATTGGAACACCGATTTTACGGCCGATCGCCAGCGCGGTCTGTAGATGCGCTTCAGCGGCACCGGTATCGGCGTCCAACAGCAGGTGGGACGACAGCACGCGTGCGCCGCAATAGTCGAAGATGCCCATGTCGATCTGCGTCCTCATTGCCGCGTCGTAGCCACGACGTTCGACCATGGCTGCGTCGGCGCCGCCCAAGCCGACCAGATGCACATTCAGGCGCTGCAGCTTCTTCACCAGCCTGCCCTGCGCATCCTGTGCGTAGGCCCAGTCGTTGGTGAACACACGGTCGATCCAGCCTTTCAGCAGCGCCGGGAACGACCACCAGTACAACGGGAACACCAGCACCAGCGTATCGGTGGCATCCAGCCGCGCGTGCTCGGCAGCGACATCGGCCGGTACCGCGCCGGTGCTGCGGAACAACGCCTGGTCCTGCGGGTTGAAGCGCGGATCGAAGCCTTCGGCCATCAGGTCGGCATAGGCCACGGTGTTGCCGGTGTCGGCCGCGGCAATGGCATCACCGATGCGACGCGCCATCGCGTGGGTCAGCGAACCGGGCTCAGGGTGGGCGATGACAATGAGGCTGTGCATGGGGATCTCCAGGAATCGATACCTACCAATGGTAAGTAGCGATTCCGGGGAAACCAGCGCCACCGGTGGGACGCTGTTTTCGCGTCCAACGTATAGTGCAGCGATGCCCTGTGGGACACCCGGAGATGGATCGACGCCTGCCCCTGACGATACTGACGCTGCTGCTGTCGCTGTTGCTGCCATCCGCCTTCGCGGGTGAACTCAGTCCCAGTGACGCGAAGGCCCTGCGCGAAGATGTGCGCGCCCTGATGACTGCCTACGCCCGCGGGGATGCGGACTTCCTCATCGAGCGCACGCATCCCAGCCTCAAGCGGCTGGCCGGCGGCGATGAGGCCTTCCAGGCGATCACCCGCGATGCGTTGAAGAAGCAGCACAGCGGCGGCGTGGTGGTCATCAGCGAAGACGTCGGTGTGCCGACCCGGACCTATGCGGCCGGGGAGGAAGAAGTCTGCTTCGTGCCACGCCAATCCCTGGTACGGGTGCGTGAAACCCCGATGCGCAGCATCACGTTCATGGTGGCCGTGCGCCGCATTGGCGGTTCCGGCTGGACGTATCTGGACGGCACGGGGCTGCAGGACAATCCGCGCCTGCTTCGCCAACTGCTGCCAGCGCTGGAACCCGGCGTGATCCTGCCCAAGCGGGAGATCGAGGCGTTGTAGTCGCCGGCCCTTCCCGCCATGCAGGGCGCGGGGCTACTGGAACAACGCGTTCAAGGCAGCCCCGGACGCCGCCTGCTGCAAGCCATCGAAGCGTCCGTCCTGCACGATCGGCTGGGTCGCCTGCATCAGTCCACCCCACGCGGCACGCGCCAGCGCACCGCCCAGGCTGACCCGGCGAACGCCAAGTGCGGCGATGTCCTGCAGGCTCAGTGCTGTGGGGCCAGCGACCAGCAGGTTCACCGGCTTGGAGCCCGCGGCGGCGACCACCGCACTGATCTGCTCGCGCGTACTGATGCCCGGTGCGTACAGCACATCGGCTCCGGCCTCGGCGTAGGCACGCAGGCGCCGCAGGGTATCCTGCAGATCCGGTACGCCCACGAAGAAGTTCTCCGCTCGCCCGACCAGCAGCACGTCGCCGCCCGCGCGGTCGATGGCCGCACGCGCCGCGCGCAGTCGCTCGACCGCCTGCTCGATGGGTCTCAGTGGTGCATCGGCCAGGCCGCTGGCGTCCTCGATCGACAACGCCGCAATGCCGGTATCGAGCGCCGCGGCCACCGCCTCCTCCACCGCCTGTGGCGTAGCGCCGAAACCATCACCGAAGTCGGCATTCAACGGCAACGGGGTCGCCGCCGCCATCAGTCGCAGGTGCTCCAGCGTGGCCTGCAGCGATACCGCGCCGTCCGGCCGCCCCTCACTCCAGGCGCAGCCGGCACTGGTCGTGGCCAAGGCCTGGAAGCCCTGCCGTTGCAGATAGCGCGCACTGCCCACGTCCCACGGGTTGGGCAGCACGAAGCATCCTGCTGCATGCAACTGGCGGAAGCTGGCGCGCTTGCGCAGGGTGTCGGCATCAGGCGAGGCCATGGCGGGCTCCGGGGCGGCAGACCTGCACCCTAGCCCGCCGTTCGGTCGCGCTCAAGGCGACGAAGGCAGCCGTGCATGAAGTGATGCCGGCTGCTTATTGGACGCCACCGGCAGCCCTGCCCGAGCGTGGACGCCTGCCCCCACAATGCCGCCACGGAGCCCCTCATGCACCCGGACCCGCAGCCCTTCATCGACGCAGGCGACGATGACGCCCACTGGGCCGACCTGCTCTCGCCCGCCCGCCGGCACCTGATCACGTCGGCCGGCCTGGCCGCCGGCGGCCTGGCCAGCGCGTCCACCGCCACCGCCGCCGCGCGCGTCGGCAGCGCCGTGAACACCACCGAACCCGGGCGACCTGGCTTCCGCGCCATCGTTCCGCCAGCGCCCAAGGGCCGCAGCCCCTGGGGCCAGGCCACGGCCAGCGAACCGACCCCGCGCCCGGCCAGCGTGCGCCCCGGCGAGGCCACGTTGCCCACCGCCCCGCGCGCCTACACCGACATCAAGAGCTACCACGCCCATATCTATTTCGATGAGGACAGCTTCGAGAAGGCAGCCCTGCTGCGGCGCTGGGCCGCCGAGCGCTTCCCGGTGGAGCTGGGCAACTGGAACCTGGAGCCGCGTGGCCCGCACGTCACGCCCTCTTTCTACTTCGGCTTCACCAACGACCTGTTGCCGGTGCTGGTGCCGTGGCTGCAGCTCAATAGCCTGGGCCTGACCATCCTGATCCACCCCAACACCGGCGATGGCCGCGCCGATCACCTGTACTACGCGTTGTGGGTGAACCGCGCGCAGCCGGTGAACGCCTACAACTGGCCGGCGCCGCAACCGGGGGAACAGGAGCCGTTGGAGGAGGTATTCCCGAACGTGGTGCCGACGGTATCGTTGGAGACCTGAGCGATCAGCAGAAAGGCAACTCCCAGGTAAGGGCACAGCGGCTGCGCCCTACGCCTCCTCATCCACACAGGTGTGGCTCTGCCGATGAGCGGCCCGGGCGTGATCGTCGGCCTACGTGCTCGCATCCACCGCAAGCATGCCGTTCAGCGCGCCTTGATCCAGCGCCCGCCATACGGCGACAAGCCCTGCGGCGAATTTC
The DNA here is from genome assembly GCF_047520985.2 of Stenotrophomonas sp. BR163. Taxonomy (NCBI): domain Bacteria; kingdom Pseudomonadati; phylum Pseudomonadota; class Gammaproteobacteria; order Lysobacterales; family Lysobacteraceae; genus Stenotrophomonas; species Stenotrophomonas sp. BR163. The sequence goes on from NZ_JAXBRE020000008.1 coordinate 144,429, forward strand.
AAACGGACGATTGAAACGCTGCAAACTTCGCCGAACTGGACAGCATCCGCCGGTTCCGCCAGACTGCCGCCCTTTCCCGTCTTCCGGATCCCATGGCGAAGCTGCTGGTCCTGCACGGCCCCAACCTCAACCTGCTCGGCACCCGCGAGCCGGAGGTGTACGGCCACACCACGCTGGCCGACATCGACCAGGCCCTGGCCGCGCAGGCATCCGCTGCCGGGCACGCCGTGGAGAGCCTGCAGTCCAACGCCGAGCATGTGCTGGTCGACCGCGTGCAGGCTGCGCGCAACGACGGAACCGCTTTCATCCTGATCAACCCCGCCGCCTTCACCCACACCTCGGTGGCCCTGCGCGATGCGCTGGCAGCGGTGGCGGTGCCGTTCATCGAGATCCACCTGTCCAACCCGCATACCCGCGAACCCTTCCGCCAGCACAGCTACTTCAGTGACAAGGCGGTGGGCGTGGTGTGCGGCTTCGGTGCCGACAGCTACCGCTACGCGATGGACGCGGCGCTGCTGCGCGTATCCGCCACCTGATTGTCGACCCGGGCGCCCACGGCGCTCTCCTCACCTAGATAGAAACCAAAGAGGCCCTCATGGATCTGCGCAAAATCAAGAAGCTGATCGACCTGCTGGAAGAGTCGAACCTGGCTGAAATCGAAATCAAGGAAGGCGAAGAGTCGGTGCGCCTGTCGCGCGCCCCGGTGGCCGGCTATGCCGCCCCGGTCGCCGCGCCGGTGTATGCCGCTCCGGCCGCCCCGGCGCCGCAGGCGATGCCGATGCAGTCGCCGACCGAAGCCTCCACCGGCGGCAGCGCCAAGCCGGGCCCGGCACTGCCGGAAGGCCATGTGCTGCGCTCGCCGATGGTCGGCACGTTCTATGCCTCGTCCGCCCCGGACAAGCCGGCCTTCGTCACCGTGGGCCAGCAGGTCAAGGAAGGCGAAACCCTGGCCATCATCGAAGCGATGAAGATGTTCAACCCGATCGAAGCCGACACGTCCGGCACCATCGTCGCCATCCTCGGCGAGAACGGCCAGCCGGTGGAGTTCGACCAGCCGCTGTTCGTGATCGGCTGAGGGGCGCGCCATGCTCGACAAAGTCGTCATCGCCAACCGAGGGGAGATCGCGCTGCGCATCCTGCGCGCGTGCCACACCCTCGGCATCCGAACGGTGGCCGTGCATTCCACGGTCGACCGCAACCTCAAGCACGTGGCCATGGCCGACGAGTCGGTCTGCATCGGTCCGGCGCCGTCGCCGCAGAGCTACCTCAACATCCCGGCACTGATCGCCGCCGCTGAAGTCACCGACGCCCAGGCCATCCACCCGGGTTACGGCTTCCTGTCGGAGAACGCCGACTTTGCCGAGCGCGTGGAAGAGTCGGGCTTCATCTTCATCGGCCCCAAGGCTGACACCATCCGCATGATGGGTGACAAGGTCGAAGCCATCCGCGCGATGAAGGCCGCTGGCGTGCCGTGCGTGCCCGGCTCGGGCGGCCCGCTGGGCGACGACATCGTCGCCAACACCAAGATCGCCCGTGAGATCGGTTATCCGGTCATCATCAAGGCGGCCGGCGGCGGTGGTGGCCGTGGCATGCGCGTCGTGCACGCCGAAGCCTCGCTGAAGACCTCGATCGAAACCACCAAGAGCGAGGCCAAGGCCGCGTTCGGCAATGGCGAGGTCTACATGGAGAAGTTCCTGGAGAACCCGCGCCACGTGGAGATCCAGGTGCTGGCCGACGGCCAGGGCAACGCCATCCACCTCGGCGAACGCGACTGCTCGATGCAGCGCCGCCACCAGAAGGTGGTGGAAGAAGCACCGGCACCGGGCATCACCGCCGAACAGCGCGAGCAGATCGGCAAGGTGTGCGTGGAAGCCTGCATCCGCATCGGTTATCGCGGCGCCGGCACCTTCGAGTTCCTGTACGAGGACGGCCGCTTCTACTTCATCGAAATGAACACCCGCATCCAGGTGGAGCATCCGGTCACCGAAATGGTCACCGGCATCGACTTGGTGGCCGAGCAGCTGAAGATCGCCGCTGGCCAGAAGCTGTCGATCAAGCAGAGCGACGTGGTGCTGACCGGCCATGCCATCGAATGCCGCATCAACGCCGAAGACGCTGAGACCTTCGTGCCGAGCCCGGGCACCATCACCGGCTTCCATCCGCCGGGGGGTCCCGGCGTGCGCGTGGATACCCACATCTACAGTGGCTATCGCGTGCCGTCCAACTACGACTCGATGATCGGCAAGCTGATCGTGCACGGCCCGGACCGCGAAACCGCCATCGCCCGCATGCGGGTGGCGCTGAGCGAGATGGTGGTCGATGGCATCAAGACCAACATCGCCCTGCAGCAGCGGATCATGCGCGACAAGGGCTTCCAGGCCGGTGGACAGAACATCCACTATCTGGAAAAGCGCCTTGCCGAGCGCAAGAACAAGCCGATCGCGCTGACCTGATCGTCACCCGATGCTGGACAAGGAAAGGGCGGGGATATTCCCGCCCTTTTCTGTTTTCCTTCCGGCAGCGCCGAGCCGTTCCCGGCTTGCGGGCGAGTGCAGCCGAGCATGGCTCGGCTCTACTGATGCGGCCTCAGCGCGCGTCCGCCGCCGTCGCCGGAATCTGCGAATTGGCCAGCGGCCGCACGCCATTGGGCGAGGTCGGATCGACGATCACCATGGTCTCGGTCGAGCCATCCGGCCACACTACCTGGAAGGTGCTGCCAGCCGGCAGTGAAGCGAACGGCATGCCCGTCTGCGCGCGATAGACCGCAGCGACCTGGCTGGCGCCGGCGCGGCGCACGTCTTCCTGCGCCTTCACCGTGGTCAGTTCCACCTTCGACAGATGCCGGTACCGATCCTCGTAGGTATCGATCATCAGCAGGCCGACCGCACCGGCAGAGTAGGCCACGAACAGCGCCACCCAGAACCAGAACTTGGCCCCATGCAGGAATCGACGGTAATTCATCGCCCGTCCCTCTTTCCAATCAATCGCTTGATCCATTCCTTCATTTTCCCAGCACCTTGCCGCGATACCGCAGCGTCATACACGAAATCCCGGAAATCCTGCGCTCCATCCTGCGAACAGATCCCTCCGTTCGCACAAAAACTGTTGACCAGCACGCTGTCCGCTCCACACGGTAGACCGAGTTCGCAGGCCGCAAGCCGCCATGCAAGCTCACTGAGCTGTTCGCCCGCCACCAGGCCGTCGAGTGCGCTGTCACCGGCGGCACGCACGCCCATGCCCGGCGCGATCGCCATATAGGCCTCCGGGTCACGCGAAGTGCGCACGCGCTCGACCAGGTCGCGGCGGTACTCGGCACTGTCATGCAACGGCTCACCCTCGGCGAACAACGATGCTTCTGCGGCGAGGTTGCCCTGCGCGGCCGCCTTGCGGCGTTCGGCCAGCACCAGCGCAGCGCCCAGCTTGTCGCCCGGAACGAAGCCGCCACACCGCTGCGCCACGCGCTCGCGGGCCTCGATCATCGCCGGCGCCGCGGTCAGGCCCAACCCGCTCAACACGTTGTTGTCCAAGCGGTAGCCACCCGGATCGAGTGCGTACTGCGCGCAATAGTCATACACGCGGCTGAGCATCCAGCGCGCTTCATGGTTACCTGTATCGGCCTGCACGCGCAGGCGCTGGGCGTAGGCGTACAGATCGCTGGCGTCTTCGATGTCGGCGCGGAGGTCCAGCGGCAGGCCCGACGGCAGCGTGTTGCCGCGCTCGACGGTGGCCAGCCGGCGCGCCAGGGCCTCCGGCACCACCGGCAACGCCGCTCCGCTGTCGCGGCTGGCCACGACGGTCGGCAGGTCCGGCGACGGTGATGCCACGCCCGCCGCATGGCCGCTGGCCCGGTACCCGGCCACGCCCAGCACGGCCACCGCCGGCAGCACGAGCAACCAGGTTTTCAGGGTCGGGGCGAAGGCCATCGGCGGCGGTGAGCGTTCACGGCGCACAGGAAAGTGTCGAGTTTAGCAAGGCCCGGCAGGCCTGTCTGAACTGCCCCCGTTCATCTCAAGATGGCATCTCACGCGATACGGAGACGCTCCGATGGTCTAGCATGGCCCCCTTTCCCGTGATTGCCCCCACCGCCATGCCGTTCCTGGAACTGACCCTGCGCTGCACCGAAGCCACCCAGCCCCGCTATGAAAATGCGCTGGAGGACGTCGGCGCACTGGCTGTGACCCTGCTCGATGCCGAAGCCGACACCAGCAACGAACAGGCCATCCTCGAACCCGGCGTGGGTGAAACGCCGCTGTGGGACACCCTGGTGCTGAGCGCACTGTTCCCCGCCGACAGCAATGCGCTTTTGCTGCTGGCCGCGCTGGAATCGTTCGATCCGGAACTGGACTGGAGCAACGGCAGCTTCCGCGCCGTCGAGGATGAAGACTGGGAGCGCGCCTGGCTGGACCAGTTCCAGCCGATGGATTTCGGCAGCCGTACCTGGATCGTGCCGTGGAACCATGAACTGCCGGACGCCGCGCAGGCCGCCGATGCCGCCGTGGTGCGGCTGGACCCGGGCCTGGCCTTCGGCTCGGGCACCCACCCGACCACCGCCCTGTGCCTGCGCTGGCTGGACCAGCTGGCCGTGGACGGCCAGTTGCAGGGCCAGCGCGTGCTCGACTTCGGCTGCGGCTCGGGCATCCTCGCCCTGGCCGCGCTGAAGCTGGGTGCCGCCGAAGCGGTCGGCGTGGACAACGATCCACAGGCGCTGGTCGCCACCGCCGACAATGCCGAGCGCAACGGCGAGCAGGCGCGCATGCACGTGTACCTGCCGCAGGACGAACCGGTCGCCACCTACCCGATCGTGGTCGCCAACATCCTTGCCTCGGCACTGGACGCGTTGGCCGAGCTGCTGGCCGCGCGCGTCGCTGCCGGCGGCCGCATCGCCCTGTCCGGCATCCTGCATGGCCAGGAAGGCGAACTGCTGCAGCGCTACGCCGCGTGGTTCGACGACCTGCAGGCGACCCAGGATGGCGACTGGATGCGCATCACCGGCATACGCCGCGCCTGATCGTGATTGAATGACCGCTGGATCCGAGCCCGCACCCTGAGCATGTCCGAGCCGAACCCGCCGCGCCGCCCTTTGGCCACCTTCCTGCGCCCCGCGTCGGAAGGCGAGGCTGCACCTGCGACCGATTCACGCACGCCCGACCCGGCGATGCAGGACATCCCGCCAGCCCAAGCCCGCGCCCCCCTCGAAGCGGCGCTGCCACCGATGGCGGAAACGCGACCGAGCGATGACATCGTCAACCCCGACGAAGCGGCCGTGATCGAACCCGTCCTTGCCGCTCCGGCCCCGCAGGCCGTGGCTGGGGATGCACCCAGTTTCCTGGGCACCTCGCGGCCACGCGCACTGCCGACGCCACGCTGGCACTGGGGGCTGGTCGCCGGACTGGCACTGCTGCTGGTCCTGCAGAGCGTGCTGGCCGATCGAGCGCGACTGGCCGCCGACGCCGGCAACCGCGCCTGGCTGGGCGCACTGTGCGGCGTATTGCGCTGCAGCCTGCCGGCCTGGCATGAACCCACCGCGTTCACCATGACCAGCCGCGAGATCCGCCCCCTGCCAGGCCAGGCGGGCGTACTGCAGGTGCAGGCCAGCATCCGCAACGATGCGCGCTGGGCACAGGCCTGGCCGGATCTGCGCCTGTCGCTGTCTGACGCCGATGGCCGGGTGATCGGCAGCGGCGTGTTCGCGCCGGCGCAGTACCTCGGCGAGAACCCCGGCGCGGCCGTGCTGGAACCGGGCCAGAGTGCACGCATTGCGTTCCGCGTGCAGGAACCCGCCGCATCCACCGTCGCATTCACCTTCGACTTCCTCTGAGCAGGATAGAGGCGACCAGCCGTGGCAGGTCGGGCACGCTCGCGCTAGACTGGCCGCCACCACCTCGTCCGGCCGCGCGCTCCGCGCGCACGGGCCAACCGAATCGGGAACCCCCTTGAACGCTGTCCTCTCTCGTCCTGACAACAGTCGTGGCGCTCCCCGGCCACCGCTGCGTGAACACGTCGCCCAGTCCGTGCGCCGCTACCTGCGTGACCTTGATGGCTGCGACGCGGACGATGTCTACGAGATCGTGCTGCGCGAGATGGAAATCCCGCTGTTCGTGGAAGTGCTCAACCACTGCGAAGGCAACCAGAGCCGTGCCGCGGCGATGCTGGGCATCCACCGCGCCACCCTGCGCAAGAAGCTGAAGGAATACGGCATCAGCGCGTAAGCGCGCGTGGGTCGTGCCGGCCGCTGGCCGGCAACCCCATGAACGATGGCAGGGAGTTGCAGTTGCCGGTCAGCGGCCGGCACTACCGGTGGATCCACGCCATGCGTGGATGGAAGCCCGGCAGAATCATCCGCCTCCGCCCGCCTTCCAGTAGTACCTCACTACATGGAAGAACACGGGCGCGGCGAAGCACACCGAATCCAGCCGGTCGAGCATGCCGCCATGGCCCTCGATCATGTGGCCCCAGTCCTTGATGCCACGGTCGCGCTTGATCGCCGACATCACCAGGCCGCCCCAGAACCCCATCAGGTTGATCAGCAGCGACAGGCCGAACGCCTGCAGCGGCGTGAACGGGGTGATCCACCACAGCGCCGCTCCCAGCGCGCTGGCACTCAGCACGCCGCCCACGAAGCCCTCCACCGTCTTCGACGGCGACAGCTTCGGGGCGATCAGGTGCCGGCCCAGCAGCTTGCCCCAGATGTACTGCAGCACATCCGAGGACTGCACCACGATCACCAGGAAGGCAAACAGCAGCACGTTGCGCGCCGGATCATGCCCGGGCACATGCAGGTTGAGCAGCAGCGGCACATGCGAGATGCAGAACACGCAGATCATCAGCCCCCATTGCACCTTCGCCGTCCGCTCCAGGTAGTGCGTGGTATCGCCACCGATGGTGGACAGGATCGGCAGGAACAGGAACGCATAGACCGGGATCAGCAGCGTGTACATGCCGTACCAGTCGATCCACACCAGGTAGTACTGCCACGGCAGCACGATGTAGAACGCGGCCAGCAGCGCGTAGTAGTCGCCCGAGCGGGTCGGTGCCAGAGTGATGAACTCGCGCAGCGCGAACAGCGAGATGATCGCAAACAGTACGATCACCCCGGCACGACCGAAGAACAGCGCCAGCCCGACCACGATCGCCATCACCCACCAGGCGCGGATGCGCGACACCAGGTTGGCGATCACTGCACTGGGCTGCCCACGCTGCCGCCAGCGCAGGGTCTCGGCCACCAGCGTGGCCAGCACCAGCACCGCGCCGACGCCGGCAAACAGCAGGCCGGTCTGCTGGCCCACGCTGCGCGCGGCCAGGTCACCGGACACGTCCATCAGATAGCTCATGCGCGCCCTCCATTCGGCGCCAGGTCCAGCAGCGCCTGCCGGCTGCGGGCCAGGAATGCGGCCTTGTCCTCGTCGGCCTGCAGCCGCAGCGGCGTGCCGAACGTAGCCGTGCACAGCAGCGGCAGCGGCAGGAACCGGCCCTTCGGCATCACCCGCTTCAGGTTGTCGATCCACACCGGCACGAACTCCAGCTCCGGCCGTTGCCGCGCCAGGTGGTAGATGCCGCTCTTGAACGGCAGCAGCGGCTCATCGCCCACATTGCGCGTGCCTTCCGGGAACAGGATCAGCGAGCACTCTTCGTCGACCGCATCGCGCAGCACCTGCAACGGGTCCTGCTGGCGATGCCCGGCCTCACGCTCTACCAGTACACCGTTGAATACCGCATCGATCAGGTAGCGGCGCAGGCCGTCGCGCTGCCAGTATTCGGCGGCGGCCACCGGGCGTACCTGTCGCCGCAGCGCGGGCGGCATCGACGACCAGATCAACACGAAGTCACCATGGCTGGCGTGGTTGCCGTAGTACACGCGGCGCTCGCTGGACGGCGCACAGCCGATCCACAGCGCACGGGCGCCCGTCACCACGTGGATCGCGCCACTGCAGGCGCGTGCAATCAGTTCGGCGAACATCGGTCCCTCCCGTTCACGTCTGCGGCCACACTACGGCCAGCACCAGTAGTGCGGCCTGCACTGCCGTCAGCAGGTACTGGCGCAGCAGCAGCCGGCGCATGCCGGCCCAACGCACGTCCCAGTCGCGCAGCGGCGCATCGGCCGGTGTGCGGCGCAGGCCACTGTCCTGAAGCAGCTGGTCGGTACGGCGTGCAGCGGCTTCGCCATCCAGGCCTTCATCGCGCAACAGCTGCAGCAGGCTCGCGTCCAGCCCGACCCGCCATGCATGGTAGGCCTGCATGAGCCCAGCGCCCACACTGAGCAGCAACAGCCCGGCGGCGATCATCGCCAGCCCCGGTTCGATGCCCAGCAGCAGCAGCGCCACCAGCAGCAGCCCCAGTGACAGCAGCGCGGGCCAGCGTCCCTGGCGCAGCAGCAGCTGCATGGTCGCCAGATCGGGAACGGCACTCATGCGCGCCCTCCAGCCGCTGCGGTGATGGCTTGCAGATGCTCCGGGCCCAGCACGATGCCGGGGCGTGCCGCACGCACGATGGCGACCGCCGCCTCGACTTCCGCGGCACGGCCCGTGCGCAGCAGCCACGTCGCCACGCTGGCGGCACTGCGTGAGTAACCCAATGCGCAGCACACCAGCAGCGGCCCCTGTACCCGCAGCCGTTCGATGGCCTCGGCCGCCTCGCGCAACTGGTGCGGCGTGGGCACCACCAGATCCAGCATCGGCACGCTGGCATACGCCGCGCCCGGCGCGCGGCAGGACAGCTCGGCGCAGGCATCGACCACGCCCACCAAAGGTGCCGGCAATACCGTGCAGGGAATCCGGCCCAGCCACACGCCGTCCAGCACCGGCACCGGCTGCGGCGCACGCCGTGTCCACAGCCGCGAGTTGATCCAGGCGGCGCCCAGGTACGGTGCCAGCAGCCAGCGTGCCGCCATGCTCAAGCGACCATCGGCGCGCTTCTGGAACACCGCCGTACCCAGACCGGCATAGGCCAGCGCCACCAGCAGCAGCGACACCACCGGCCACAGCAACCACAACGCCGTACCCCGCAGCAGGACCATCGGCACCAGCAGCACAGCGGCCCCCAGCAGGTACAGCGCAGCCAATCGCCACCGCTTGGCATGCCGCGCGATGCGCCAGGCCCGCAGCGGTGGCGTGCCCTGCTCCGGCCACAACCACACGCACAGCCAGCCGGCCAGCAGGCCGGTGGGGATGTCAATGAAATGATGCTGGAACGTGGTCAGCACCGAGACACCGATCAGCAGCGCCCACACATGCAGTACCCAGCGCCAGGCACCGTGCAGGTACTGCGCGAACTTCACCCACAGCACGATCAGCAGCACGATGTGCAGCGATGGCGCCTGGTTGAACGGCTTGTCGAAACCCAGCAGCACATCGAACAGCCAGCCGAACACGCCGCCGATCTCCGGCCGCTCGAAACTGAAGCGCAGCGGCCACAGCAGGAAACAGGTCACCGCGATCAGCTGTGCACTGAACAGCCGCAATGCGTGCCGGTCCAGTTCGAGGCGCTGCCGGCACAGGAAGAACGAGATTGCGTAGAACAGGTCGATCGACCAGTACGGCACGATCGTCCATGGCACGAACGGAATCTGCGTTTCCCAGCCGAACGCCATCACCGGCAGTTCGGCGTGGCGGCCGGCCATCCAGTTGGCGAAGCCGTAGCTGGCAAAGAAGAACGGGCCCAGCAGGGCCAGCCACAGCAGCGCGCGCCGCCAGGGGCGCCCCGCCGTGGCAAGCGGAGTTGCAGCCAGCGTCGCCATCACGCGGTCCGGCGTGCCAGCGACACAGTGAAGATGCCGAAGTCATCGATGCGCTGCGTCACTTTCTCGAACCCGGCCAGGCGCACCAGTTCATCCATTTCCTGCTGGGTGCGGCGGCGCATCACCCAAGCAGCGCCACCACGATGACTGGTCAGCGCGCGGGCGATGAACTCCAGCTGCGGGTGCCAGGGCTGGCCGGTGTAGGCCAGGTAGCCACCCATCGGCACCGTTGCGGCGATGCCCTGCAGCGAGCGCAGCACGGCGTCGTTGTCGGGGAACAGTTCGTACAGGCCCGATACCACCGCCAGCGTCGGCGCCGGGTCGACCTGCGCCAGCTGCACCGGATCGAACGCATCGCCCTGTTCGAAACGGGCGATGTCGGACGCACCGAGGCGCTCGATCAACGCTTGGCCCTGGGTCACGTTCAGACCGCTGAAGTCGCGCAGCACGATGCGCTCGGCGCGTTGCTCGCCCTGGCCCAGCGCTTCCAGTACATAACGGCCATGGCCAGCGGCCACGTCCAGCACGCGCACCGGCATGCCCTGCCCGCGCAGGCGCTGGGCGGCATCGCGCAGCAGTTCCTGCAGGTGCCGACCGCGAATGCGGATGCCGCGCCAGCCGATCGCATCCAGGTAGTTGCGGTCGACCAGGCGCCCCAACGGGCCTTTGCCACGTGCTTCGTCGCGATAGATGTAGTCCAGCGTGCTGCCCGAATCGAAACCGGTCTGCAGGCCCAGTGCAATGCCTTCGGACAGTCTGCCGCCAAAGCGCAGGCCACCGCGCACCACGCGCCAGCGCAGATCGGCCAGGCTGTTGCGCTCGGGCGGCCAGGCCAGGATTTCAGACTCTTCAAATGTCGGCCCATGGCGGTGCGCATCGCGACGCGACAGCTCGCGCAACGGCTCGGCGAAACGCGCCTGGATGAAGCTGCGGATGCGCGCCAGTGCCGGTGCCCGATCACGCTCGCCCAGCGTGTCGTGGAAGAAGCCCGGCAGATGCACGCGCTCCTTGATCGGGCTGGACAGGCGCTCGTAGAAGCGGTCCTGCGGGCCACGGTGCACGACGAAGTCCGAGCCGGACACCAGCAACTGCACCGGCACGCTGATGGCCTGCGCATCGGCGACGATGCGATCGGCCGCCTCATACAGGCCCAGCAACACGCGCACCGAGATCGGCCGGGTGATCAGTGGATCGGTGCGGTAGCTTTCCACCCGCGCCGGATCGTGGGTCAGCCATTGCGGCTTGACGTAACTGTTGACGAAGAAATTGCCGCGCAGCTTCTGCATCAAGGCCAGGCCCGGGCGTGCGAACGGCACGTACAGCTTCACCTTGAACGCCGGGGAGGCCATGACCAGCGCGCGCAGGCGTGGCGCGTAGTCGTGCACCCAGGTGGCGGCGACCACGGCACCCACGCTCTGCGCGATCACCACGATGTCTTCCACCGCGATCCCATGCTCGGCGCCGATGTGGGCGATGAAGCTGTCCAGGTCGCGCACCAGCGCCGGAAAGCCCGGTGCATCGCCACGCGCGCCCGGCGAACGGCCATTGCCGCGCGCATCCCAGGCGAAGAAGGCGGTGTCAGGCAGGTCCAGCTCATCGACCAGATGGGTAACACGCCCCGAGTGCTCGTGCCCGCGGTGCAGCAGCACGATGGCCCGGGTGGCCGGGGTGGCGGTGGTGCCGGCCCAGTACCGGTAGAACAGCGGTACCTGGTCGAAGCTGTGGAATTCCCGTTCCTGCGCCTGACGCATGCAATCTCCTGATTGTCTTTTTCTATCTGCTTGATTAATTTGGCGAAACTGCGATTTCCCGCAGTCCCCGACGGACCCGGTTGAGCATCGTCAGCACGCACAGCACCGCCATGGCCGCGGCCACGCCCGTGACCGTCAACGCGCCAACCCACTCAAACGCCAGCAGCAGGCCCAGCGCACCGATCACGAAGGCGCGGTCGCTCTTGCCCATCGGGCCGTCATAGCGGCGGCTGGCGCCGACCATCAGCCCCAGCACGCCGGCGTATTCGCTCAGCGCCGCGGTCCAGGCCAGCAGCCACAGCGCCTCCGGGCGCACGCCCGGCACGCTGAGCAGGCTCAGGTACAGCGCCGCATCGGCGATCACATCGCATAATTCGTTCAGATAGGCACCCAGCCGCGACTGCTGGCCGAATTCGCGGGCCAGCATGCCGTCCACGGCGTTGAGCGCCATGCGCAGCAGCATCCACAGCGGCAGCAACAGGTACAGCCATGGCTGGGCCGGCGCGCAGCACCAGACGGCGCCGGCCACCAGCAGCGAGACCACGGCAGCGGCCACGGTCACCGCATTGGCGGTGATCCCCATGCGGTACAGGCCGCGTACGGCCGGACGCAGGAGGTCCTGAAAACGTCCTTTCAACACATAGATCGACACGATCCGAACCCGCTGATCCTTGGCAGTTCCCGCACAGCCTACCCGATTGGGGCAGCCCGCCCCATTGAATTGATTGCGGACCGCCCCCGGCCAGACGGTGCTGAAGGCGACCACAGGCCATCGGTGCAGGTTGATTGCCACCACCGGCGCCCGCCACCGGCCCCCACCGCCTACAATATCGGCCCCGCTCCGCTGCCGATTCCGTCCCATGACTGCTGATCTGTTGCCCGTCCGCCGGGCCCTCCTCTCCGTTTCCGACAAGACCGGTCTGGTCGAGCTGGCCACTGCGCTGGCGGCACGCGGCGTGGAGCTGCTGTCCACCGGCGGCACCGCCAAGGCGATCCGCGAGGCGGGCCTGGCCGTGAAGGACGTGGCCGAGGTCACCGGTTTCCCGGAAATGATGGACGGCCGGGTCAAGACCCTGCACCCGATGGTGCACGGCGGCCTGCTGGGCCGCTCCGGCCTGGATGACGCGGTGATGGCCGAGCACGGCATCGGCGCCATCGACCTGCTGGTGCTGAACCTGTACCCGTTCGAATCGGTCACCGCCAAGGCCGACTGCACCCTGGCCGACGCGGTCGAGAACATCGACATCGGCGGCCCGGCCATGCTGCGTTCGGCGGCCAAGAACTTCGCCCGCGTGGCAGTGGCCACCGACCCGTCGCAGTACCCCGAGCTGCTGGCCTCGCTGGAGGCCAACAACGGCCAGCTGACGGCTGCCACCCGCTTCGCGTTCTCGGTGGCCGCGTTCAACCGCGTCGCCCAGTACGATGCGGCGATCAGCAACTACCTGTCGGCGGTCACCGCCACCGACGCCGCCGTGCCGGCCCGTGCCGAATACCCGGCGCAGATGAACTCCACCTTCGTGAAGGTGATGGACCTGCGCTACGGCGAGAACCCGCACCAGAGCGGCGCGTTCTACCGCGACCTGTACCCGGTCCCGGGCACGCTGGCCACCTTCCAGCAGCTGCAGGGCAAGGAGCTGAGCTACAACAACCTGGCCGATGCCGATGCGGCGTGGGAATGCGTGCGCCAGTTCGATGCGCCGGCCTGCGTCATCGTCAAGCACGCCAACCCGTGCGGCGTGGCCGTCGGCGCCGGCAACGGCGATGCCTACGAGCTGGCCTACGCCACCGACCCGACCAGCGCCTTCGGCGGCATCATCGCCTTCAACAAGCCGCTGGACGCCGCCACCGCCAAGGTGATCCTGGACCGCCAGTTCGTGGAAGTGCTGATTGCCCCGGACTACGAGCCGGCCGCGCTGGAATACGCGCAGAAGAAGGCCAACGTACGCGTGCTGCGCATCCCGCATGGCGACGGCCTGAACAACTTCGACAGCAAGCGCGTCGGCTCGGGCCTGCTGCTGCAGTCGTCGGACAACCGCGGCATGACCCGCGACGAGCTGAAGGTGGTCAGCAAGCTGGCGCCGACCGACAAGCAGTTCACCGACCTGCTGTTTGCCTGGAAGGTGGCCAAGTTCGTGAAGTCCAACGCGATCGTCTACGCCAAGGACAATCGCACCATCGGCGTGGGCGCCGGCCAGATGAGCCGCGTGTACTCGGCGCGCATCGCCGGCATCAAGGCCGCCGACGCGAACCTGGTGGTCGAGGGCTCGGTGATGGCCTCCGATGCGTTCTTCCCGTTCCGCGACGGCATCGATGCCGCCGCTGCCGCCGGCATCAAGGCGGTCATCCAGCCGGGCGGTTCGATGCGCGATGCCGAAGTGATCGCCGCCGCCGACGAACACGGCCTGGCCATGGTGTTCACCGGCGTGCGCCACTTCCGCCACTGATCCGCATCACCAAGCCGGGCCCTGCCCGGCTTTTCTTTTCCGTATCCGAGAACCCTGTCCCATGAAGATCCTCGTCATCGGCTCCGGCGGCCGCGAACACGCCCTGGCATGGAAGCTGGCCCAGTCCTCCCGTGTCACCGACGTGATCGTGGCGCCCGGCAACGCCGGTACCGCCAGCGAAGACAAGTGCCGCAACGTGGCGGTGAAGGTGACCGATATCGACGGCCTGCTGGCGCTGGCCCAGGCTGAAGGCGTGGCGTTGACCGTGGTCGGCCCGGAAGTACCGCTGGTGGCCGGCGTGGTCGACCGCTTCCGCGCCGCCGGCCTGCGCATCTTCGGGCCGACCGCCGCCGCCGCGCAGCTGGAAGGCAGCAAGGCCTACGCCAAGGACTTCCTGGCCCGCCACAACATCCCCACCGCGTTCTATGCCGTGCACACCGACGTGGACGCTGCCCTGGCCTACATCCGCGAGAAGGGTGCACCGATCGTGGTCAAGGCCGATGGCCTGGCCGCCGGCAAGGGCGTGATCGTCGCAATGACCCTGGCCGAAGCCGAGGACGCGGTGCGTGACATGCTCTCCGGCAACGCGTTCGGCGATGCCGGCGCCCGCGTGGTGATCGAGGAATTCCTCGATGGCGAGGAAGCCAGCTTCATTTCGATGGTGGACGGCGTGCATGCGCTGCCGATGGCCACCTCGCAGGACCACAAGCGCGTCGGCGACGGCGACACCGGCCCCAACACGGGTGGCATGGGCGCGTACTCGCCGGCGCCGGTAGTGACGCCGGAGGTGCATGCACGCGTGATGCGCGAAGTGGTGAACCCGACCGTGCAGGGCATGATCGCCGACGGCATCCCGTTCACCGGTTTCCTCTACGCCGGCCTGATGATCGATGCCAGCGGCGCGCCGAAGGTAATTGAATTCAACGTGCGCTTCGGCGATCCGGAAACCCAGCCGGTGATGCTGCGCCTGCAGTCGGACCTGGTCGAGCTGGTGGAAGCGGCGATTGATGGCCGCCTGGACCAGGTAGAAGCGCAGTGGGATGCGCGCCCGTCACTGGGCGTGGTGCTGGCCGCGAAGCCCTACCCGGAAGCGCCGATCACCGGTGACGTGATTTCCGGCCTGGGCGACGTGCCGGCCAGCGCCAAGGTGTTCCATGCCGGTACGGCATTGGATGCGCAGGGCCAGGTGGTCAGTGCCGGTGGCCGCGTGCTGTGCGTGGCCGCACTGGGCGACAGCGTGCGCGACGCACAGGCCAATGCCTATGCCGGCGTGGCCAAGGTGACCTGGGCCAACGCGTTCCACCGCACCGACATCGGCTGGCGCGCGATCGCACGCGAGGGCTGAGGCCGCGCCGCAGCCACGCATGGCGTGGCTCTACTGACACTGGGTAGATCCACGCCATGCGTGGATGAGAACGCCACCAAAAAGAAAAGGCCCGGCAATGCCGGGCCTTTTCCTGGCTTCAACGCCATCCCGCCTTACGCGGTGAACAGCGCCTTCATCTTCTTCAGCGCGTTCGCCTCGACCTGGCGGATGCGCTCGGCGGACACGCCGTACTCGTCGGCCAGCTCCTGCAGCGTCACCTTGCTGTCGGCATCCAGCCAGCGACGACGGATGATGTCGCGCGAACGCGCATCCAGTTCGGCCAGGCCTTCGCGCAGCAGCTGCATCTGGTTGTCTTCGCTGTCCTCGCGCTCGTAGGCCATCGACGGGTCTTCGTCATCGGCAACCAGGAACGCAGCCGGCGACGGCGGGGCGTGCTCGTTGTCCTCGTCGGTCGGCGCATCGAAACCGATATCGCGACCGGACAGGCGCGATTCCATTTCCATGACCTCGCGCTCGGACACGTTCAGGTCCTTGGCCACCGCGCTGACTTCCGCCGCGTTCATCCAGCCCAGGCGCGTCTTCGACTTGCGCAGGTTGAAGAACAGCTTGCGCTGCGCCTTGGTGGTGGCGACCTTCACGATGCGCCAGTTCTTCAGGATGAACTCGTGCATTTCGGCACGGATCCAGTGCACGGCGAAGGAGACCAGGCGCACGCCCATGTCCGGGTCGAAGCGCTTGACCGCCTTCATCAGGCCGATGTTGCCTTCCTGGATCAGGTCACCCAGGGCAAGGCCGTAGCCGTTGTAGCCGCGGGCCACGTGCACCACGAAGCGCAGGTGCGAATGCACCAGCTCGCGGGCGGCGTCCAGATCGTTGCCGTCGCGGAAGCGACGGGCCAGGTCCTGTTCGTCATCGACCGACAGCACCGGGATCTGGTGCACGGCACCGATATAGGCGTCCAGCGAACCGAGCGCACTGGGAATCGGGAGATTGTTTGCCACAAGGGCAGTAGAGGTGTTCTGGCTCATAGGCACCCATCTTAGCAGTCCGGGATTTGGACTGCTAAAGGAGGAAAAAGTTCCAGCATCCTATTGATGCAACACTGGTCCCAAACAGAGCCCTACCGTAGCGCGATTTGATGACAGTGGCGAGCACGCTTTTCGGGATTCACAATCCCTTGGAATTCAAGCAATTACCCGGCGGAAACCGGCCGATTTCAGTCAAGCGGAGCTGAACGGGCCGTTCTGAAGGCCCATTCAGCGCCGAAGACGTTGCCCGGTGTTCAGGCCCGGCAGCCCGCCGGTGCTCAAAGCGCCGAACGCGGCGGCAGCGACCAGTCGATCGGGGCCTGGCCGCGACGCTGCAGGTACTCGTTGGCCATCGAGAAATGCCGGCAGCCGAGGAAGCCACGATGGGCCGACAGCGGCGACGGGTGCGGCGACTTCAGCACGCGATGGCGTCGGGTGTCGATGACCTTGCCCTTCTGCTGCGCATAGGCGCCCCACAGCAGGAACACCAGGCCTTCGCGTTCGCGGTTGAGCACGTCCACCACGTGATCGGTGAAGCCCTCCCAGCCACGCCCCTGGTGGGCACCAGCCTTGCCCTCTTCCACCGTCAGCACGGCATTGAGCAGCAGCACCCCACGTTGCGCCCACGGAATCAGGCAGCCGTGGTCCGGGCGCGGGATGCCGAGATCGCTCTCGATCTCCTTGTAGATGTTCAGCAGCGACGGCGGCACCGGCACGCCCGGCGGCACCGAGAAACTCAGGCCATGCGCCTGGCCGCGGCCGTGGTACGGGTCCTGCCCGAGGATCACCACCTTCACCTGCTCGAACGGCGTGGCGTCGAACGCGGCGAAGATCTGCGGGCCGGGCGGGAACACCGCCGCGCCACTGGCCTTGCGCTGGCGCAGGAAGCTGGACAGCTCGCGCATCTGCGGCTGCAGCAGGTAATCGCCGACATGCTGCTTCCAGCTCGGTTCCAGCTGGATCGTCGGGGTGTCGGCTACTTCATCCATCATCGGATCAGGGGTCCATCGTTCAATCGGGCCAGGCGCAGCTGGAACAGCACCTTGGTGACCAGCAGCCGCTCTTCGATCGGCTTGAGCACCAGGTCGTTGGCACCGGACTGCAGCAGCCCGGTCTGGTTGTGCGTGTTGCCGTCACCGGTCATCACCAGCACCGGCAGGCGGCGCTTGCCGTAACCGAAGTCCACGCGCACGCGCTGCACCACGTCGCGCCCGCTCAGTTCGCCCTTCAGGGTGACATCGGTCAGCACCAGGTCGATGCGGTGGCGGCTGCGGCCCAGCGACTCGGCAGTGAGCAGGGTGAATGCCTCTTCGGCGCTGACCACGTGCAGTACGTTCAACTGCTGCCGCTCAAGCATGCGCTTGGTGGCCTCGGCCACCACCCGGCTGTCCTCGATGTAGAGGATGGTGGCACCGGGGATGGTCTGCGGCTGCACATAGCCACGGATGAAGGTCGCCAGTGCCTCATGGCCCAGCGCCTTGTCGAAATAGTCGGTGACGTACTCGGTGAAGCGACGCTGCTCCAGGTGCTGCTGGGCATCGCCGGACACAACGATCACCGGCACATAGGCCTGGCCGGCGGCTTCGCGCACCATCCGCGCCAGCGCCAGGCCGTCGCCATCGCGCAGGGTCAGCGAGGTCGTCACCAGGTCCACCGGGCCCTGCGCCAGCGCCTGCTGCGCATCCTCGATGCTGTCGCAGCCGATCACCTCCACGCCCGGCAGGTCACGCTGCAGGACATCGGCGATCAGTTTGCGGACCAGCTTCGAACCATCGACCACCATCACCCGCGTCGCGGGCCCTTCAAGGTGCTTCAGCGCTTGCGGTTGCATGCCGGTCTCAGGTGTCGGTCGGACGGGTCTGGCGGAGGAAGTGGCCGGTCACCAGCCAGGCGCCCAGCCAGCCCAGCAGCAGCGTGCCGACCAGGACCAGGCCGCCGTGCAGCAGGTCCAGGCCATGCAGCACGAACGGGCTGCCGTAGCTGCGCGAGAGTTCGGCCAGCGGCACGCGCAGGGCGGCACCGGCGGCGCCGATCAGGGCCAGCGCTACCGCGCCGGCGCCCAGCCCGTACCACGCGCCCAGGTACAGGAACGGGCGGCGGATGAAGCCATCGCTCGCGCCAAGCAGCTGCAGCACGCCGATCTCTTCGCGACGGGCCTGGATGTCAAGGCGCACGGTGTTGCCGACCACCAGCGCGGCGCCCACGCCGAGCAGCACCGACAGCACCTGCACCAGGCGTGCACCGAACGCCAGCCAGGCATCCAGGCGCTGGCGCCACAACGCATCGTGCTGCACCAGGTCGGCCTCGGGCAGGCTTTCCAGCGCGCGCGCCAGGCGTGCGTCGTCCTTGCCCTGGCCCGGGGTGATCACCAGCAGCGAGGGCAACGGATTGTCGTTGAGGGCATCGATCGCCTCACCGAGGCCGGCATCGCGCAGTTCCTGCAGGCCCTGCTCGGGTGTGCGCACATTCACTTCGGCCACGTCATCGCGGTCGCGCAGCTGGCCGGCCAGGCGAAGCGCACCGGGACCATCGATGTTGCCCTTCAGGAACACGTTGATGTCGCGCGACTGCTGCACGCTGCCGGCGAACTGCTTGAGGTTGTCCAGCGCGATCGACAGCCCCAGCGGCAACGCCAGGGCCAGCGCCATGACCATCACGGTCAGCAGGGTCGCCCACGGCTTGCGGCAGGCGCGGCCCAGGCTGAACACCACGCTGTGCACGTGGTGCTGGAACCAGACGCCCACGCGCGACGGGGCGGCGGCTTCGCTGTTTTCGTTCTTCGCCATCGGTTACTCCGCCAGGTCCTGCGGCGAGATGTCATCCACCAGCCGGCCGTGGTCGAGGATCAATACGCGCTTGCGCATACGGCGCAGCAGCGGCAGGTCGTGGCTGACCACCAGTACGCTGGTGCCGCGCGAGGGCAGCTCGGCGAACAGGGCCATGATCTCCGCTGCCAGGGTCGGGTCGAGATTGCCGGTCGGCTCATCGGCCACCAGCAGCTTGGGCTCGCCGACGATGGCACGGGCGATGCCGACGCGCTGCTGCTCGCCGGCCGACAACTGCGAGGGCAGTGCCTTCTCACGATGGCCCAGGCCCATGCGCTCGAGCACTGAACGCACGCGCTTGTTGATGTCGCCACGGCGGGTACCACGCAGGATCAGCGGCAGCGCCACGTTCTCGGCAATCGAACGGTCCATCAGCAGGCGGTGGTCCTGGTAGACCGCCCCCACCGCGCGTCGGTGGCGCGGCACGTCGCCGCCGCGCACCTTCAGCAGGTTGCGCTCGTCGAACACCACCGCGCCGCGGCTTGGCCGCTCGTCGAGGTGGATCAACTTGAGCAGCGTACTTTTACCCGCACCGGAATGGCCGGTGACGAACAGCATCTCGCCCGGCGCGACCTCGAAGCTGACATCGGTCAGTGCCTCGTGGCCACCGGCGTACTGTTTGCTGACATTGTCGAAGCGCAGGACACTCATGCCCCGATTATGCAGGACCTGCGCGACGGCGTGGAGATGGTCACGGGATCGGTAGTGCCGGCCGCTGGCCGGCACGCCCATGAAGCCACCCGACCAACGGTCGGGTGCTACAGGATCAGTTGCCCGACAGCATCCGGCGGATCTTGCGGCCGATGCGGGTCAGGAACGAATCGCCGGTATCGGCGGCGGTACGCACCGGCTTGGCCACCACCTGCACCGGGGTCACCGGGCTCGCGCCGTTGCCGGCGTTGGCCTGCACGCCCTCGGCACCCTCGACCGGACGGCCGTGGCGACGACGACGGCGCTTGCGCGGCTTGTGTTCACCATCCACGGCACCTTCCGGTGCGCCTTCGGCGCGCGGCGGGCGCGGCGGACGCGGGGCCTGGGCAGCGGCGCCTTCAGCACCGGCGACCGGGGCCGCAGCCCCCTGCTCGCCTTCCACGCGCGGCTTGCGCGGGCCGCGCGAACGGCGTTCGCCGCTGCGCTCGCCGTCACGGCCACCACGACCACCACCACTGCCGGAACGACCGCCACTGCGGCCACCGCCCCGACGCTCTTCCTCGGCGGCGCGGGCTTCGCGCGCTTCACGGAAGATCTGGCCGACGCTTTCGTTGTCCTCGCCTTCCTCGCCTGCAGCCGGGGCCGGGCGTTCCGGGCGCGGCAGCGGGGTCAGCAGTTCCTTGGTGACCGGCTCGGAGGGAATCTTCTGCTCGATGTAGGCCTCGATGTCCGGCAGGCCCATCGCGTAGCGTTCGCAGGCGAAGCTGATCGCATCACCCTCTTCGCCCAGGCGCGCGGTACGGCCGATGCGGTGCACGTAGTCTTCGGCATCGAACGGCAGGTCGTAGTTGTAGACGTACTTGATGCCGTCGATGTGCAGGCCGCGCGCGGCGACGTCGGTGGCCACCAGGATTTCCAGCTGGCCCTTCTGGAAGCGGTTGAGCAGGCTCTCGCGCTTCTTCTGCGGCACGTCGCCGGACAGCACGCCGACGCGATAGCCGGCCTTTTCCAGCGAGCGGGCAACGCGCTCGACGAACACCTTGGTGTTGACGAACACCATGGTCCGCGCGCCTTCGCTGCGCGACAGCAGGCCCAGCAGCAGCGGGATCTTCTCGTCGTCGGCCGGGAAGTAGATGCGCTGGCGCACGCGGGCAGCGGTGATGGTCTCGGCTTCGACCACCAGTTTCTGCGGCTCGTTCATGTGCTCGTAGGCCAGCTCCAGCACGCGATGGCTGAGGGTGGCGCTGAACAGCAGGGTCTGGCGGATGGTGCGTTCCGGCATGCGGCGCAGCAGGAAGCGGATGTCCTTGATGAAGCCCAGATCGAACATGCGGTCGGCTTCGTCCAGCACGCAGATCTCGCAGGCATGCAGCGAAACCACCTTGTGCTGCTTGACGTAGTCGATCAGGCGGCCCGGGGTGGCGATGATCACGTCCACGCCCTGCTGCAGCAGCTCGCGCTGCTTGTCGTAATCCACGCCACCGTAGACCAGCGCGAAACGCAGGCCCAGGTCGGAACCGAACTTCACCGCATCCTTGTGGATCTGGATGGCCAGTTCGCGGGTCGGGGCGAGGATCAGGGCGCGGGGGTCTTCCGGCTTGCGGTCGGCCAGCGCCGGACGGGTCAGCAGGCGGTTCACGACAGCGACCAGGAAGGCCAGGGTCTTGCCGGTACCGGTCTGGGCCTGGCCGGCAACATCACCACCGGGCAGCGCGACCGGCAGGGTCAGCGCCTGGATCGGGGTGCAGCGGGTGAATCCGGCTCCTTCAAGGCCGGCCTGCAGGGCCGGGTGCAGCTCGAAGGAGGAGAAGGTCAAATCGGTCAGCGGTTTGTCGCTCATGAGTCCGTCTTGGTATGGCCGCCGGCCCTTGGGGCGGCTGGCACTTCAGCGTCTAGGGGAACCGTCGCAAACTGCGGCCCCTGCGGCGGGTTGGCAGGCCGGGACCCCTCGGTCCGTGCGCCGCACAATGCCCCAGTTTAACGCACTCGGGCAGGCAAACCGGAATGCGGCGTCTCATGGCATCCAGAGACGTAACCTTCACCCAGCCACACCGGACTTGAACGGCTTGCACGGAGGCGCTGGTGTCGCCCACTGCCAGCCCCATCTTCAGGAAGACAGTGAAATCCGACACATACCGGCCATCGAAGCGATCACGATACGCTGGGTTCCAGACGGCGCCTGTCCCTGCCCCGCGATAGGGGTACACTGCCGGCCGTGAGCGTCCAGGCATCCCGCCGAACGCACCGCGGCAGTGCGCCGCGAGGCAACGACGAGGGTCGCGCCACCGGGCAAGGCCCAGTTCACCCACCTCCGGCATGGCCGGGTGCAATCCAAGACGAGAAACCAAGATGAGCGACAAGGTTGTACATGTCGGCGACGCCGACTTTGATAGCGCAGTGCTGAATTCCAAGGAACCGGTGCTGGTCGATTTCTGGGCCGAGTGGTGTGGCCCCTGCAAGATGATCGCCCCGGCGCTGGACGAGCTGGCCGATGCCTACCAGGGCCGCGCCAAGATCGCCAAGGTCAACGTTGACCACAACCGTGCGCTGGCCGCGAAGTACCACGTGCGTTCGATTCCCTACCTGGTCGTGTTCAAGGATGGCGAGAAGGTCGGCGAGCAGATCGGTGCGGTGGGCAAGGCCCAGCTGGCCGGCCTGCTGGACAAGGCCCTGGCCTGATCCTGCCGGTCTCCGGCAGCCGCCGAGCGCGGCTGCCGGCGGGCGCACCACGCCCATGATGAATGCTGTTCCCGGCGACCCTTGCATGGCGCCGCAGGCCGATGATAGTGTCGGCATATCCGGCCGCGTTCGCGTGCCGCACCCTCTGGACGCAGTTTCTTCCAGACCCATTCCCAACGTTCGCCGCCCCAGCCGGGCGCTCGCACCTTCAAGCGAGGAATAACGCTCTTGTCCGATAACACTTCCGAAACCGGCAGCGCTGATGCGCCCGCCGAAAAGCGCGTGCGCAAGCCCCGCGTGAGCAAGGCCGCCGCCCCGGCAGCCGCAGAAACCAGCGCCGCTCCGGCGCAGCCGACCTTGCCGCTGGCCGCCGCGCCCGAAGCACCGGCGCCGGCCGCAGCACCTGCGCCGAGCGCGCCCGCCGCCGAGGCCCCCGCCAGCAGTGGCGGTGGCGAGGGTGGCGAGGGCCGAGAATCCGGCCAGCCGCGGCAGCAGAATCACCAGGGGGGTGGCCAGAACCAGGGCCAGAACCCGTACAACCAGAGCGGCCAGCAGGGCCAGGGGCAAGGTCAGGGCAACCGCCGCGACCGCTTCCGCAACCGCCGCGACCGTGACCGCAACAACCGCTTCCGCGACGATGGCATGTCCAATGACGGCGGCGAACAGCAGCCGTTCGTGCCGCGCCCGCACGCCAACGTGCCCGAGGGCTTCCCGGTCTACTCGCTGAGCGACCTCAAGCGCATGCCGGCACAGAAGCTGCTGGAAATCGCCGAGCAGCTGCAGATCTCCGAAGGCGTGGCCCGTGCCCGCAAGCAGGACGTGATCTTCGCCCTGCTGAAGGTGCTGACCCGCCACGGTGACGGCGTCGCCGCCGATGGTGTGCTGGAAATCCTGCCGGATGGCTTCGGTTTCCTGCGCGCGGCCGAAGCCAGCTACCTGGCCGGCCCGGACGATACCTACATCTCGCCCAGCCAGATCCGCCGCTTCAACCTGCGCACCGGCGACCACATCTCCGGCCGCATCCGCTTCCCGAAGGACGGCGAGCGCTACTTCGCGCTGAACATCGTCGACACCATCAACGGCGAGCCGATCGAAGCGTCGAAGAACAAGGTGCTGTTCGAGAACCTGACCGCACTGTTCCCGCGCCGCCGCTTCACCCTTGAGCGTGGCAACGGTTCGTCGGAAGACATCACCGGCCGCATCCTCGACCTGATGGCGCCGCAGGGCAAGGGCCAGCGCTCGCTCATCGTGTCGCAGCCGAAGGCCGGCAAGACGATGATGATGCAGCAGGTCGCCACCGCCATCACCACCAACCATCCGGACGTGCACCTGATCGTGCTGCTGATCGACGAGCGCCCGGAAGAAGTGACCGAAATGCAGCGCACCGTGCGCGGCGAGGTCATCAGCTCGACCTTCGACGAGCCGGCCGCGCGCCACGTGCAGGTGGCCGAAATGGTCATCGAGCGCGCCAAGCGCCTGGTCGAGCACAAGAAGGATGTGGTGATCCTGCTCGACTCGATCACCCGCCTGGCCCGCGCCTACAACAACGTGGTGCCGAGCTCGGGCAAGGTGCTGACCGGTGGTGTGGACGCCAACGCCCTGCACCGCCCGAAGCGCTTCTTCGGTGCCGCGCGCAACGTGGAAGAAGGCGGCAGCCTGACCATCATCGCCACCGCGCTGGTCGACACCGGCTCGAAGATGGACGAGGTGATCTACGAAGAGTTCAAGGGCACCGGCAACAGCGAAGTGCACCTGAGCCGTCGTATCGCTGAAAAGCGCGTGTTCCCGGCCATCGACATCAACCGTTCCGGTACCCGCCGCGAAGACCTGCTGATCGAACCGGAACTGCTGCAGAAGATCTGGATCCTGCGCAAGCTGCTGCATCCGATGGATGAAATGGCCGCGATGGAATTCCTGCTGGACAAGATGAAGAACACCAAGTCCAACGACGAGTTCTTCGGTTCGATGAAGCGCTGATCCGCATCTTTGATGGAACGAGAAAAGGCCCCGCGATGCGGGGCCTTTTCATTGGAACCAGCGCTCCCGTCCATGGGCACCATGGAGCTATCGGCAGATCTGCCGCGGGTCCATCTCCAGATCACGACAGATGCGATCATGCGCCAGGTGCGCCGCCCGATGCCGGAGGCCAACAGCAGCCAGCCAGCCGGGAATGGAGGGCAAGAGCATCTCCCATACATCAGCCTGCAATCGCCCCCTCAATGCGATCAGCAGCTGGCGGGCCTCGTCCTTCGCACCCTCGAAGTACGCCGCAAAAGCAAATGTCTCCATGCAGACCCCGTGATAGCTGTCGCCATGAACGGACGCAATGTCCTGCAGACGACACTCCAGGGTTTCGGGCGTGGCACCGGCCCATTTCAGTATTGCGCGGCGTAGCCACGCAGCGGTTTCCTCGTTTCCGAGATGGCGGGAGATTCCTCGCATCGTGCTGAAGCTTTCTGCCGCGGTCAGGGCGTCATCCAGCACCGCTTGTGCAGCCACGATGTGCGAGCAGCTACCAGCGGGTGCGTTCTCAACCACCCAATCGGCAAATCGAAAGTGATCATCGGGCTTGCCTCCCCAGCGCTGCCATGTCCCTCTCGCATACTGCACGATCGATGGGCAATGGAACGGCTCGGCCGCCATCGCCGCATCGAGCCATTCCTCCCTGTTTCCGTCACCTGCGCCGACCACGACGTTGCAGTGAATCAGGCCAGCCAGCGCCATTGCATTGCCAGGCTCCTGGGCCACGATGTCCGAGAGCTTCCGATATGCCTGCATCATGATCCCGGGGTATCTGCGTCGCCGCAACATCGGGATATCCGCTGCGTAACTCTCACCGCGGACTGTCCATGCCTTGTTGATGTCCGCATATGCAGAAACCAATAGAGGATGAGAGGACTGTGGCAACGCCTGCGTCCACGTCTTGATCCATCGACCAACCCGGCGTTCCACCGACAGGCGCCAGACAAGGTGCTCATGGGTTTCAGCCGCCCCCCCCGCCATCACGGCCTCGGCCGAAGCGTGGTCACCGGCATTCAGGTGCATGCGAACCCGCGAAAGATGGGATTCGACAAAGTGGCTTCGATGGGTTGCACAAGGAAGAACTCTCAAGCTCTGCAGCAGATATCGCATGAACGTGCATCCTCCAAACGCACCATGCTTTCAGTTCCCGAGGGCAGGTACCATGCGAATAGTTGTAGATTTCCTTGACCAGCCAGACTGGCCCTGCGCCCACGCGTCTTGGCACCGAGCCCGCTGCGGCAGGTTTTTTTTTGGCTGCAGGGCGACCTGTTTCACTTTGCCGCCGCTGACTTTTGGCGATAATTCGCCCCATACCCTGCCCGGCCCCAAGGGCGTGGCCACCGATTCCCGCTGTCGCCCCTTCCGGAGAACCGGTCGGGTCCAGCCTCCTGCCGGATCCGTCGACGCATGCGAACGCTGTCCCCCCGCCTCAACCTGGGCAAGCTGATCCTCGCCCTGGCCCTGCTCAGCGCCATCATCGCCCTGGCCAATACCCTGCTGGCCAGTTACCGCGTGCAGCGCGACCAGCTGGTCGGCAACACGCTGGAGGCCAACCGCGTCTATGCCACCAAGCTGGCCGAGACCACTCAGAATTTCCTGCTGGCCGCGCAGCAGGAGCTGGCCTACGCCGCCACCCGGCTCGGCCAGAATGATCTCGATCCGGCACAGGCCCAGGATGAAGCCAGCCGGCTGCAGCTGCAGACCAACAGCTTCAACTCCTCGCTGGTGGTCGACGCCGACGGCCTGGTGATCGCCACCTCGCCGCAGACCCTGCAGCTGCAGGGCGAGATCCTGCACAGCGCCGGCAACAACGCCGCACTGGCCGCGCGCCAGCCGATGATCAGCGATCCCTACCAGTCGACCACCGGCAAGCTGCTGGTCTCGCTGTCGCACCCGATCTTCGATCGCCAGGGCCGCTATCGCGGCTACGTCAGCGGCACCCTGTACCTGCGCCAGCGCAGTGCGCTGCACACGCTGCTGGGCAAGCACTACTACCGCGACGGCTCGTACCTGTACGTGGTGGACCGCAATGGCCGCCTGCTGTACCACGCCGATGGCAAGCGGGTCGGCGACTACGTGGTCGGCAACCCGGCGGTGAAGGCAGTCGTGCGCGGTGAACGCGGTGCGCAGCAGGTCCGCAACAACCTGGGCGTGTCGATGCTGGCCGGCTATGCACCGGTACCGGCCACCGGCTGGGGCATCATCGCCCAGCGGCCGACCGAGGCCACGCTGCAGCCATTGTCGCGGTTGATGACCGCGGTGATCTGGAATGCGATCCCGCTCGGCCTGCTGTCACTGCTGGTCACCTGGTGGTTCGCCCGCCGCATCTCGATGCCGCTGTGGCAGCTGGCGCGAAACGTGCAGGGTGGCGAGGACACCGGCAACGCGATCAGCCACGTCAGCGGCATCCGCGCCTGGTACTTCGAGGTGGCCCAGCTCAAGCAGGCGGTGCTGCACAGCTTCAACGCGCTGCAGGACCGCATCGGCACGCTCAGCCGCGCCAACCGTACCGATCCGCTGACCGGCCTGCTCAATCGCCGCGGCCTGCAGCAGGCGCTGGATGCGCTGCAGGTGCAGGGCATTCCGTTCGCGATCCTGGCGCTGGACATCGATCGCTTCAAATCGATCAACGACAGCCACGGCCATGACGTCGGCGACGCCGCCATCGTCCATATCGCCGACCAGATGCGCCGCTACTCGCGCGACAGCGACATCCTCTGCCGTGCCGGTGGCGAGGAATTCCTGCTGCTGTTGCCGGGCATCAGCACCGACTCGGCGCGCCAGGCCGGCGAGCGCCTGCGCCAGCACATCGCCGATCATCCGTTCGAGCCGGTCGGCACCATCACCGTGTCACTGGGCGTGGCCCACTTCCCCAGCTTCCACGTCGATGCCGAGCAGGCACTGCGGCTGGCCGACAAGGCCCTGTACATGGCCAAGGAACAAGGCCGCAACCGGGTGGTGGTCTACCCGTACGCGGACTGAAAAGCGGCCGGCCTGGCCGACCGCTTCGCCGCGCCGGGCTCAGCGTTGCGCCAACGGTGTCAGCAGGCGCAGGCCGCGCTGGGTGCCATCGACCATGTACACGCCCCCGGCCGGCAGCAGATCACTGCCCGCCTGTTCGACGGCATCCGGCTTGCGCCACGGTGCGGCCTGGCGTGGGCCGGGGATGTAGGCACGCCAGCGGCCATAGCGCTCCGGCTGGGCATTGCCGTTGCTGCCGGTGTCGCTGTTCAGGGCGAAGTTCACCGGCACGCGTACGGTCCAGAAGTCGCGCGTGCTGTTCTCGCCGGTCGTGGGCGGGACGAAGGTCCACTTTCGGGCGCCGCTGATGCTGGCCTTGGCGAGCAGGTCGCGCATCTTGGCCAGGGTCCGCTCCGGCGCGACCACGGTCATGTTCACCTGTTCGGCAATGACGTCGGCCACGGTCCCGTCGCGGGCCACTTTGACCAGCAGGAGCACATCACCCTGCCCGCCACTGCGGAAGACATCCTCGGGGTAGCGCGGTGGCGGCATGTTCTTCCGGGTCACCGAATCGGTAGCCTTCGGGTCATACTCACTGAAGTCGACACTGGTCATGCTGACCTGGTAGCTGCCGTCGTCCTGCTCCTTGCCACGCAGGCGCACCCGCAGTGGTGCGTGGACCGCCACCGGCTTGCCATCGCGCAGCGTCGGCTCGAACTGCCATCCACGGATGGTGCCTTCCACGAACGATGCAATACCCGGTGCGAGCATCGCCTGCTGGTCCAGGACCAGCGCGCTGACCGAGCCGTCGGCCGCCACATCGATACTGCCCGACAGCGCCATGCTCATCTCGGCGGTGGCGCGCACGGCGCGCGCGTTCTGGGCGACGGCCTCGGATGGCAGCAGCGGGGCACCTGCGGAGAACGCCAGGGCCAGCGCAAGGAACAGGGGGGAACGCATCATTGCCGGATCCGTGGTGATGAAGTGAGCACCGAGCGTACCGCAGTCCTGACCGGACCGGCACGTGCTTCACGCCACGCCGTTCAGGCCAGGCGATGGGCCGCCGCGTAGGGCGGCGTATCCGGATAGTTCCCCTCGGCGAAGCGCGCCTGCAGGTCCTGCCACCACGCCGGATCGAACAGGTGCCGGTAGTGCTCCCTTACCGCCGCCAGTTCGCTGGCGGGCAGGCCCATGAACGGGCCGAAGCGCTCGGGAAACACGTCGCGTGGACCGACATGGAACCAGGGTTCATCGGCCATGACTTCCTCCGGCGTACGCGGCTGCGGCCAGGCGCGGAACACGCAGTCGCTGACCAGGCACAGCTCGTCGTAGTCGTAGAAGACTGCTCGGCCATGCCGCGATACGCCGAAGTTCTTCGGCAGCATGTCGCCGGGGAAGATGTTGTTGCGCGCCATGTCGGTGATCGCCTGCGCGTAGTCGAGTACCGCTGCGCGCACCGCCTCGCCCCCCTGCTCGCGCAGGTACAGGTTCAATGGACGGAAGCGACGCTGTACGTAGCAAAGTGCGACTTCCACATGGTCGCCATCGACCCGCACGGTCTGCGCGCATTGCTGCAGCAGCTCCTCCAGCAAGGCCGGTGCGAAGCGGTCGCGCGGGAAGCGCAGGTGGCGATACGGCTGCGCATCGAGCAGGCGGCCGACACGGTCGAGGTTGAACACCAGCGCGTACTTCTCTTCCACCTGCTGCCGCGACATCGCCTTGGGCCACGCGAAGCGGTCGCGGATCAGCTTGAACACCAGCGGATAGCTGGGCAGCGTGAACACCGCCATGACCATGCCAGGTGTGCCTTCGGCGGGCACCAGCCGCTCCTGCGGATGCTCGTTGAAGTGGCGGAAGAAGGTCCGGTAGCGCTCGGTCTTGCCTTGCTTGGCACGGCCCAGGACGGTGTAGATCTCATCGATGGGCTTGCCTGGCAGCAGGCTGCGCAGGAACACCACCGCATCGCCCACCGTGGCAAGGTCGGCCTGGAAATAACTGCGCGACACGCCGAACAGATGGGCGACGTCGCGGCGCCGGGTCAGCACCGCGTCGGCACGCAGTCCACGCTCATCGTTGACCAGTGCGATCACGCAGGGTGAGAAGCGGTGCTCGCCGAACACGCGGCCCACCAGATAGGCGCGGCGCTCGCGATAGAACACGGTGTCCAGCAGCTCGATGCTGCGCACCGGCGTATCGCCCCAGTGGGCCAGATCATCCTGCAGGCGCACGGCGATGGCCGCCGCGCAGCGCAACTGGTGCGCATACGGAATGTCGAAGCGATAATCGGCCAACACGCGCTGCAGGGCCTCCACCGGCCTCGTCGGTGAAACCGCGTAGGTATGCCGCGCGACCGGATGGGTGATCGCATCGGACGGCTCGACGTCAAAGGCGATGAACTCCAGCGCCGGATCCACGCCACGGGTGGAGAACAAGCGCCGCGACAGGGTGTTGTAGAACGTCTTGTACAATTCGGCGTCGATCAGCCCCCGCAGCAATTCGCTGTAGCGTGCATGCACCTGCAGCCACAGTGCGCGCTCCCCGACCGCTTCGCCGGCAAGGCGCCGCAGTGCATCCATCTGTTCGGCAATGCACAGGTCGTACAACGCGATGCGCTCGACTGCATCCCGGCGCGCGCCCGCCCAGTCGCGCTGCTCGAAACGCTGCCGCGCGCGGGCGGTGATCGCCGCAAAGCGGGCGTGGTACTGCTCGAAGCCAGCGTGGATGGCACCAGCGATGCGCGACGCCAGCTCGGCATCGATATCAGGCTCGGACATGCAGGACTCAGCCGGGAGGACCGGCTTCACCATACGCTGGCGTGTGCAATGGCGTCGAGTGCGAAGGTAGTGCCGGCCGCTGGCCGGCAGCACCTGGACCGTCGATGGATCGATGCAGACGCCGGCCAGCGGCCGGCACTACCGGCTCAGATCGCCAGTTCGGCCTCTACGTCCTGCACCTTGCGTCGGGCCAGCGCAAGGTTGGACTTGGTCCGGTCCAGCACGATGTAGAAGAACAGGCCCTTCTTCTTCGCGACCGGTCGCATGATGTGGTACGCCTTGCCCAGCGAGATCAGGATATCCTCGATGCTGTCATTGAGGTTCAACGAGGCGGCGGTCTTCATCTTGGCCCGGATCACTTCGGTGTTGCCGGCGGCGGCCACTTCCATGTCCATGCCGGCACCGGCTTCGCCCAGCAGCATGCCGCTTTCGTAGTCGACCAGCGCCACTGCCTGCGCGCCGTCGATGCCCATCAGTGCGTTCAACGATTCATTCAATCCAGCCACGTCGCACCCCTTGTCGATGTTGGTTCGAGCCCCTCGTTCCCCTGCGGCCGGGCTCACGATCCGCCGAGTTCGGCCAGGATCGCCTGGCCACATTCCCTGCTCTGCCACAGCACCTGCCCGATCACGCTGCGCTGGTCGCAGGCCGCCATCAGCAGCAGCGGCGCACGCCCTTCGGCCTGGATTGCCAGCATCAGCACCTTCCCGCCCATCGCTTCCAGCATCAGCGTCTGCAGATCGCCCAGCACCAGTTCGCGCCCCACCGCTGCGGCCAACGCCAGCATCGCGCTGGTCATCGCCGCCAGCCGTTCGCCGCGCCCTTCGGCACCGGCGCTGACCAAGGCAAAACCATCGACGCTGGCCAGCACCACCGTGCGGACGCCTTCCACCCGCTGCTGCAGGTCCTGCAGCAGCGGCTGCAGGCGCTCACGCTGGCCCGCATCGGGCAGTACCGCCATCTGCCCGTCACCCATACGCGGCCACCAGTGCGTGCGCTTCCATTTCGCTCATCAGTACATCCATCAGCAGCAGTCCCTGTTCGCGGTCACGGGCATCGACGGCCAGCAACGGCAGCGGCTGGTCGTCGAGGCAGGCGTGCGTGGCCCAGTCATCCA
The DNA here is from genome assembly GCF_047520985.2 of Stenotrophomonas sp. BR163. Classification (NCBI taxonomy): domain Bacteria; kingdom Pseudomonadati; phylum Pseudomonadota; class Gammaproteobacteria; order Lysobacterales; family Lysobacteraceae; genus Stenotrophomonas; species Stenotrophomonas sp. BR163. The sequence goes on from NZ_JAXBRE020000008.1 coordinate 175,741, forward strand.
GCGCCGCCTGTGGTGCCTGGTCCAGGTGGGTGACGGCCACGACCAGTGCCAGGGATGATGCGAACGGCTGCAGCACCTGCAGGTAGTCCTGCAGCTCGCTGGCAATGCCGGCGCGCCGTGCGTCCAGCAGCAGCACCGCGCCCCGTGCACCCTGCAGCAGGATCGGCCACAGGAAATCGAAACGCTGCTGGCCGGGCGTTCCGTACAGACGCAGGCGTTCTCCGTTGGGCAGGTCGATGTCTGCATAGTCCAGCGCGACGGTGGTGGAGGCCTTGTCGGCACCGAGGCGATCACTGTTGGCCACATCGGTGTCGACTACCGCGCCGGCCGCGATGCTGCGCACCAGCGTCGACTTGCCGCTGCCCATGCCGCCCAGCACCACCACCTTGTGCTCACGCATTGCGCTCACTCCCGCGCAGGTTCCGCCACAGGCGGGCAAGCAGTCCGTTGTCGGTGCGGGTGCCACCGGTCGCCATCATCGGCGTCGCCGGGGCGGCCTGCAGCTGCGCGTAGCCACACAGGTAGGCCGCGTGGATGAAATCGCGAACGGCCGCCGCCGGCAGCTCAAGCAGCATCGCGCATTCTTCAACCGTGCACGCGCGCTTGAGCAGCAACGAGCACAGGCGGAATCCATCGTGGTCGTGTCCCAGTACGCGGAAATCCGGCCAGCGCAGCAGCTTCACCGAAGCGCCGCGCAGGCGTTCGTCCAGTGCCTGCCAGTGGCGGCTGCGTTGCGCCCATTGCCACAACAGCGGCCGCAGCGGCTGGCGTGATCGCTCACCAGCCAGCGCCTGCAGGCGCATTGGCGTCAGTGCATCCAGCTGCAGGCGTTCGAAAGCATCGGCCAGGCGCTCCACCAGCGCGCTCGCGGGTTCCTGCAACAGCACGGCCTGGTCGTGCTCCAGATCCATCAGCAGCAAAGGCTCGCCCGCATCACTCAACAGTGCCTGGCCATGGCGCAGCGGCAACCGCTCGCGCAGCAGGCGGGTGATGGCGTGTGCGCCATCGGCCAGACGTATCAGTGCGGGTGCGGGCATGGCCAGGGGCTCCGGTGCCAACTGCATGCGACGCAGCGCGCGGCCGATGGCACCGTCGTCGAGCACATCCTGGTGTCCGTCGCCGTCGCGCAGTTGGCCGCCGTTGTCCTCGATCCAGCATTGCAGGCGCGGTCGCTGCTGGCGCATGCGCTGGGCCGCGTTGCGCAGTGCCGGGGTATCGCGGATGACCAGCAGGTCGCAATCGTCCAGGTCCCGGCTGCGGCGGACCTGGCCGTCCGGCAGTGCCGACGCCAGGCGCAGCCGTTGCAGCAGGGCCTGCTCGCCCTGGATATCGGTTCCCACTACCAGCACGCGTGCCATCCGTGTCCCCGGGCGACCACCTCCCCGGTGGTCTCGCGTCGCCAAGGCTAGGATATTGCCGACGAAGACCGTCGTGATCGACTGCTCAGATTGAAGGCGGTTGCACGCCCCCTTCTGTCGGTTCTGCGACAGCCATTGCGGGCAAGTTTCATGCCCCGTTGACGGCAGTCCGACAGCTGACGGATGTCACGGTTTTCATCGCTCGGGGTCGGATCCCTTTTGCGCGCAAAAGGGATCTGACCCCACGGCCCCGGAAAAAGAAAACCCGCGCCGAAGCGCGGGTTTCCATGTTGCAGCAGGCGAACGGCGCAGGATCAGCCGCGCAGCTGCTCCAGCGCGGCGTTGAAGGTCGCGCTCGGGCGCATCGCCTTGCTGGCCTTGGCCAGGTCCGGGCGGTAGTAGCCACCGATGTCCACGGCCTTGCCCTGCACCGCGATCAGCTCGTCGACGATCTTCTGCTCGTTGTCGGTCAGCGCCTTGGCCAGCGGGGCGAAGCGTGCCTTCAGCGCGGCATCCTCGTCCTGCGCGGCCAGCGCCTGCGCCCAGTACAGGGCGATGTAGAAGTGGCTGCCACGGTTGTCGATGCCACCCAGCTTGCGCGACGGCGACTTGTCGTTGTCCAGGAACTGGCCGTTGGCTTCGTCCAGCGCCTTGGCCAGCACGCGGGCGGCGGCGTTGTCATAGCGGTTGCCCAGGTGTTCCAGCGACGCGGCCAGGGCCAGGAACTCACCCAGCGAATCCCAGCGCAGGTAGTCCTCTTCGACGAACTGCTGCACGTGCTTCGGGGCCGAACCACCGGCGCCGGTCTCGAACAGGCCACCACCGGCCATCAGCGGCACGATCGACAGCATCTTGGCGCTGGTGCCCAGCTCCATGATCGGGAACAGGTCGGTCAGGTAGTCGCGCAGCACGTTGCCGGTCACCGAGATGGTGTCCTCGCCCTTGCGGATGCGGTCCAGCGAGAACGCGGTCGCTTCCACCGGCGGCAGGATGCGGATGTCCAGGCCGTTGGTGTCGTGGTCCTTCAGATACTGCTCGACCTTGGCGATGACCTGCGCGTCGTGGGCGCGGGCGGCATCCAGCCAGAACACGGCCGGGGTGCTGCTCAGGCGGGCACGCTCGACGGCCAGCTTGACCCAGTCCTGGATCGGCGCGTCCTTGGTCTGGCACATGCGCCAGATGTCACCGGCTTCCACGGCGTGCTCGAACACCACGGTGCCGGCATCGTCGGTGACCTTGACCACGCCATCGGCAGCGATCTGGAAGGTCTTGTCGTGCGAGCCGTACTCCTCGGCCTTCTGTGCCATCAGGCCGACGTTGGGCACCGAACCCATGGTGGCCGGGTCGAAGGCGCCGTGCGCCTTGCAGTCGTCGATGACGGCCTGGTACACGCCGGCGTAGCAGCGGTCCGGAATGACGGCCTTGGTGTCCTGCAGCTTGCCTTCGGCGTTCCACATCTTGCCGGAGTCGCGGATCATCGCCGGCATCGAGGCGTCGACGATGACGTCGCTCGGCACGTGCAGGTTGGTGATGCCCTTGTCCGAGTTGACCATGGCCACGCCCGGGCGCTGTGCGTACTCGGCAGCCAGGTCGGCTTCGATCGCAGCACGGGTGGCTTCCGGCAGCGACGGCAGGCGCGCAGCCAGGTCACCGATGCCGTTGTTGGCGTCGAAACCGGCCTGCTTGAGCACGTCGGCGTGCTTGGCCAGCACGTCCTTGTAGAACTCATTGACCGCCACGCCGAACATGATCGGGTCGGAGACCTTCATCATGGTCGCCTTCAGGTGCAGCGAGAACAGCACGCCCTGGGCCTTGGCATCGGCGATCTGCTCACCGAGGAACGCGGCCAGCGCCTTGCGGCTCATCACGGCGGCGTCGACGATCTCGCCGGCCTTGACCGCGGTCTTTTCCTTCAGCACGACGGTGCTGCCGTCGTTGCCATGGAAGGTGATCTTCAGCGAACCGGCGTTGCCCAGGGTGGCCGACTTCTCGCTGCCGTAGAAATCACCGGCGGCCATGTGCGCGACGTGCGACTTCGAATCGGCCGACCAGGCGCCCATGCGGTGCGGGTGCTTACGCGCGTAGTTCTTCACCGACAGCGGTGCACGGCGGTCGGAGTTGCCTTCGCGCAGCACCGGGTTCACCGCGCTGCCCTTGACCTTGTCGTAGCGCGCCTTGTAGTCGCGCTGCTGGTCCTCGGCCGGGGTTTCCGGGTAATCCGGCAGCGGATAGCCCTGGTCCTGCAGTTCCTTGATGGCCGCCTTCAGCTGCGGCACCGAGGCGGAGATGTTCGGCAGCTTGATGATGTTGGCGTCCGGGGTGGTCGCCAGCTGGCCCAGCTCGGCCAGGTCGTCGCTGACCTTCTGCGCGTCGGACAGCAGTTCCGGGAACTGCGACAGGATGCGGCCGGACAGCGAGATGTCACGGGTTTCCACCACGATGCCGGCAGTGGCGGTGTAGGCGTCAACGATCGGCAGCAGCGACTGGGTGGCCAGGAACGGGGCTTCGTCGGTCAGCGTGTAGAGAATCTTGGACATGGGGGACTTGGACTCTGTAGCAATGCTCAGGGGAAGGCCGGCGCCAGCGCCGGGCCACGTGCAACCGTGTCGCGCGCGGGGTTGGCCCCCGCGCTTTCCCCCGTCGCCGTCAGGGTGGGCGCGCGGCGGGGAAACCCCTGCATTGTCGCGTTTTCAGCCGCGCGGGGCAAAGCCACGCCATACGCGGCGGTACTGCATGCCGGCAACGCTGTGATCCATCGACGCCTGGATGAAGCCGACCATCATCCAACAAAAAAGGACGCAGCCTCGCGGCTGCGTCCATCGTGAGCCCTGCCGGGAGAGAGTCGGCTGGACTTACTTGACCTCGAACTCCTGCGGCGTTCCGGCCGCCTTGCCATCGACGGTGACTTCGGCGCGGTACTTGCCGGCCGGCCAGCCCTTTGCATTCTTGAAGGTGACGTTGGTGGTTTCCGCACCGCTGGTGTTCAGCGTGGCATTCTGTTCGCCGGCCACCTGGCCGTCCTGGTAGGTCAGCTTCGCGCCAACGGTGACGTTGTTGGCAGCACCGTCGGTCTTGACCGAGACGATGATGTCGTCCTTCGGCGCGAACAAAGCCGTCGTCGCAACCGACTTGTCGGCGGCTGCGGTCTTGCCGACCGTGACCGACGAGACGCTGACAGCAGCGGCTTCGGCCATCGGCGGCGGCGCGCCGGTCATCGGGGCCGGTGCTGCCGGTTCGGCCGGAGCAGTCGCTGCCGGAGCGGCATTGTTGTCGGTCGACTCTTCTTTCTTCTTGCAACCGACCAGGGCGACGCTGCCCAGCAGGGCGGCGATCAGGGCGGTCTGGAGCGGGGTGGTCTTGATCATTCGGGGTTCCTCCCAGGGATTGTCGGACGGCGTTCTGGCCGGCTTACTTCGGCGGCAGTTTCAGGGTCTGGCCCGGGAAGATCTTGTCCGGGTCATCAAGCACATCGCGGTTGGCTTCGAAGATCTTCTTCCAGGCATTGGCGTCGCCCAGATGCTGCTTGGCGATCTTCGACAGCGAGTCACCCTTCTGCACGGTATAGGTGCCGCCGCTGACAACGTCTGCGGTGCTGTCCACCGAAGCGCTGACGCCGGAGAAGTCCGCCTTCGGTGCCTGTTCGGCGGTACTGTCGACGCTGCTGCTGACGCCGGAGAAATCGGCTTTCTTCTCGGTACTCATCCACAACTCCCGTCTGCATGACTACGTGATTGGCACGGTGCCATGGCGGTTGTTAAATGGGGATGGTGCAGATGTGAAGCCGCCCCCGGGGGCGACTGAACAATCGGGAGAGACGGTGTCCGGTCGTGCCGGCCGCTGGCCGGCTTTCCCTTGCCCTGGACGCGGGTTCCTTGCGGTTGCCGGCCAGCGGCCGGCAACCGCAAGGAACCCGCGTCCAGGGCAAGGGAAAGCCGGCCAGCGGCCGGCACTACCGGTTACTGCCGCAGTTCGCGGTAGGTCGCAGCCGGGGCGGTGATGCCGGGGCTGGCGCGCCAGGGGTTGATGTCCAGGCCACCACGGCGGGTATAGCGGGCCTCCACTTCCAACCATTGTGGCTGGCAGCGCGCAGATACCTCGCTGAAGATCCGCTCAACGCACTGCTCGTGGAACTCGGCGTGTTCACGGTAGCTGACCAAGTAGCGCAGCAGGCCCGCGCGATCGATCTTCGGCCCGCGGTAACGCAGGCTGACCGTGGCCCAGTCCGGCTGGCCGGTGACCGGGCAGTTGGACTTCAGCAGCGCCGAGACCAGGGTCTCCTCCACCACCTCGCCCGCATCGGCGGCGAGGAAGTCGGCCTGCGGCGGGCCGTAGCAGTCGATCTCCACGTCCAGCCCGTCGATGGATTCGCCGAGCGGCGTCTCTCGCAGCTCCGGCAGGCCGAACTCGACCTGGACCGGCGCACCAGCGCAGGCCGACAGATCCGCCACGATGCGCGCGCGCAGCGCCTCGGCGCTGTCGATGCGGGTGCTGTTGAGGGAGTTGAGGTACAGCTTGAACGACTTCGATTCGATCAACTGCGGCGAGGTGCACGGCACCAGCACGGTGGCGACGGCCGCCTGCGGCTTGCCGCGCGGATCGAGCCAGCTCAGCTCGAAGGCGTGCCAGCGGTCGTGGCCGACGAACGGCAGCGCTGCGTCATCGAGGCCGATCTCGACGCGGGCGCCGCTGCGCGGGATGGGAAACAGCAGGCCGGGGTCGTACTGCGACGGGTAACTGACCTCGCGACCGAGGCTGGAATCCTGTGGGGTGTTCATGGAGGTCATTGTATCGCGCGGAGGGCGGGCGTTCGGCCGGGCCGGCCAACGGCGAAGCCCCTCCGTGGTGGTTCAGGCACGATCTCGGGGTCGGCCGGGAGGGTGGGTTGGCTGGGGGCCGCTGCAAGTACGTCCATGTAAGCTCGGTCGCCGCATCCATGCGGCTCACGCCCCCAGCCAACCCACCCTCCCGGCCACGGACAGTTTCCTGCACCACCACGGGAAAGATCAGAAAAATCAAGATCAAAAGCCGATCCTTCAGACGTTCATGACGTCCGCCGTGTCGACCAAGGTCGACACCCACCAAAGCAGAATGTCGTTCCGACAGCCGCGGGAAACTGTCGAAGGCGGGGTGGGTCCGGTGGCAGGGGCGTGAGCCGCATGGATGCGGCGACCGAGCTTACATGGACGTACTTGCAGCGTCCCCTGCCACCGGACCC
>NZ_JAXBRE020000009.1:0-173638 GCF_047520985.2 Stenotrophomonas sp. BR163
GGTGGTGCAGGAAACTGTCCGTGGCCGGGAGGGTGGGTTGGCTGGGGGCGTGAGCCGCATGGATGCGGCGACCGAGCTTACATGGACGTACTTGCAGCGTCCCCTGCCACCGGACCCACCCCGCCATCCCTCAGGGAACCAGCTTTTGCCGTTGACGTGGCTTTGGTCTCGGCGGGTGCAGGGCTGCAAGCCCTGCCGGAAACCCTCAGCCAGCAGGAGTGCCGGCACCGTGCAGGTAATCCAGGCTCACCTGCAGCAACGCCCTCAATCCCACATCCAGCGCCTTCTCATCCAGCAGGAACTTCGGCGAATGATTCGCCGGCGCCGTCGCTGGGTCGATGCCCACGCTGGTGGAGCCGACGAAGAAGAACATGCCCGGCACTTCCTTCGCGTACAGCGAGAAATCCTCCGCGCCCATCTGCAGCGGCGGCTCGTACACGTTGTCCTTGCCCACCACCGCCTGCAGGCTCGGCAGCATCTTCGCGGTCAGCGCCGGGTCGTTCACCGTGGCCGGGTTGCCCTCCGATTCGTAGATGTCGGTCACCGCCTTCGCACCGTGCGCGGCGGCCGTGTGCTCGGCCACGTTGCGCAGGTCGGCAAAGATCTGCTGGCGCATGCCTTCGTCGAAGGTGCGAATGGTGCCGACCATCTCCACTTCATCGGGAATGATGTTGTAGCGGATGCCGCCGTTGATCGCGCCGAAGGTCAGCACCGCCGGTTGCTTGGACAGGTTGGCGCGGCGGCTGACGATGGTCTGTGCGGTGCCGACCAGATCGGCGGTGGCGACGATCGGGTCAACACCGTTCCACGGTGCCGAGCCATGCGTCTGGCGACCGATCACCTTGATCCCGAAGCGATCCGAGGCGGCCATCAATGGGCCGCCGCGCACCGCGATCTGGCCGGCCTGCACGCTGGAGAACACATGCAGGCCGAACACGGCCTCCGGCTTGAAATCGGCAAACAGCCCTTCCTTCAGCATGAGTGCCGCACCGCCCTCTTCCGGCGGCGGCGCGCCTTCCTCGGCCGGCTGGAAGATCAGCATCACCTGGCCCGGCAGGTCCTTCTTCATTGATACCAGCGCTTCGGCCACGCCCAGCAGCGTCGCGGTGTGCGCGTCGTGGCCACAGGCATGCATCACGCCCACGGTCTGCCCGCGGTACTGGTCGGTGGCCTTGGAGGCGAACGGCAGGCCGGTCTGCTCGGTCACCGGCAGCGCGTCCATGTCCGCGCGCAACGCGATCTTCGGACCCGGCTTGCCGCCTTCGATGATCGCCACCACGCCGTGGTGGGCGATGCCGGTCTTCGGCTTCAGGCCCATCGCACGCAGGCGCTTGGCGACCTCGGCCGAGGTGCGCGCCTCGCGGTTGGACAGCTCCGGGTGCTGGTGGAAATCACGGCGCCATTCGACCACCCGGGCCTGCAGCCGCTGCGCGGCGGCGGTCACTTCCGGGCGTTGCCCGTCCTGGGCATGGGCAAGCGCCGGCAGGGCCAGCAGCAGGGCGGACAGCAGCAGCGAACGGCGCATCGCAATCTCCACAGCAAGAGGGTTCCAGCTGAATGTAGGGCAACACCGGCGCCACGGGAACCTCCGGCGCCGCATCCGGTCTTAGCGCCCGTCCCATCCGTCATGCAGGAAACGTGATGTGGCACAGGTATGCTTTGCGCATTGTCCCGGCGTCCCGTCCGGTCCAGCCCTCTCGGAGTCCTCGTAATGTCACGTGTTTGGAAGATCGTGCTGCTGGTCGTGGCGATCCTGGTGCTGGCCGTGGTCGGCCTGCGCGTCATCGGCGGGGGCAAGGACAAGGCTGGAAAACCTGCTGCGGGCGCGCGCCAGGGCGGCGAAGATCCGAATGCCGGTCCAGTGCCGGTGACCGTGGTGGAGGCCACGCGCCAGGACGTGCCGGTGTATGCCAGCGCGCTGGGTACGGTGACCGCGATGAACACCGTCACTGTCAGCCCGCAGGTCGGCGGCCAGCTGATGAGCCTGAATTTCCGTGAAGGCCAGGAAGTGAAGCAGGGTGATGTGCTGGCGGTGATCGATCCGCGCACCGCCCAGGCCAGCTACGACCAGGCCGCGGCAGCCAAGCGCCAGAACGAGGCCCTGCTGGCCACCGCGCGCTCCAACTACCAGCGCTCGAACGCGCCGGAGTATCGCCAGTACGTCGCCAAGACCGATCTGGATACACAGCGAAACCAAGTGGCACAGTACGAAAGCGCCGTGGCCGCCAACGAGGCCAGCATGCGCTCGGCGCAGGTGCAGCTGCAGTACACCCGGGTCACCGCGCCGATCTCAGGCATCGCCGGCATCCGTGCGGTCGACGCCGGCAACGTGGTCAGCGCCGGTACCGCGCTGGTCACGCTGACCCAGATCCATCCGATCCACGTGCTGTTCAACCTGCCCGAGCGCCAGCTCGGCGATGTGCGCCAGGCGCAGGCCGCCGGCACGGTGCCGGTGGCGGCGCTGGACCGCGCCGATTCGCATGTGCTGTCCGGCGACGGCAAGCTCGATGTGGTCGACAACCTGATCAGTGCCGACAGCGGCACGTTCAAGGCGCGCGCCGTATTCGACAACACCGACAACGGCCTGTGGCCGGGCCAGTTCGTCAACGTGCGCATGCAGCTGCGCACCATCGGCGGCGGCGTGGTCATTCCGACCCAGGCGGTGCTGCGTGGCCCGGACGGCGAGTACGTCTATGTCGTGCAGGGCGACAACACGGTGAAGATGCAGACCGTGCGCAGCGGCGTGGAAGTGGGCGACAGCCAGGTGCAGATCGCCGAAGGCCTCAAGGGTGGCGAGCGGGTGGTCAGCGAAGGCCAGTTCCGCCTGAAGCCGGGCAGCAAGGTCACCGCGCTGAAGCCGGGCGAGACCCCGGCCGCGCCGACCGAGGCCGAACTGAAGGCGGCCGAACAGAAGAACGCGGGCGGCGGTGGCCGTCGCGGTGGTGGCCCGCGCTGAGCGCAGGCCACGGTTCTCCCTCGCGCCGGCGGACCTGCCGGGGCCGACATTGAAGTGCCAGCAAGGATCAGTCCGTGGGCTTTTCGACGATCTTCATCCGCCGCCCGATCGCTACCTCGCTGTTGATGGCGGGCCTGTTGCTGCTGGGCATCCTCGGTTACCGCAAGCTGCCGGTGTCGGCGCTGCCGGAAATCGATGCGCCCAGCCTGGTGGTCACCACCCAGTACCCCGGCGCCAATGCCACCACCATGGCCTCGCTGGTCACCACCCCGCTGGAGCGCCAGTTCGGGCAGATCTCCGGGCTGGAACTGATGACGTCGGACTCGTCGGCCGGCTTGTCGACGATCATCCTGCAGTTCTCGATGGACCGCGACATCGACATCGCCGCGCAGGACGTGCAGGCGGCGATCCGTCAAGCCACCCTGCCCTCATCGCTGCCCTACCAGCCGGTCTACAACCGGGTGAATCCGGCCGACGCGGCCATCGTCACCCTGAAGCTGACCTCTGACACGCGCCCGCTGCGCGACGTCAACAACTACGCCGATTCCATCCTGGCCCAGCGCCTGTCGCAGGTGCAGGGCGTGGGCCTGGTCTCGATTGCCGGCAACGTGCGGCCCGCCGTGCGCATCCAGGTCAATCCGGCGCAGCTGTCGAACATGGGGCTGACCCTGGAACAGCTGCGCAGCGCGCTGACCCAGGCCAACGTCAACGCGCCAAAGGGTTCGTTGAACGGCAAGACCCAGTCCTACAGCATCGGCACCAACGACCAGCTGGCCAGCGCCGCCGAGTACCGCGACACCATCATCAGCTACAAGAACGGCCGCCCGGTGCGGCTGTCGGACGTGGCCGAGGTGATCGATGGCGTGGAGAACGACCAGTTGGCCGCCTGGGCCGATGGCAAGCCGGCGGTGCTGCTGGAAGTGCGCCGCCAGCCCGGTGCCAACATCGTGCAGACCGTCGAGCGCATCCGCGCGATCCTGCCGCAGCTGCAGGGCGTGCTGCCGGCCGACGTGCACCTGGAAATCTTCAACGATCGCACCGAGACCATCCGCGCCTCGGTGCATGAGGTGCAGTTCACCCTGATCCTCACCATCGGCCTGGTGGTGGCGGTGATCTTCGTGTTCCTGCGCCGCCTGTGGGCCACGATCATCCCGTCGGTGGCAGTACCGCTCTCGCTGGCCGGTACCTTCGCGGTGATGGCCTTCGCCGGCATGTCGCTGGACAACCTCTCGCTGATGGCGCTGGTGGTGGCCACCGGCTTCGTGGTCGACGATGCGATCGTGATGATCGAGAACATCGTGCGCTACATCGAGCAGGGCAAGAGCGGCAAGGAAGCGGCCGAGATCGGCGCACGCCAGATCGGCTTCACCGTGCTGTCGCTGACCGTCTCGCTGGTGGCGGTGTTCCTGCCGCTGCTGCTGATGCCCGGCGTCACCGGCCGCCTGTTCCACGAGTTCGCGTGGGTGCTGAGCATCGCCGTGGTGCTGTCGATGCTGATCTCGCTGACGCTCACCCCGATGATGTGCGCCTACCTGCTCAAGCCCGACGCCCTGCCCGAGGGCGAGGACGCGCATGAGCGCGCGGCAGCGGCCGGCAAGCAGAACCTGTGGACGCGCACCGTCGGCCTCTACGAGCACAGCCTGGACTGGGTGCTGGGCCACCAGCGCCTGACCCTGGCCGTGGCCGGTGGCGCGCTGGTGCTGACCGTGCTGCTGTACGTGCTGATCCCCAAGGGCCTGCTGCCCGAACAGGACACCGGCCTGATCACCGGCGTGGTGCAGGCCGACCAGAACATCGCCTTCCCGCAGATGGAGCAGCGCACCAGGCAGGTGGCCGAAGCGCTGCGCCAGGACCCGGATGTGACCGGCGTGTCGGCCTTCATTGGCGCGGGCAGCATGAATCCCACGCTCAACCAGGGCCAGCTGTCGATCGTGTTGAAGGAACGCGGCGAGCGCGATGGCCTGGATGAGATCCTGCCGCGCCTGCAGAAGGCGGTGGCGGGCATTCCGGGCGTGGCGCTGTACCTGAAGCCGGTACAGGACGTGACCCTGGATACCCGCGTGGCCGCCACCGAGTACCAGTACTCGCTGTCGGACGTGGATTCGGCGACGGTGGCGACCCAGGCCACGCGCCTGACCGAAGCGCTGCGCAAGCGCCCGGAACTGGCCGACGTCGACAACAACCTGTCCAACCAGGGCCGCGCCCTGGAGCTGAACATCGACCGCGACAAGGCCAGCGTGCTGGGCGTGCCGATGCAGACCATCGACGACACGCTCTACGATGCGTTCGGCCAGCGCCAGATCTCGACCATCTTCACCGAGCTCAACCAGTATCGTGTGGTGCTGGAAGTGGCACCGGAGTTCCGCACCAGCACCGCGCTGATGGAACAGCTGGCGGTCGCCTCCAACGGCGCCGGCGCATTGACCGGCACCAATGCCACCAGCTTCGGCCAGGTCACCTCCTCCAACTCGTCCACCGCCACCGGCATCGGCGCGCAGAACACCGGCATCACCGTCGGCGCCGGCAACATCATCCCGCTGTCGGCGCTGGCCGAAGGCAAGGTCAGCAGCGCCCCGCTGGTGGTCAGCCACCAGCAGCAGCTGCCGGCGGTGACCGTGTCGTTCAACGTGGCGCCGGGCTATTCGCTGTCCGAAGCGGTGCGTGCGATCCAGGAGACCAAGGACAGCCTGGACATGCCGGCACACCTGCATGCCGAGTTCATCGGCAAGGCCGCCGAGTTCACCGGCAGCCAGACCGATGTGGTGTGGCTGCTGCTGGCCTCGCTGGTGGTGATCTACATCGTGCTGGGCGTGCTCTACGAGAGCTACATCCACCCGATCACGATCATCTCCACGCTGCCGCCGGCCGGTGTCGGCGCGCTGCTGGCGCTGATGCTGTGCGGGCTGAGCCTGTCGGTGGATGGCATCGTCGGCATCGTGCTGCTGATCGGCATCGTCAAGAAGAACGGCATCATGATGGTCGACTTCGCCATCGAAGCCCGCCGCGCCGGCGCCAACGCGCACGAAGCGATCCGCCGCGCCTGCCTGCTGCGCTTCCGCCCGATCATGATGACCACCGCCGCGGCCATGCTCGGCGCGCTGCCGCTGGCGCTGGGCACCGGCATCGGTTCGGAGCTGCGCCGCCCGCTGGGTATCGCCATCGTTGGCGGCCTGCTGCTGTCGCAGTTGGTGACCCTGTACACCACGCCGGTGATCTACCTGTACATGGAGCGCTTCTCCGAGTGGCTGGCGCGCCGCCGCGAACAGCGTGCGCTGCGCGACGGTTCGCTGCAGGAGCCGCAGGCATGATCCACGCCCCGCTGCCGTGGGGGGCCGCACGATGAACCTGTCCGGCCCCTTCATCCGCCGCCCGATCGGCACCGCACTGCTGGCCATCGGCTTGTTCATGGTCGGCCTGATCTGCTACCTGCGCCTGGGCGTATCGGCGCTGCCGAACATCGAGATCCCGGTGATCTTCGTGCATGCCAGCCAGTCCGGCGCCGACGCGGCGACCATGGCCTCGACGGTCACCGCGCCGCTGGAACGCCATCTCGGCCAGCTGCCGGGCATCGATCGCATGCGCTCGTCGAGCTCGGAAGGCAGCTCGCTGGTGTTCATGATCTTCCAGAGCGGCCACAACATCGATTCGGCGGCACTGGATGTACAAACGGCGATCAACTCGGCTCAGGCCGACCTGCCCTCGGGCATGGGCTCGCCGATGTACCAGAAGGCGAATCCGAACGACGACCCGGTGATCGCCATCGCGCTGACCTCGCAGACGCAGTCGGCCGACGAGCTCTACAACGTGGCCGACTCGCTGCTGGCGCAGCGCATCCGCCAGATCAGCGGCGTCGCCTCGGTCGACATCGCTGGCGCGTCGACGCCAGCGGTGCGCGTGGACGTCAACCTGCGCCTGATGAACGCGTTGGGCCTGACCGCCGATGACCTGCGCAACGCAGTGCGCGCGGCCAACGTGACCTCGCCCACCGGCTTCCTCAGCGATGGCAACACCACCACGGCGATCATCGCCAACGACTCGGTGGCGCGCGCCGCCGACTTCGCCGACCTGGTGGTCAAGACCCAGGGCGACGGCCGGGTGATCCGGCTGAAGGACATCGCCAACGTCTACGACGGCCAGCAGGATGCCTACCAGGCGGCGTGGTTCGACCACAAGCCGGCGGTGGTGATGTACGTGTTCACCCGTGCCGGCGCCAACATCGTGGAGACCGTGGACCGGGTCAAGGCGCAGATCCCGACCCTGCGCGACTACCTGCAGCCGGGCACCACGATGACGCCGTACTTCGACCGTACGCCGACCATCCGTTCGTCGCTGCATGAAGTGCAGGTCACCCTGCTGATCAGCCTGGCAATGGTGGTGCTGACCATGGCGCTGTTCCTGCGCCGGCTGGCACCCACCCTGATCGCGGCGGTGACCGTGCCGCTGTCGCTGGCCGGCGCCGCGCTGGTGATGTACGTGATGGGCTTCACCCTGAACAACCTGAGCCTGCTGGCGCTGGTGATCGCGATCGGCTTCGTGGTCGACGATGCGATCGTGGTGATCGAGAACATCATGCGCCACCTCGACGAAGGCATGCCGCGCATGCAGGCGGCGTTGACCGGTGCGCGCGAGATCGGCTTCACCATCGTCTCGATCACCGCCTCGCTGGTGGCGGTGTTCATCCCGCTGCTGTTCGCCAGCGGCATGATGGGCGCGTTCTTCCGCGAGTTCACCGTCACCCTGGTGGCGGCCATCGTGGTCTCGATGATCGTCTCGCTGACGTTGACCCCGGCGCTGTGCAGCCGCTTCCTCAGCGCGCACGACCACAGCGCGCCGCCGTCGCGTTTCGGCCGCTGGCTGGACGCCGGCCACGAGCGCATGCTGCGCATCTACACCGTGTTCCTCGACTTCTCGCTGCGCCACGCGCTGCTGCTGTCGCTGACGCCGCTGATCCTGATCGGCGTCACCATCTTCCTGTTCGGCGCGGTGAAGAAGGGCGCGTTCCCGCCGCAGGACACCGGCCTGATCTGGGGCCGCGCCAACTCCAGTGCCACCGTGTCGTTCGAGGACATGGTCGCGCGCCAGCGCCGCATCACCGACATGCTGATGGCCGACCCGGCGGTGAAGACGGTGGGTGTACGCCTGGGCAGCGGCCGCCAGGGCTCCAGTGCACAGTTCAACATCGAGCTGAAATCACGCAGCGACGGCCGCCGCGAAACCACCGCGCATGCGTTGGCGCGCCTCAGCGCCAAGGCCGATCGCTATCCCGACCTGCAGCTGCGCCTGCGCGCGATCCAGGACCTGCCCAGCAACGATGGCGGCGGTTCCAGCCAGGGCGCGCAGTACCGCATCTCGCTGCAGGGCAACGACCTGGCCGCACTGCAGGAATGGCTGCCCAAGCTGCAGGCGGAACTGAAGAAGAACCCGAAGCTGCGCGACGTCGGGACCGACGTGGACAATGCCGGCCTGCGCCAGAACATCCAGATCGACCGCGCAAAGGCCGCGCTCCTGGGCATCACAGTGGGCGCCATCGACGGCGCGCTGTATGGTGCGTTCGGCCAGCGCCAGATCTCCACCATCTATTCGGACATCAACCAGTACAGCGTGGTGGTCAATGCCCTGCCCTCGCAGACCGCCACCCCGGCGGCGCTGGATGAGGTGTACGTGCGTGCGCGCAACGGCGACATGGTGCCGATCACCGCGGTGGCCACGCAGATGCCTGGCCTGGCCCCATCGCAGATCACCCACGAGAACCAGTACACGACGATGGACCTCAGCTACAACCTGGCTCCCAACGTGAGCATGGGCGAGGCCAAGGCGATCATCGACGCGACCGTGGCCGGCATGCGCATGCCCGGCGACATCCGCCTGGCCGACGATGCGGGCTTCGGCTTCAACTCCGATCCCAGCGACATGCTGATCCTGGTGTTCGCCGCAATCCTGACCGTGTACCTGGTACTGGGCATGCTCTACGAGAGCCTGATCCACCCGGTCACCATCCTGTCCACGCTGCCGGCGGCGGGTGTCGGTGCGCTGCTGGCCCTGTTCGGCACCAACACCGAGCTGTCGGTGATCTCGATGATCGCGCTGGTGCTGCTGATCGGCATCGTCAAGAAGAACGCGATCATGATGATCGACTTCGCACTGGTGGCGCAGCGCGAGCATGGGCTGGCGCCGCGCGATGCCGCACGCGAGGCCAGCATCGTGCGCTTCCGCCCGATCATGATGACCACGATGGTCGCGATCCTGGCCGCAGTGCCGCTGGCGATCGGCCTGGGTGAAGGGTCCGAGCTGCGCCGCCCGCTGGGCATCGCGATGATCGGCGGCCTGCTGTTCTCGCAGAGCCTGACCCTGCTCAGTACGCCGGCACTGTACGTGATCTTCTCCTGCCTGGCCGAGCGCTGGCGCGCCCGTCGCGCGCGCAGGCGCGAAGCGAAGCTGCTCAAGCGCGCGCAGCGGGCGTAGTAGAGCCCATCCACGCATGGCGTGGATCGAGTTCTCGATACTGCGAATCTGCCGGCCAGCGGCCGGCACTACCACCGGCGCGGAGGGTGGGTGCGGACCGTTGGTCCGCACGCCTCCCGGTTTGACGTGCTGTAACGAAAAGAGAACAATTCCCCTCCAGCCATGGTCCTGCGCCCCTTCGCGGCGCCCCGCTGCCCTCTCCGGCAAGCCTGCGTGATCCCAGCCATCAACCTTTCCCCCCATGCGGGCGGATGGCGCGTGGCCGTTCGCCGAGGATGACTGAACCATGTTCCTGCACCCACTCTGCCGCCCGGCCCTGCTTGCCGTTTCCCTGTCACTGGCCTGTGCCGCGCATGCCCAGTCCGTACCCGAGCGCACCAATCGGAACCGCAGTGCCACCGATCTGGATGCGGTGAAGGTCACAGCCGAACGCACCCACGCCGATACCGGCGCCCTTGGTGATCGCGTGCTGCGTGATACCCCGTTCGCGATCACCGCCGTGGGCCGCGAGCAGATCGAGCAGCGCCAAGTGGTCTCGCTGGGCGAAGCGTTCCTGCTCGACCCTTCGGTCACCACCCAGGTCAGCGCCTATGCCAGTGGCTGGAGTTCGCCGATCCGCAACCGTGGCATCGACCTGAACTTCGACAGCTATCGCGTCAATGGCCTGCAGGTTTCCTCGTGGGGTACCGAGTGGCCGCTGGAAGTGATGGAACAGGTCGATCTGCTGAAAGGCCCGGGTGGATTCCTTTATGGTTTCGGTGCCCCCGGTGGCATCGTCAACTACATCACCAAGAAGCCGACCGATACGCCCACCTTCTCCGCCCAGCTGGGCTGGCGCGAGCAGGGCATCGTCAGTGCCGGGATGGACGTCGGCGGCCGCTTCGGCAACGAGCAGATGTTCGGTTATCGCTTCAATGCTTTCGAGGAAAAGGGTGAGACCTTCAATGGTGGCCACGTCGATCGCAAGGTGGGCGCACTGTCGCTGGACGCGCGCCTGAGCGACGCACTGATCTGGACCTTCGACGGCGTGTTCCAGTCACGCGACCTGCGCGAGGAATCGCCGCAGTACTACTTCCGCGGACTGACCTCGTTGCCGCGACCGATCGCCGGGAATACCGGCAACAGTGTCCCCGGCACCTACTACGACACTCGTTCCAGCCTGTTGTCGACCCGCTTGGACTGGCAGATCAACAGCGACTGGAAAACCAGCCTGAGTTACGGCGTCACCACCTCGTGGAATGACGTCAACAAGATCTTCGCCTACATCGATTCGCCCAATGGCGACTATGACGTCAACGTCTATGAACTGGGTGGCAAGAGCGAGTGGAGGCTGGCCCAGGCGATGCTGCAGGGCAGCTTCCGCACCGGTCCGCTGCAGCATCAGGTGGTGGCAGGCATCAGTCACCAGACCGGGCTGGGCTGGGACCGTCCCTACGAATGGAGCCTGATCGGCCGCGCCAACCTGTACCAGCGCCATGCCATCCGCCATGACGCCGTCGGTTCACGGGTGATGACCCGCGGCGACGAGACCGTGCAGCAGGCCGTGTTCGCAAGCGATACCGTCGATCTCGGCAGCGGCTGGTCGGTGCTGGCGGGCTGGCGCTACAACGATTACGAGACCAAGGGCCGCTACCACACCTATCCGGTCACACCGACCTATGCCGTGATGTTCAAGCCCAGCGAGGCGGTCACCCTCTACGCCAGCTACATCGAATCGCTGGAAGCGGGCAGCCGCGTAGGCAACAGCTACGTCAACGCCGGTGATGTGCTCGACCCGACCCTCAGCAAGCAGTACGAGATCGGCGCGAAGGCCGAGGCCGCGCGCTGGAACGCGAACGTGGCGGCGTTCCGGCTGGAACGTGGCGCCAACATCGATGAACTCACACCGGCCGGCAAGCGCCTGGTGCAGGACGGCATCACGCTGTACGAAGGCATCGAGGCCAGTGCCGACCTGCACCTCAGCGATGTCCTCACGGTTGGCGGAGGCGTCACCTGGCTGGACCCGACCTACGACAGGCTGTCCCCGGCCAGCGCTGCACAGGAGGGCAACCGTACCGCCGGTGCGGCGCGCTGGAGCGGGGTCGTGCACGCCACCTACCAGCTGCCGTGGGTGGATGGCCTGGAAACATACGCCGCGGTGCGCTACTACGGCGATGTCTGGTACGACGCCGACAACACCCTGAAGCTGCCCGATTACACGCTGGTCAATGCAGGCATCGGCTACCGCCTGCTCGCCTCCGGTCATCCGGTGACCGTGCGCGCCAGCGTCGAGAACCTGGCCAACCGGAAGTACTGGTCCAACGCCGGCACAGGCCTGCCACGCACGTTCGCTGTGAGCGTGCGGTTCGACATGTAGGGCCCGGCAGCACCGTGGGTGCGGACCGTTGGTCCGCACTCCATATTTCACGCGCGGCCCGCAATAATGGTGGAAGACCCTTCCACCGAGCCTGCATGTCCGCCCGCCAATCCCGCCTCAGCCGACTGTGGGCCCACGAAAAGGCCAGCTACGGCCTGCGCGTGTTCATCGCGCTGACCGCGGCCGTGGCCGTGTGCTGGCAGTTCGAGGCGCTGACCGCCCTGCCCGGCGTGTTCCTCGGCATCATCGCAAGCGCCATCGCAGAAACGGACGACAACTGGTGGGGCCGGATCAAGGCCGTGGTGTTGTCACTGTTGTGCTTCTGCATTGCGGCGGCCTCGGTGATCTGGCTGTTCCCGTGGCCGTGGTTCTTCATCGGCGCGCTGGCACTGTCCACCTTCGGCCTGACCCTGCTTGGCGCGCTCGGTGAGCGCTACGCATCCATTGCCCAGGCCACGGTGACGCTGGCGATCTACACCATGATCGGCTTGGAGCAGCATGGCGCCAGCGACCTGCACAGCGCGCTGGACGCGGTCAGCCATCTGCTGGCCGGTGCAGCCTGGTACGGGCTGCTGTCGATCCTGTGGACTGCGCTGTTCGCCAACCGGCCGGTGCGCGAACGCGTGGCGCGGCTGTACGTTGAGCTGGGCCGCTACCTGCAGCTGAAGGCTGCGCTGTTCGAGCCGGTGCGCGAAGCCGACCTGCAACGTCGCCAGCTCGACCTGGCCGAACAGAACCGGCGCGTGGTCGGTGCGTTGAACGAGGCCAAGACCGCGATCCTGGCCCGCTTCGGCCGTTCCGGGCGGCCGGGCGTGAACTCCGGCCTGTACCTGCGCCTGTATTACATGGCACAGGATTTCCACGAGCGCGCCAGTTCCTCGCACTACCCATATGGCGCGCTGGTGGACGCCTTCTTCCACAGCGATGTGCTTTACCGCTGCCAGCGCCTGCTCGATCTGCAGGGCCAGGCCTGTGCCCGCCTGGGCGAGGCGATCCGGCTGCGTCGTCCGTTCGTATACGGAGAAAGCAACCAGCAGGCCGGGCGCGACCTGGCCGACGCGCTGGCCTACCTGCGTGACCAGCAGCGCCCGCAGTGGCAGCGCCTGCTCGGCTCGCTGGACCTGCTGGTTCACAACCTGCGCAGCATCGAGCGCCGCCTGCTGGATGCCGAACGTTCCGAAGCCAGCCTGGACAACGTCGACACCCGCCTGCGCGACAGCAACCCGCATACCCTGCGCGAGATGGGCGTGCGCATCCGCCAGCAGCTCACGCCCGGCTCGGTGCTGTTCCGCCATGGCCTGCGCATGGCACTGGCGCTGATCGCCGGCTTTGCAGCGATCCGGCTGTTCAATGCGCAGAACGGTTCATGGGTACTGCTGACCATCGTGTTCGTGTGCCGGCCCAACTTCGGCGCCACCCGCCAGCGCCTGGCACAGCGCATCGTCGGCACCGTCGCCGGTCTGGTGCTGACCTGGGCACTGCTGCAGCTGTTCCCGCAGCTGCACGTACAGCTGCTGATCGCACTGCTGTCGGCACTGTTGTTCTTCTTCACCCGCACCGACCGCTACCTGGTGGCATCAGCCGCGATCACCGTGATGGCGCTGACCTGCTTCAACCTGATCGGCGATGGCTTCGTGCTGATCGTGCCGCGCATGGTCGATACGCTGTTGGGCTGCGCGATCGCAGCGGCGGCAGCGTTCCTGATCCTGCCCGACTGGCAGGGCCGCCAGCTGCATCTCGTCCTGGCACGCGTGCTGGACACTGCCGCTCGCTACCTGGATTCGGTGCTGGGCCAGTACCGCAGCGGCATGCGCGACGACCTGGCCTACCGCATCGCCCGCCGCGACATGCACAACGCCGACGCCGCGCTGTCCACCGCACTGTCGAACATGCTGCGCGAACCCGGCCACGTGCGCCGCAACCTGGATGCCGGCTTCCGCTTCCTGGCGCTGTCCAACACGCTGCTGGGGCATCTGTCGGCGCTGGGTGCGCACCGCGACCAGGTGGACAGCTACGCAGGCGATCCACTGGCGCTGGCCGCGGGCGATCGCGTGCGCAAGGCACTTCAGCAGCTGGCGACGGCGCTGACCGCGCGGCAACCGGTCGCGGACGATGACAACGACGCCGACCGCGCGGTGGCTGCCGAGCTGGAGCAGATCGACGAGGCGATGCCGCCGAAACTGCAGTTGATCCGTACCCAGATGGCGCTGGTACTGCGCATGCTGCCGAAGGTGCGTGCCGCGGCCAATGAGACGGTAACCAACCTGACCTGATCCGTCATCGCTGCGGGCATCCCATCCACGCAGGGCGTGGATCTGCTGCGCCGCGTGCAACGGCGCGTTGCACCGGGCGATGCAGTTCGATCACGCCGCCACGCGGATACTGGGCAATCGCCCGCTCTGGATCATCACCATGAAAATCGAACTCAGTGGTCGCACCGCGCTGGTCACCGCCTCCACCGCCGGCATCGGCCTGGCTATCGCCCAAGGCCTGGCCAGCGCTGGTGCGCGGGTCATTGTCAATGGCCGCAGCACCAGCAGCGTCGAGCGCGCCCGCCAGCATCTGCTCGCGGCCGTGCCGGGAGCCGACGTATTGGGTGTCGCCGCCGACCTCTCCGATGCGGCCGGTGTCGATACGCTGCTGGCTGGGCTGCCGAGGGTCGACATCCTGGTCAACAACGCTGGCATCTTCGGCCCAGAGGATTTCTTCCAGACCGATGACGCCACCTGGGAGCGCTACTGGCAGACCAACGTGATGTCCGGCGTACGCCTGTCGCGTGCGCTGCTGCCAGCGATGGTCGATGCCGGCTGGGGCCGCGTGCTGTTCATTTCGTCCGAATCGGCGCGCAACATCCCGGTCGACATGATCCATTACGGGGTCAGCAAGACCGCGCAGCTGTCACTGTCGCGCGGCCTGGCCAAGCGCGTGGCCGGCAGCGGCGTCACCGTCAACGCGGTGCTGCCTGGCCCGACCCTGTCCGATGGCTTCGCGGCGATGTTCGAGGATGAGCGCCGGCGCAGCGGCAAGCCGCTGGAGCAGATCGGCCGCGAGTTCGTGATGGCACACCGGCCGTCCTCGGTGATCCAGCGCACTGCCACGGTCGAGGAAGTGGCCAACATGGTGGTGTACCTGGCCTCGCCACAGGCCTCGGCGACTTCCGGGGCAGCGCTGCGCGTGGATGGCGGCGTGGTCGACGATATCGTCTGAGTCCGACGGCAGGTGTGCGGACCAACGGTCCGCACCCACAGGCCCGCACCCACAGCGGATGGGCAGGAATGCTAGGCTGCGCCGGTCAAGGAGGTTCCATGTCCGGTCACAACCAGTTTGCCCTGCTCCGCCAGCGCCGTTTCCTGCCGTTCTTCGTGGTACAGGCGCTCGGTGCTTTCAACGACAACGTGTACCGGCAAGCGATCATCAGCATGTTGCTGTTCATGGCCGTGCCAGAGGAGGAACTCGGGCTGTACGCCACGTTGGCACCGGCCATCTTCATCCTGCCGTACTTCCTGTTCTCGGCACTGGCCGGGCAGATCGCCGACAAACTGGAAAAATCGCGGCTGATCGTGATCACCACCACCATGGAGATCGTGATCATGTCGCTGGCGGCCACCGGCTTCCTCACCCAGAGCCTGCCGGTGCTGCTGGTCGCGCTGTTCTGTACCGGCATGCAGTCCACCCTGTTCGGCCCGGTGAAGTATTCGGTGCTGCCGTCGGTGCTCAGGCCCGAGGAACTGACCGGCGGCAACGGCCTGGTCGAGATGGGCACTTCAATGTCGATTCTCTCCGGCATGATCGTTGGCGGCCTGGTGTTCACCGTGGCCGGCAGCCACGGTACGGTGGTGGCTGCGTGCGCGATCATCGCCCTGGCGATCTGCGGCAACATCGCCGCGCGCCTGATTCCCAGGGTCGATGCAGGCGACCCGACCCTGAAGATCAACTGGAACCCGTTGCCGGAATCGCTGGCGGTACTGCGCATGGCGCGCCAGCAGAAGGCCGTGCGCAACTCGATCCTGGGCGTGTCCTGGTTCTGGTTCGTTGGCACCGTGCTGACCTCGCAGCTACCGGCCTACGCGGTGACCAACCTGGGCGGCGAGCCGACCCTGTACATCTTCGCGCTGGCCCTGTTCTCGGTGGGCACCGGCGTCGGCTCGCTGCTGTGCGAGAAGCTGTCAGCGCGTACGGTGGAAATCGGCCTAGTACCGCTGGGCGCGTTCGGCATGACCGCGTTCCTGCTCGACCTGTACTTCGCCCGCAGCGGCGAAGCGACGGTGCACGGGCTGACCATCGCGCCGTTCCTGCAGCAGCCCGGCAGCATCCGCATCGTCATCGACCTGATCGGCATCGGCCTGTTCACCGGCATCTTCGTGGTGCCGCTGTTCGCACTGATCCAGAGCCGCACGCCGAAGGCGCAGATGTCGCGCGTGTTCGCCGCACTGAACATCCAGAACTCGGGCCTCATCGTCGCTGCGGCGTTGCTGTCGCTGGCCGCGCACACGCTGCTGCACTGGACCATTCCGCAGCAGTTCCTGGCGCTGGCCATCGCCAACGCGCTGGTGGCGATCTACATCTTCACCATCGTCCCTGAATTCCTGATGCGCTTCCTCAGCTGGCTGATGGTGCGCACCCTGTACCGGCTGCGCCCGCACGGCATCGAGGCCAACGTGCCGGACGAAGGCGCCGCGCTGCTGGTCTGCAACCACGTCAGCTACATGGACGCGCTGATCCTGTCGGCGACGATTCCGCGTCCGGTGCGCTTCGTCATGTACTACAGGATCTTCAACATCCCGGTAATGCGCTGGATCTTCCGGACCGCCAAGGCAATCCCGATCGCCGGTGCGCGCGAAGACCCGGCACTGATGCAGCGGGCGTTCGACGAGATCGACGCTGCGCTGGCCGAAGGCGAACTGGTCTGCATCTTCCCCGAGGGTGCGCTGACCCGCGACGGCGAGATGGCGCCGTTCAAATCCGGCGTCGAGAAGATCCTCGAGCGGCGGCCGGTGCCGGTGGTGCCGATGGCGCTGCGCGGCATGTGGTCGAGCATGTGGAGTCGCCGCGACAGCCGCCTCGGCCGCATGCGGGTGCCGCGCCGTTTCCGCGCCACGGTCGAGGTGGTGGCGGCACCGGCCGTTGATGGCCACGCCACCCGCGCCCCGGTGCTGGAGGCGCAGGTGCGGGCCCTGCGTGGCGATCACGCCTGATCGGCCCGGCGGCCGTCGGTAGCGCTTCCAGGCGATAGCCCCAATCCCCGGAATGACGGCCTCTGTCTCATGACAGAGGCCCGTCAAATAGCGCCCAGTCAAGGGCCATACACGCCATCATCTGACTGTAAACGCATACATGCAGCGCAGGTTGAGGTAGATTACGCACCCACAGGGGGGAGGTTCGGCCAATGCACCAAGGCCGGCCACCAAGGAATGGAGTCTTGCTTTGAATCAACCGCCACCGCTCAGCCGTCCCGTCTACATCCCCAACCATCTGGTCTGGGCGATCCTGACGACGCTGTTCTGCTGCCTGCCGTTGGGCGTGGTGTCGATCGTCTATGCCTCCCAGGTCGATGGCCGCCGCGCGGCCGGCGACCTGCCGGGGGCCTACAGCGCGTCGCGCAAGGCGGGCTGGTGGGCGGTGGCTTCGGCCGTGGCCCTGCCGGTCCTGTTGCTGTTGTGGTTCGGGCTGTTCGGCGGCTTGGCCGTACTGGGCGCTCTTTCCGACCAATGATTCACCACCACCACCCATCAAGGAGCTTGAACCCATGAATACCGCCACTCCGCAGGTCCCGAACAATCTGGTCTGGGCCATCCTGAGCACCCTGTTCTGCTGCCTGCCGGCCGGCATCGTGTCGATCGTCTACGCCGCCCAGGTCAACGGCAAGCTGGCCGCTGGCGACATCGCCGGTGCCCAGGAATCCTCGGCCAAGGCCAAGAAGTGGGCCATCTGGTCGGCCATTGCCGCCGTCGTGGTCGGCGTGCTGTACGGCATCCTGATCGTCGCTCTCGGCGGCATGGGTGCGATGAGCAACAGCGGCTACTGATCCGCGTGGACGGATCCGGCGCCTGCGCCGGATCCGTTGCTGCATGTCCGCACTGCCCACCCGATCCCGACTGGCCCGCTGGGCACCGCTGCTGGCCGCCACCGGCCTGGCCGCCGGTGCCGCGCTGGTGCTGCGCAACGTCAATCCGTATGTCGCCGGCAATCCCTTGCCGAGCTGCCCGCTGTACGCGCTGACCGGCCTGTACTGCCCGGGCTGTGGCAGCACCCGCTGCCTGTATTCGCTGGTCCATTTCGACCTGCCCGGCGCGATGGCGATGAACCCGCTGCTGGTCATCAGCCTGCCCTTCCTCCTGCTGATGCTGCTGAACGTCGCCGGCATCCGTCCGCGCCTGCTGGACCCGCTGATGCGGGTGCTGGCCAATCCCACGTTCTGGCTCTGGGTACTGCCTGGGTATGCGCTGCTGCGTAACCTGCCGTGGGCACCGTTCACGGCGCTGGCACCGGTCTAGTTTCCAGCCAACGGCGCAGCCCCTCGTGGTGGGCGGCGTTTGTCGGTCATGGGATTGGCCGGGCGGGTGGACTGCGCAGGGGACGCTGCAAGTACGTCCATGTAAGCTCGGTCGCCGCATCCATGCGGCTCACGTCCCTGCGCAGCCCACCCGCCCGGCCACGGACAGTTTCCGTGTGCGTCCACCACGGAAAAGAAAGAGAAGATCAAAAGCGGAAGCGGATCGCTTCGCTCTGCATCCACGCATGGCGTGGATCTACCGTGTCGACCAAGGTCGACACCCACCGGCAGTCGCAGTTGACCCACCGTCACCGGGAAACTGTCGGGGGTGGGGCGGTGTGGGGCCGCAGGACCGTTGGCGCCATGGATGGCGCCATCGAGCCCCCAGGGGTGAGGGCGCTTTGCTTGCGAAGCACTGCTTCGCAAGCGCCCGAACGCACAGCCGCCAGCGGCTGGGCCGGTTTGGGGGTTTACGGCGTGTCCTGCAGCCCCACACCGCCCCGCCCAACCGTCAGCAACCCAGAGCCGCTTTGGCTTTGGCGTTGGCCTCTGCAGGTGCAGGGCTGCAAGCCCTGCACAACAACTACGTCACCCAGCCTGCAATCACCAGCAACGCGAGGATCGCCAGCCACAGCAGCAGCATCCGCCACACCAGGCTCATCGCATCACGCAGGTCCGGCAGCCGCTGCCACACCGGCAACAGCCCCGCCTCGGTGTAATCGTGCGCGTCCTCGCGCAGCTCGGCGTTGACGCTGGCCCGCGCCACCGCGCCCAGGAACCCGATGGTGCCGACCAGGCGTTCGCCATGGGCCTGGCGCCAGGCCTTCCACGCCGTATCGAAGTTGCCGACCAGCGCCATCGAGAACGCCATCAGCTGCGCTACCGGCCACTCGATCCAGCCCAGCAGGCGCTGCGCCAGCGCCAGCGGCTCCACCGGCACGCGTGCACGCATCGGGCTTTCCGCCATCAACGCCAGCAAGCGGTAGCCCAGCGCACCGACCGGGCCCAGCAGCAGGAACCAGAACAGCACCGCGAACCAGCGACGCAGCGCATTGAGCACGGTCGCTTCGACCAGCGACGGCACGTCTTCGCGCAGGCTGCCACCGGCGGCCTGCAGGTTGCGCACGGCTGCCTGCCGCGTCGCGGCGTCATCAGCATCGATGATGGCTTCGATATCGCGATCCAGGTCGCGCGGCCCCCAGCACCAGGCCAGCACGGCCACGCCGAGCAGCAGCGACGGCAGGCCGAACAGCACTCCGCGCAGCAGCCAAGCCAGCAGCCCCATCAGCAGCAGCGGCGGCAGCAGCGCCAGCGCCACTCCAGCCGGTCCCTGCCAGGCCTTGCCACCACGCGCATCCAGCCAGCCCAGCCAGCGCCGGAAGCCGTCGAAACGGCGCATCGAGGCGGCAGCGGCCGGGGCAACGTGGCCCAGGGCCAGCGCCACCAGCACGGCGGCCAGAGTGGTGAACATGGCAGGTCTCCCTACGAAACAGAACGCTCGGCGCCGCTACCTTACCTGTCGCAGCGGTGCCCTCGCGGGTGAACCGGACTGTAACCCGGGCCGTGTTCAGGTGGCGGCAATACAGCTGCCACGACCGGCCCGGCCGAAACGCCGGCTCAGCCTCGCTGCTGGCGGTACCAGTGTTCGATCAGGCCCCGCGAAATCGAGATCGGTGGCGACAGGCGGATGCCCTGGCCGTCGTCCTCCACATCGCGCGCCAACGCGGCGCCGACCTCGTCGGCACTGAACCAGCGCGCGTCTTCCAGCTCGCCATCCACGGTCGGCAGGTCGTCATGCGCCTGTGCACGGAAGCCGACCATCAGTGCGCCGGGGAACGGCCACGGCTGCGAACCGAGGTACTGGCAGGCGGTCACCCGCACCTTGCTCTCCTCATGGACTTCGCGCACCACGGTCTGCTCGAAGGTCTCGCCGGGTTCGACGAAGCCGGCCAGCACCGAGTAACGGCGCGGGGCCCAGTTCGACTGCCGGCCAAGCAGCAGCCGGCCCTGGTTTTCCACGGCGACGATCACCGCCGGATCGACGCGCGGATAGTGTTCGGTGGAACACTGCGCACAACGGCCGACGAAGCCGCCACGGGCAAACGCCACCGCGCCGCCGCATACGCCGCAGAAGCGGGTGCGCGAGTGCCAGTAGGACATGCCACGGGCATAGCTGAAAGCGGTGGCATCGGCCATCGGCCACAACAATGCAGCCTGGCGCAGATCGAGTCGGCGTGGCGCGCTCACGGTGACATGGGTGGCTTCGACCGAGAACCATGCCTGATCACCGCGAAGCCCCAGGAAAACTGCGGCGCCCGGGCCACCGCCGACGTCGGCGCCGGTCAGCGCCAGCGGCTGGTCGTCATCGCCGGTGAAGGCGCTGCCATCGTGATCGAGGACGAGGATGCGCGCGCCCGGCCACAGGCGCGCCAGTGCATCGGCATCTTCGCGCAGGGCATCGGCGCGCTCCAACGGTTCGCCAACGAAGGCAAAACCGGAAAGCGGCGAAGGAGTATTGGGCATCCGCCAAGCGTGCCGCCAATCGATGCAGGTGGCAAGCCGCAGGCTTTGCGGAAACCGTCTGTGGGTGTGGAGCTTGCTCCACACACCTTGTCGCGCGGGACACAGGCCCCGCGCCCTGCTTACATGCTGAAACTGCTGCCGCAGCCGCAGGTGGTCTTTGCGTTCGGGTTGCGGATCACGAACTGGGCACCCGTCAGGCTCTCGGTGTAATCCACCTCCGCGCCCATCAGGTACTGCAGGCTCAGCGGATCGACCAGCAGGGTCACACCGCTGGTCTGTACCGCCAGGTCATCCTCGGCACGGTTCTCGTCGAACTCGAACCCGTACTGGAAGCCCGAACAGCCGCCTCCCTCGATGTACACACGCAGGGCCAGGTCGGGGTTGCCCTCTTCCTGGATCAGGGATTTGACCTTGGCGGCCGCCGACTCGGTGAAGTTCAGCGGGCGCTCCAGCGATTGGTAATCGGGCGCGGCAACCGGGGTGGCGCCGGGCAGGGAGACTAGCGTGCTCATGCTGCCAGCATGGGGGTGCCGACGACGGCTTTCAAGCCATCGCCTCGGCCAGCTTGCGACGCGCGGCGGTATCGCCCTTGCCATCATGGGCGTCTTCGCCTTCCGGCGCCGGCAAGGCTGCCATCGGGGCGCTGGCATGGATCAGGCGGCCGTTCAGCTGCGCGCCCGCGTTCATCTCCACCACCTGGTAATGGACGTTGCCATTGACCCGTGCGCTCGGGGTCAACTCGACCTTCTCGGTAGCGTGTACATCGCCGTCCAGGCGGCCACTGATGACCACCACCTGGGCCCGGATCTCACCTTCGATCACGCCGTGCTCGGCAACCGTCAGGGTCGCACCACTGGCGCCTTCGGCGGCGATCACCTTGCCGTGGATGCGGCCTTCCACATACAGGCCCCCACTGAATTCCACATCACCGCGGATCACCACCTGGTTGCCGATCAGGGCATCCACCACCAGCTGGCCTTCACGGTTGGATTTGCTGCTTCCGAACATCTGCCTACTCCCCTTTGCTGGCCGGCGCACCGGCCTGTTTCCAGTCGAATACCTGGGTGGTACCCCCCGTACCACTCCCCAATGTCACCCGCACGCGTTGCGGGGTGAAGTCAGCCGGCAGCATCACGCTGCCGGTGAGCTGCTGGAAGTACCGGAACGAGTAGTCCTGTCCCGGCACCTTGCTGCGCTGGTGCAGATCATCCCAGCTGATCGTGGCCAGCTTGCCGTTCTTCACGCCTTCCACGGTGAAGCGCATCTGCCCCTGGCTGATGGCCCCACGGTTGAGGTTCTGGGTCAGCACGGCGGTGTACTGCCAGGTGCCGGCCGCTTCCGGGCTGAACTCGATCGAATGGGTGTTCAGGCCCTTGCGCTGGCTGGTCGAGCCGACCAGCCGCTCATAGAAGGCAACATCGGCGCGCAGCCCGGCGATTTCCTCATCGCGCTCGGCCAACGAGGACTGCACCTCGGTATTGGCGGCACGGCTGATGCGGTCGGAGGCTTCCAGCGTGGCCTGCTTCTGTCGCAGCTCGGTCAGCTGCGCCTGCAGCGCCTCGGCACGCTTTTCGGCGGCCTGCAGGCGCTGGCCCTGGGCATCGCGCGGGGTGGCCATCCAGCAGCCGCCAAGCACCGCCAGCACCAGGCTGAGCAGCCAGATGCCGCCGATCACCAGCAGGCGGCGACGGTCGGCAGGCGGTTGCGGCGCGCCGGGCAGGCGGACCTGCACGCGCATGGGAGGACGGTTGGTCATGGGTGGTTTCCGGGGTATCGCAAGGGCGACACCGGTACGGCCCCTGTGGCAAACGACGGGCTAGTGTATGACAGGACGGGTGGGTTTCCTGCGCAGCGGCCGGCCACGGTCGGTGGCGTTCAGGCACGCCATCGTCGATAGTGTGGCCCCCTGCACAGTTCCGTCGCCGGAGCATCGCCATGACCGAAGCCCACCTGTTCGTGATCGGCATCCTGCTGGCCTGGCTGGCCGGTATCCGCGTCTACCTCACCGTGTTCGGTGTCGGCCTGGCCGGGCTGCTTGGCTGGGTCGATCTGCCCCCCGCCCTGCAGGCCACCGAATCATGGTGGGTGCTGGGCACCTCGGCGGCGCTGGCGGTGGCCGAGTTCTTCGCCGACAAGATCCCTGGCGTGGATTCGGTGTGGGACCTGGTGCAGACGCTCGCGCGCGTACCCGCCGGCGCATTCCTTGCGGCGGCCACGCTGTCGCCGGATGGCCAGCTGGGCACCGGTGCGCTCGCCGCCGGTGCCGGCGTCGCCCTGGCCAGCCATGGCCTGAAGGCCGGTACCCGCGCCCTGCTCAACACCTCGCCGGAACCGGCCAGCAACTGGGTCGCCTCTGCGGCCGAAGACACCGTCGTGATCGGTGGCCTGGCCCTCGCCCTGGCACACCCGTGGATCGCGCTGATCGTGGTGCTGGCCTGCAGCCTGGCCGGTGCGCTGCTGGTGTGGCTGGTCTGGCGCGCCCTGTGGAAGGGTGTGCGCTGGCTGGCGCGCGGTGCATCGGCAGCACCGCCAGGGCACACCGGTACCGGCTGAGCGCCGGGCTTGTCGCATAATGGACGCGAACACCAGGAGCACCGATGGCCGCAAACGAATCCCCCGCGGGCGCCCGCCCGGGACGCGCTGAAACCCCTCCGGCCGACCATTGGCAACGCTGGGCCCCCGAGACGGCACCTCCGGCCGTGGACCCACCGATGGCGGCGCCCCCATCCCCTGTCGCGGCCGATGCGTCCACGCCGGCCAACAGCGCGCCGCCGCCGCTGCCCGGCCCGGTCGCACTGGCCGACGCCGGCAACAACGATCTGGCCCCGTCGCCATCGGACTCGCCCTACCGCGTGCTGATCGTTGAAGACGATCGCGCGCAGGCCCTGTTCGCGCAGAGCGTGCTGCACGGCGCCGGCATGCAGGCGATCGTCCACAACGATGCCGATGCCGCGCTGCAGGCCATCAAGGAGCACCGCCCCGACCTGATCCTGATGGATCTTCATCTGCCCGGCCTGGACGGCATGCGCCTGACCGCGCTGATCCGCCAGCAGCCCGGCCTGCAGCTGCTTCCGATCGTGTTCCTCAGCGGTGATCCGGATCCGGAGCGCCAGTTCGAAGTCCTCGACAGCGGCGCGGACGACTACCTGAGCAAGCCGATCCGGCCCCGCCACCTGATCGCAGCGGTGGCCAACCGCATCCGCCGCGCACGAGCCCAGGCCGCCACCCTCCCCGGCGCCACCGGCGCACCGGCCACCAGCAATCCGGAAACCGGCCTGCCGACGCGCCACCACGTGCTGCAGCAGCTCAACACCGCACTCGCCCACCGCGATCAGGGCGGCGTGTTCTTCATCGAAGTGGCCAGCGCGCTGGGCCTGCGCGAACGCTATGGCTATGCCGCGTTTGAACGGCTGATGGTGCAGGCCGGGCAGCGCCTGGCCGAAGCCGGCCATCCGCACCTGCTGGCACGCCTGAACGACAACAGCTTCCTGCTGCTGGCCCGCAGCGCCGACGAGGACGCCCTTGACAGCATCGCTGCCAGCCTGCGCGAGCAGCTGTCGGCACGTGCCTTCGTGATCCGCGACGACGAATCCGTGCACCTGCGCGGCGTAGTTGGCTACGCACCGCTGTCACCGGGCTTCGACGATGCCAACAGTGCGTTGGAAGCCGTCGAGCGCACCACCCTGCAGGCGCGCCTGCTCAGCGCCGGGGTGGCCGGCCATGTGCACCGGCAGGCAGTCACCGAACAGGAACACCTGGCGCTGCTGGAAGGACAGCTGGAACTGGCCTATCAGCCGATCGTCGCTGTTGCCGGCGGCAACACCGCGCAGTACCAGTTACTGTTGCGCCTTCGCCAGGCCGACGGCACCGTGCTGGCGGCCGGGCAGGTAATCCCGGCCGCGGAAGCCGCAGGCCGCATCGCCGATCTCGATCAGCAGGTGATGGACCACGCGCTGGGGCTGCTGGACCTGTACCGCCACGCGACGCAGCCACTGAACCTGTTCGTCTCGCAGTCGCTGCGCACCCTGCAGCGCGACGCCTTCGCCGACTGGCTGCTGGAATCACTGCAGCAGCGCGACCTGCCGGGCAGTGCACTGGTGATCGACGTGCGCCTGCCGGACGCACTGATCCACACCGTGCCGCTGCAGCAGTTCTGCCAGCGCATGGCCAGTGCCGGGGTGCGCTTCTGCCTGAGCCAGTTCGAACCCAGCGGCGAGGCCGATGCCCTGCTGAACCAGCTGCCGCTGTCGTTCGTGCGCATGGCTGCGCGCTTTTCCAGCAGCCACGCCAATCCGGCCACGCGCGAGGAGCTGCGCAAGGCGATCGATCAGGCCCATGCCGCCGGGCTGCAGATCATCGGCCAGCAGATCGAGGATCCGCAGGCTGCGGCGGCGATGTGGGTTGGCGGCGTCGACTACATCCAGGGCAACATGGTGCAGTCGGCCGGCAGCGACCTGAACTTCGACTTCCACAACGCGGTGCTCTGACGTGCCGCTGTGGGGCGTGCTGCTGGTTGCCCTCGCCGCGGCCACCATCGCGCTGATGGTGCTGGGCCTGCGGCTTCGTGCGCGCGACCGTGCGCTGGCGCAGCTGCAGCGCACGCACGGCGCGCTGGCCGCTGAACGGGACCAGCTACGCCATACCACTGAACGCCAGGGCCAGCTGGAACAACAGCTGCTGCAGGCCAAGCAGGCCGCCGAGGCGGCCGTGCTTGCCAAGGGCGAGTTTCTGGCCACGATGAGCCACGAGATCCGCACCCCGCTCAATGGCATCCTGCCGATGCTGGAGCTGATCGCACGCGGGCCACTGGGCGAGGACCAGCGGCAGATGCTGGCCACCGCCTCGGCCAGCTCGCAGCAGCTGCTGCGCATCGTCGACGACATCCTCGACTACTCCCGGCTGGAAGCACAGGCGCTGGAGCTGGAAATCACCAGCTTCAACCTCCGCGATCTGCTCGACGGCGTGGTGCAGCTGATGCAGCGCGCCGCCGACGCCAAGGGCCTGGCACTGGGCCTGCAGCTGGATCCATCGGTGCGCCTGCCGGTGCGCGGCGACCCGGTGCGCCTGCGCCAGGTGCTGAGCAACCTGCTGGCCAATGCGATCAAGTTCACCGCCCGCGGCCAGGTGCAGCTGCGTGTGCTGCGCCTGGGCGAAGGTGCCGCGCAGCACCAGCTGCGCTTCGAGATCATCGATACCGGCATCGGCATCGACGACGCGCTGCAGGCACGCCTGTTCCAGTCTTTCAGCCAGGCCGACGCATCCACCACGCGCATCTACGGCGGCACCGGCCTGGGCCTGGCCATCTGCAAGCGCATCATCGACCTGATGCACGGGCGTATTGGTGTGCAGTCCACGCCCGGCCAGGGTGCTACGTTCTGGTTCGAGATCCCGCTGCTGAAGGTTCCTGGCGACCTGCCGGCGATGACGCGCGCGCCGGCACCGCTGCTGCTGTTCAGTGCCGATGCAACGCTGCAGGCACGCATCGAGCGCATCGCTGCCCACCATGGACTGCAGGTGCAGGTGCTGGCGCAACTGGACAGCGTGGTCGAGCGCCTGCGCGCTCCGGCGCGGCCCGGAAAACCGGCACCCGCCTGGCTGCTGGTCGATGCGCGCGCACGCCGGAACGGCGAGGCCACGCTGCAGCTCGCACTGGGGGAACGCGGCGACGACGACGCACTGCAGGTACTGTGGCTGCAGGAGGATGCGATTGCGCGACGCCCCCGCCAGCGCCAGCTGCCCTCCCACTTCGACGACGCCGCCCTGCATGCACTGCTGGCGGCACCGGTCGCCTCTGCCCGCCCCGCTGCGCTGCTGGCCAGCGCGGAACACGAGCAACCGACTGCCACGCTGCCGCCGCTGCATCTGCGCGTGCTGGTGGTGGAGGACAATACGGTGAACCGGATGGTGGCCGAGCAGCTGCTGCGGGTGTTCCAGTGCGAGGTGCGCAACGCCGCCGATGGCGAACAGGCCCTGGCCGCCCTTCGCGAAGGCGGGCTGGACATCGTGCTGATGGATTGCCAGATGCCGGTGCTGGACGGCTACGCCGCCACGCACCGCTGGCGCGCCGAAGAAGCGGAAACCGGGCGTGCGCGACTGCCGATCATCGCGATGACCGCCAATGCGATGGCCGGCGACCGCGAGCGCTGCCTGCAGGCCGGCATGGACGATTACCTGTCCAAGCCGATCGCGCGCGCAACGCTGCATGCGCTGCTGCAGCGCTGGGGTGGCGGTAAAGCCGCGGCACCTGCACGGCCTTCTGTGGAGCCGGGTGATGCTCGCCTGACGGCCAATTGCAGTCGCACGCCATCAGCCGAGCATGGCGCGGCTCTACCGAATCCGGAAAAGCAGGTGGCGCCAGCACCACAACCGGTGCTCGACCGCGATGTGCTGGATGAACTGCATGCGGTGATCGGCGATGCTGCCACCCAGATCGTCACGGTATTTCTTGAAGATGCGCCGGCGATGGTGCAGCAGTTGCAGCTGGCCGCGCGGAACAGCGATGAACCGCGCATGCAGGCCGTCGCGCACAGCCTGAAATCATCAAGCGCGAACGTGGGGGCGTTGTCGCTGTCGGCGATCGCGCAGCGGATCGAGCACGAGACCCGTAGTGGCAGCCTGCAGCGCCCCGCAGTAGCGGTGGCGCTGCTGGTTGCGGAATTCGCCCGGGCGCGCGTTGCACTGACGGGCTACCTGGCACAGCATCGCGCCGGCCAGGACCGCTGATTCACTCTTCCAGCTTGCTCAGCAGGTACTTCGGCTCGCCGATGCGCTCGATAAGGTCGAGCTGGGTTTCCAGCCAGTCGATGTGCTCTTCCTCCGAGTCGAGGATCTTCACGAACAGCTGGCGGCTGACATAGTCGCCGACCGAATCGGAATAGGCCACCGCCTCGCGCAGGGTGACCACGCCATCGCGTTCCAGCGACAGGTCGCACTGCAGGATTTCGGTCGGGTTCTCGCCGATGCGCAGCTTGCCCAGCGCCTGGAAGTTCGGCAGGCCTTCGAGGAACAGGATGCGGTCGGCGAGCATGTCGGCATGCTTCATTTCGTCGATCGATTCCTTGTACTCGTGTTCGGCCAGTTCCTTGATGCCCCAATTCTTCAGCATCTTGGCGTGCAGGAAGTACTGGTTGATCGCGGTCAGCTCGTTGTAGAGGACCTTGTTGAGGAATTCGATGACCTTGGTGTCGCCCTTCATGGGGATGCTCCTGCACGCTGAAAACGCAGGCACTGTAACGCCTTGCGTGCGGTGGTGAAGGAACGCGAATCGTGCGCATTGGCCTGCGCGGTTGCTGGTGAAGGACGCGAAAGCGCGGCGTCAACAGGCCGCGAGGAAACGATCAGGCGACCTGGGCGAGGCCCAATACCGGCAGCGGCAGATCGTGCGTCGCGCGTGCCTTTGCCAGCAGGTCGCCGGCCATGTCCAGGCACGAACCGCAGGTGGCACCGCAACCGGTACGCATGGTCAGTTCCGCCACCGTGCTGACGCCATGGCTGGCGGCTTCGCGGATCTGGTGGTCGGTAACTCCGTTGCAGATGCAGACGTACACAGGCGGGGACCGGGCTGACAGGCCAGAAGCGGCCTGTTGCGTATTCCAATGGAAACGAGAATGGTTGTCAATCAGAGAACTGAACCATTCTCGATACCGTTCAGAGTCGGATTGACCGGCCCGGCGGGCAGCCAGGTCCTGCTGGAAACAGCCGGCGGGGACGCGTTGTGACGGATCGGCCCACAGCCTGCGTGGCCTCCCATTCAAACCGCCCCGGACTCCCCCTTGGCCTTGCGCGGCCAGTAGCCGCCGCGCTTGGGCGTGCGCTTCCGGGGCCTGTCGTGGCCGGCTGCGTGGCCCGGCATCCAGGCCTCGGCGGCACTCTTGGGCATGGCGCTGACGCCCTGGCCGGCCACCCCACGCGCCAACGGCGCCAGGTGTCGCAGCGCGCGCGCATAGACGCCACGCTTGAACATCACCACGTGCTCCACCGGGTACCAGAAGTCCACCCACCGCCAGTGGTCGAACTCGGGCGAGTCGGTATGGTCCAGCTGCACATGCGATTCATCGCCGGTCAGGCGCAGCAGGAACCAGACCTGCTTCTGCCCGATGCAGACCTGCCGCTCATTGCGGCGGATGGCCCGTGCCGGCAGCTTGTAGCGCAGCCAGCCGGGCGTCGCCCCGAGCACTTCCACGTGCTCAGGCAGCAGGCCGGTCTCTTCCTGCAGTTCACGATACATGGCCTCGACAGGCGTCTCGTCGGTGTTCATGCCACCCTGCGGGAACTGCCAGCCGTCCCGGCGCACGCGTCGTGCCCAGAACACCTGGCCGTCCTGCCGCATCAGCACGATGCCGACGTTCGGTCGATAGCCGTCCGGATCGATCACGATGCGGACTCCTAAGAAAATCTACTGGTCGGGACTATCCCATGCCCTCTGTCGGCCCACAAGCACGGCACAAAAGTGTTGACAGGGCCGATACACATCCGCAGAATAGCGGGCTCACCAAGGCTATGTAGCTCAGCCGGTTAGAGCACAGCACTCATAATGCTGGGGTCGGTGGTTCGAGTCCACCCATAGCCACCACATTGAAAATCAAGTTGTTTTTCAGTGTGAAAAGTGAGAGAATAGTTGCACGTTTTGCCCCGTCGCCAAGCGGTAAGGCACCTGACTCTGACTCAGGCATTCGGTGGTTCGAATCCATCCGGGGCAGCCAAACAAAAAAGAAAAAAGCCTGATCGAAAGATCAGGCTTTTTTCTTTTTTGTTTTGGTCGCGCATCCCCACCTTATCCCCGCGCCTGTCGGCGCGCCCCCTTGAACATCAAGGGGGCTCTCCTCCAGAGAGGGGTCCGGGGTCGGATCCTTTTCCCAAGGAAAGGGCTCTGACCCCACCCCTTCCGAGATGCGAAACCATGGGTAGTGCCGGCCGCTGGCCGGCAACCCGGAAATGCATCCCCCCGAAACGACAAAAGCCCGGCCGAAGCCGGGCTTTTGCTTTCCCATCCAGCGGGCTCCCGAAGGAGCCCAACCAGGCGCGGTAGATCAGCGCTTGGAGAACTGGGTGGCGCGGCGGGCCTTGTGCAGACCAACCTTCTTACGCTCGACTTCACGGGCGTCACGGGTCATGAAGCCAGCCTTGCGCAGCTCGGACTTCAGGGTTTCGTCGTACTCGACCAGAGCACGGGCGATGCCCAGACGGATCGCACCGGCCTGGCCGGTGGTGCCGCCGCCAGCGGCGGTGACCAGGATGTCAAAGCTTTCGGTGTTCTTGGTCAGCTCGAGCGGCTGGCGCACGATCATGCGCGCGGTCTCACGACCAAAGAACTCGTCCAGCGGACGACCGTTGACGGTGATGTTGCCCGAACCCTTGCGCAGGAACACGCGAGCGGTGGAGGACTTGCGGCGGCCAGTGCCGTAGTTTTGAGTGATAGCCATGATTAGATATCCAGAACCTGCGGCTGCTGTGCGGCGTGCGGATGCTCAGTGCCGGCGTAGACCTTGAGCTTGCGGTACATCTGGCGACCCAGCGGGCCCTTCGGCAGCATGCCCTTGACGGCGATCTCGATCACGCGCTCCGGGTGGCGCTCCAGCGCCTGGGCCAGGGACTCGGTCTTCAGGTTGCCGATGTAACCGGTGAAACGGTGATACATCTTGTCCTGCAGCTTCTTGCCGGTGACGGCAATCTTTTCTGCATTGATGACGACCAGGTAGTCGCCGGTATCAACGTGCGGGGTGTAGACCGGCTTGTGCTTGCCACGCAGACGGCGGGCCAGCTCGGTGGCGAGACGGCCCAGGGTCTTGCCCTCGGCGTCGACGAGGTACCAGTCGCGCTGGACGGTCTCGTTCTTGGCAGTGAAAGTGCTCATGAAGAACTCTATGTTAGGTCGGGCTCATTGCGGCGAACGGCTCGCCGGAACTCTGCCACGCGTTGTGAAAGGTGAAGCGTAAGAGGCGGGATTGTACGCGGGTCAAGCTCCCGGTGCAAGCCGGTCATGTCCCGGGTTGGCAGGGGGCCGGAGCCGGGGGAGAATCGAGGGGTCTTCCGTCCCACCGCGTGCCGCCATGACCGTGCTCCGCCAGACCACACCGCTGGACCACCTGCTGACCGAAGCGCAGCGCGCCTTGGACACGGTGTTCGGCAACCCGCCGGCGGCCCGCCCCTACCCGGCCGCGGACACCAGCGAGCCGGGCATGGACAACGCTGAACGCCGCCATGCGGCCGGGCTGATGCGGATCAACCACGTCGGCGAAGTCTGCGCACAGGGCCTGTATTTCGGCCAAGCCGCCGTGGCCCGTGACCCTGCCACGCGTGAACACCTGCTGGAAGCGGCCCAGGAAGAGACCGACCACCTGGCGTGGTGCGCCACCCGGCTGGGCGAGCTGGGCAGCCGCCCGAGCCTGTTCAACCCGTTGTGGTACGCCGGCAGCTACACCATCGGCACCCTGGCCGGGCTGCGCGGCGACGGCTGGAACCTCGGTTTCGTGGTCGAAACCGAGCGCCAGGTGGAAGCCCATCTGGACGAGCACCTGGTCGATCTGCCGGCAGGCGACCTGCGCAGCCGTGCGGTCATCCAGGTGATGAAGGAAGACGAAGCCCGCCATGCGGAGCACGCCGAGCAGGCCGGCGCACGCCGCCTGCCGTTCCCGATCCCGGGCGTGATGGCGCTGGCCTCCAGGGTGATGAAGACCATCGCCTACCGCATTTGAAGGGTCGCCCGCACCAACGGTGCGGGCCTATCAGGAGGTGCGGGGGGCGACGGTGGGGCCCGACCGTTGGTCGGGCCATCCATCAGTTGGGCGACACCAGCTTCAAGCCGATCACGCCGGCCACGATCAGGCCCACGCAGGCCAGGCGGGCCGGCGACGCACTGTCATTGAACAGGTAGATGCCGAGCACAGCCACGCCCATGGCACCGATGCCGGTCCAGATCGCATAGGCGGTGCCGACCGGGATGCTCTTCATCGCCTGGCTCATCAGGTACAGGCTGATCAGGGCCGATACCACCGTGGCAACGGTGGGCAGGGGTTTGCTGAAGCCTTCGGAGTACTTCATTCCGAGGGCGAAACCGATCTCGAACAGGCCGGCCAGCAGCAGGTAGATCCAGGGCATGGGTGGGGGCTCCTTACCTTTCTTGAGAAAAACGAAACGGCCCGGTGTTTTCACACCGGGCCGTGGGTCGGTACATCACCGTGGAACTGTAACGTGTGCGGGGCACTGGTTCCACGGGGCGGGTCGTCCCGCCTGGGTGGCGATGCCTGCGGGCATCGCACATGGGGCTTACTCGGACAGGTTCCGGCCGTGGAACAGCTCTTCGATCTCGCGCTTGAGCAGCGCTTCGATCTTCATGCGTTCCTTGAACGACAGGTTCTTGGCCTTTTCCTCGAACAGGTACTGGTCCAGGTCGAAGTCCTTCAGGTGCATCTTCGTGTGGAAGATGTTCTCCTGGTAGACGTTGACGTCGAACATCTCGTAACGCGACTTGATGTTCTTGGCCAGGAAGTTCTGGATCGAGTTGATCTTGTGGTCGATGAAGTGCTTCTTGCCCTTCACATCGCGGGTGAAGCCACGGACGCGGTAGTCCATGATCACGATGTCCGACTCGAGGCTCTCGATCAGGTAGTTCAGGGCCTTCAGCGGGGAAATGACGCCACAGGTGGCCACGTCGATGTCCGCGCGGAACGTGGCGATACCTTCCTGCGGATGGGTTTCCGGGTAGGTATGGACCGTGATGTGGCTCTTGTCCATGTGCGCGACCACGGCG
The DNA here is from genome assembly GCF_047520985.2 of Stenotrophomonas sp. BR163. Classification (NCBI taxonomy): domain Bacteria; kingdom Pseudomonadati; phylum Pseudomonadota; class Gammaproteobacteria; order Lysobacterales; family Lysobacteraceae; genus Stenotrophomonas; species Stenotrophomonas sp. BR163. Next base: position 32,540 of record NZ_JAXBRE020000009.1, read on the forward strand.
TCGGAGATCAGCTCCTTGCCGGCCAGCTTCTTGTCGATCACCGGTTCTTCGGAGATCAGGATGGTCACCGAGGCACCCTGCGGATCGTAGTCCTGGCGGGCCACGTTCAGGATGTTGGCGCCGATGATCTCGGCGACATCGGTCAAGATCTGAGTCAGCCTGTCGGCGTTGTACTCTTCATCGATGTATTCAATGTAACGCTGACGCTCCTCTTCGGTGCGCGCGTAACACACGTCATAGATGTTGAAGCTCAGCGCCTTGGTGAGGTTGTTGAAACCCTGCAGCCTCAGGCGAGGCAACGGCTTGACCACGGCGGTCGATTCCTGTGTAAGAAGGGAAAGGGGGAATTATGGGGCAAACTGCCCCCGGGGGGAACGTGAAGACGCAAGAGTTCTGGCACACTGTTTGCCCTTAACAATTGCGCTGGTTAAGCTCCGCTATCGACCCCGTGAATCCGTTCATGCGCAGAGGGAGCGCTCCTATCGTGTCAACCGTGCGCCTAGCTAGCAGTCCACTGGCCCTGGATATCGCCACAATCGATCGTTTCCTGGCGCACAGCCACAGGCGGCGATATCCCACCCGTACCGACGTCTTCCGGCCCGGAGACCCGGCGGGAACCCTGTATTACGTCATCAGCGGCTCGGTTTCGATCATGGCCGAGGAAGATGACGATCGCGAGCTTGTGCTGGGCTACTTCGGTGCCGGCGAGTTCGTCGGCGAGATGGGCCTGTTCGTCGAATCGGACCGCCGCGAGGTGATCCTGCGGACCCGTACCGCCTGCGAGCTGGCTGAAATCAGCTACGAGCGCCTGCATCAGCTGTTCCTCGGCCCGCTGTCGGCCGATGCCCCGCGCCTGCTGTATGCGCTGGGCCAGCAGATTTCCAAGCGCCTGCTCGACACCAGCCGCAAGGCCAGCCGCCTGGCATTCCTGGACGTTACCGACCGGATCGTGCGCACCCTGCACGACCTGGCGCAGGAACCGGAGGCGATGAGCCACCCGCAGGGCAGCCAGCTGCGCGTCTCGCGACAGGAACTGGCGCGACTGGTCGGCTGCTCGCGCGAAATGGCCGGCCGCGTGTTGAAGAAGCTGCAGACCGACGGCCTGCTGCATGCCCGCGGCAAGACCGTGGTGCTGTACGGCACCCGTTGATTGCAAGGCAACCCAACGCTGCCGAGCCATCCTGTAGAGCCGAGCCGACGCTCGGCTGCGGTACGTCAAAGGCAGCCGCGCAAGGGCTCGGCTCTACACGGCCCCTGCGCGGCCCGCTGGGCTAGGCTCGGTACATGGAGCTGAGCAGCGAATTCTGGTGGTTCATTCTCATCGGCCTCGGCGCACAGCTGGTGGACGGTGCATTGGGCATGGCGTTCGGCCTGGTGTCCTCGTCGGTGATGTTGAGCATGGGCCTGCCCCCGGCGCAGGTCAGCGCCAGCATCCACACCGCTGAAGTGTTCACCACGGGCGCCTCGGGGGTGTCGCACCTCGCAGCCGGAAATGTCGATAAACGCCTGTTCCTGCGCCTGGCCCTGCCCGGCGCAGTGGGCGGTGCCATGGGCGCGTACGTGCTCACGCAGGTCCCGGGCGAGATCATCCGGCCACTGATCTACCTGTACCTGCTGGTGCTGGCGATCCTCATCCTGGCCCGCGCCGCTGGGCGCTGGATGCCCAAGGGCGAGATACGCCGGGTGCCGGTGCTGGGCTTCTTCGCCGGCCTGCTCGACGCCAGCGGCGGCGGTGGCTGGGGGCCGATCGCGACGTCCACCCTGCTCGCCCGCGGCGGCCAGGCGCGCACCACCATCGGAACAGTCAACGCAGCCGAGTTCGTGGTCACGTTGACGGTGTCAGCGACCTTCCTGTTGTCGATGGGCGTGCAGCATCTGCAGATCGTTGCCGGCCTGCTGATCGGCGGCATGATGGCCGCTCCGGTGGCGGCGATCCTGGTCAAGCGGGTGAAGGAGCGCTGGGTGCTGGTGGCCGTGGGCGTGCTGGTACTGGGCATCAGCCTGTTCCAGATCGGGCATGCGGTGTACGGGCACCTCTTCCGCTGAAGCATCCCCTGTAGAGCCGAGCCATGCTCGGCTGAGGACGCACGGATCCCGCAACGAAGAGCAGCCGAGCATGGCTCGGCTCTACAACAGGCGCGGGTCAGGCCTTGTCGCCGCCGCGATCCACGCATCCCCAGTTGAGGATGCGGGTGCCGGCCGGCAGCACGCGGCGGAAGAACGCCACCCGCCCCGGTTTCGGGTTCACCACCACCGGCGCCTTGGCCGCCAGCAGCAGCGGCAGGTCGGCGGTGCTGTCGGAATAGGCGATATCGATGTCGCCATAGCCGCGCTCGCGCAGCATGCGCATCTTCTCTTCGTTGTGGCAGTGACGGGTGGGACCGACGCCGCCCAGCCGCGGGCCGACCTCGGTGCCGATCACCGGTACGTCCTGATGGGCGACGAAGGCCAGGATCGCGCGGGCCAGCTCCGGCGGCGCGCCGGTGGCAACCACCACGCGATCGCCTTTGGCGCGGTGCGCGGCGAACACCTCCAGCGCCTGCGGCAGCAGCTTGGCGCGCATCTGCGCCTGGTTGCGCAGCACGTAGGCGTCGATCACCTTGTTGAAATCGCGCGCACGGTGCAGGCCGAAGCTGCCGATCCACACATAGACCGAGATGCCCGCGCGACGGGTCGGCAGCATCGCCACCATCGGCCCGGCAATCGGCGTGACCAGCAGCGCCGCCAGCATGCGCAACGGGTTGCGCTTGATCAGCGAGGCGAACAGGTGGGTACCCGAATCGCCGTCGTAGAGGGTGTGGTCGAAGTCGAAGACCACCAGCGGCGCATCCTCGCGCGGCGTCGGATAGTGCGTTGTCATGTTGCGAAGAATAGCTGACGCAGGCCCTCGCCCGGCTCTTCCACGCGCATGAAGGCCTCGCCGACCAGGAAGGCATGGATGCCTGCATCGCGCATCAGCGCCACGTCCTGCGGGCCGAGGATGCCGCTCTCGGTGACCAGCAGGCGGTCACGCGGCACCGCCTGCTGCATGTCCAGCGTGGTCTGCAGCGACACCTCGAAGGTGCGCAGGTTGCGGTTGTTGATGCCGATCATCGGCGCCGGCACCTGCAGGGCACGCTCCAGCTCGTCGATGTCGTGCACTTCCACCAGCACGTCCATGCCCAGCGACAACGCCAGTTCGGACAGCGTGGCCAGCTGGGTGTCGTCCAGCGCGGCGACGATCAGCAGGATGCAGTCGGCGCCCAGCACGCGCGCCTCGTACACCTGGTAGGCGTCGATCACGAAGTCCTTGCGCAGCACCGGCAGCGTGCAGGCTTCACGGGCCTGCTGCAGGTAGGTATCGGCGCCCTGGAAGAAGTCCACGTCGGTCAGCACCGACAGGCAGCTGGCACCACCGAACTCGTAGCTGACCGCGATATCGGCCGGCCGGAAATCGGGGCGGATGACGCCCTTGGACGGGCTGGCCTTCTTCACCTCGGCAATCACCGCCGGGTCGCCGTTGGCCACGGCCGCCTGCAACGCGCGTACGAAGCCACGTACCGGCGGGGCGCTGGCCACGGCGGCCTGCAGCTCCTCGAGCGGGCGCTGGGCGCGGCGCTGGGCCACTTCTTCGGCCTTGCGGGCCAGGATCGTCTGCAGGATGTCGCTCATCGTCTTCGATTCGGTGCGGGGGCGCTGAGGACGGCCATTATCGGCCATCGACGGGGTCAGGCTGAACCGCGCGCTCAGGCAACCAGCGCGCGGGTGGTCTCCACATACTGCTGCAGGCGCTGGCGGGCGCTGCCATTGGCGATGGCAGCGCGGGCGCGGGCCAGGCCATCACCGATGTCGCTGGCCACGCCGGCCACGTACAGCGCGGCGCCGGCATTGAGCGCGACGATGTCCAGCGCCGGGCCGGGCTCGTTGTCCAGCACCGCGCGCAGCATCTGGATGGACTGCTCCGGGCTGTCCACGCGCAGGTTACGGCTGGCCGACATGGCGATGCCGAAGTCCTCCGGGTGGATCTCGTACTCGCGCACCTTGCCGTCGCGCAACTCGCCCACCAGGGTGCCGGCGCCGAGCGAGATCTCATCCATGTTGTCGCGGCCCCAGACCACCATGGCGCGCTCGGTGCCCAGCTCGCGCAGCACGCGCGCCTGGATACCCACCAGATCAGGATGGAACACGCCCATCAGCACCGACGGCGCGCTGGCGGGGTTGGTCAGCGGACCGAGGATGTTGAAGATGGTGCGCACCCCCATCTCGCGGCGGACCGGCGCGACGACCTTCATCGACGGATGATGGATCGGCGCGAACATGAAGCCGATGCCGGTCTGCTCGATGGCAGCGGCCACCTGCGCTGGCTGCAGCTCGATGGCCGCGCCCAGCGCCTCGACCGCATCGGCGCTGCCGGACTTGGACGACACGCTGCGGTTGCCATGCTTGGCCACGCGCGCACCGGCCGCAGCCGCAACGAACATCGCGCAGGTGGAGATGTTGAAGGTGTGCGAGCCATCGCCACCGGTGCCGACGATGTCGACCAGGTGGGTGCTGTCGGCCACCGGCACCGCCAGCGCGAATTCGCGCATGACCGTGGCGGCGGCGGCGATCTCGTCGATGGTTTCCTTCTTCACCCGCAGGCCGGTGAGGATGGCGGCGGTCATCATCGGCGAGACATCACCGCGCATGATCTGCCGCATCAGGTCGACCATCTCGTCGAAAAAGATTTCGCGGTGCTCGATGGTGCGTTGCAGGGCTTCCTGGGGGGAGAAGCTCATGGGAATGCTCCTTGGATCAGGCCGCCGGGCGCTGCAGGAAATTGCGCAGCAGGGCGTGGCCGTGTTCGGTGAGGATGGACTCGGGGTGGAACTGCACGCCTTCCACCGGGAACTGGCGGTGGCGCAGGCCCATGATCTCTTCGATCGAGCCGTCCTCGTTCTCGGTCCATGCGGTCACTTCCAGGCAGTCCGGCAGGCTGTTCTTGTCCACCACCAGCGAGTGGTAGCGGGTGGCCTGGTAGCGGTCCGGCAGGCCGGCGAACACGCCCTTGCCTTCATGGCGGATCGGCGAGGTCTTGCCGTGCATGATGTTGCCGGCGCGGATCACGGTGCCGCCGTAGACCTGGCCGATGCCCTGATGGCCCAGGCATACGCCGAGGATCGGCGTGGTCGGGCCCAGCCGCTGGATCAGCTCCAGCGACACGCCCGCTTCGTTGGGCGTGCACGGGCCGGGCGAGATGACGATGCGCTCGGGTTTCTGCGCGGCGATCTCGTCCACGCTCATCGCATCGTTGCGCACCACCTTCACCTCGGCGCCCAGCGTCTGCAGGTACTGCACGAGGTTGTAGGTGAAGCTGTCGTAGTTGTCGATCATCCACAACATGGTCAGGTTCCGTCGCTTATCAGGAAAATGGCGTACACGTTTTCGGTGTAGGTGATGGGGCCGGCTTCGACCGACTCGGGCAGGCGGGAGCCCGTGGTCTCGATGCTGTTCATCGGTGCCTCGGGCGCGGGCGGCGAAGGCGGCGTCACCAGATCCCCACTGCTCGGCCAACTGCCGGCCTGGATGCCATAAGCAAAGTTCGGCGCTACGTCGGAAATGCTGTACAGGCCGCGCAGCCGGGTGCCGTAGGCCTTGGCCAGGCCCTGCGCGGACTCGCGGGTCTGGGCCGCCGCCTCACCCTTGAGTTCGCGGCGCAGCGCCACTTCACCCGAATAGGTTGGCGCCAGGCTGCTGACCTGTACGTTCTCGTCGGCCTTCAACGCACCCAGCACATCCTGCATCGCCTTCACGCTGGCGAAGCTGGCGCGCAGCTGGCGCGACACGCGGGTGCCGATGAAGACCTGCCGGTTCTGCTCATAGCGCGTCGCCGGGCCGATCCGCAGGTTGTCCGCACGCACGCTGCCCTCCACCGCCTTGTGCTGCTTGAACAGCGCCAGCACGCGGGCCACGTTGCCCTGCACGCGGCGCCGCGCGGCGTCGGCGTCCATGTCGGTCTCTTCGATGTTCAACTGCAGGCCGAAGCGGTCGGGCGTCACCGTGCGGGTACCCTGCCCCTTCACCAGCAGGTGCGGCTGCGAGGGGATGGTGTTGGCCTGCGCCCACGCAGACGGGGCCATCGTGGCCAGCAGCGACGACCACAGCAATGCGCTCAGCAGCTTCATGCGGTACTCCTTGTCTTCAATGGGAACAGCGGAAGATGCCGCGGCGCAGGCCACGGCACGGGGAGCGTCACAGGCCCTTGGCGGCCTGGGCGACGGCGCGGAACAGCGCACGGCCCTTGTTCATCGTCTCGTCCCATTCCTTGTCCGGGTCCGAGTCGTAGACGATGCCGGCGCCGGCCTGCACGTACAGGCGGCCATCCTTGATGACCGCAGTGCGGATCGCGATCGCGGTATCGGCATCGCCGTGCCAGCCGATGTAGCCGATGCTGCCGGCGTAGACATTGCGCTTGATCGGTTCCAGTTCGCGGATCACTTCCAGCGCGCGGATCTTTGGCGCGCCGCTGACGGTGCCGGCCGGGAACGTGGCGCGCAGCACGTCGGCATAGCTCAGGCCCGGCTGCAGTTGGCCGGTCACTTCGCTGACGATGTGCATGACATGGCTGTAGCGTTCGATCACGAACTGCTCGCCCACTTCCACGGTACCGGCCCTGGAGACGCGCCCGGCATCGTTGCGGCCGAGGTCGATCAGCATCAGGTGCTCGGCACGTTCCTTCGGATCGGCCAGCAGCTCGGCTTCCAGCGCCAGGTCCAGCTCGGGCGTGGCGCCACGCGGGCGGGTGCCGGCGATCGGGCGCACGGTCACTTCGCCATCCTGCAAACGCACCAGGATTTCCGGCGAGGAACCGACCACCTGCAGGTCGCCGACATCGAGGAAATACATGTACGGCGAGGGATTCAACGCGCGCAGCGCGCGGTACACATCCACCGGGCGCGCCTTGAACGGCACGCTCAGGCGCTGGCTGAGCACCACCTGGAAGATGTCACCGGCGCGGATGTATTCCTTGCTGCGCTGGACCGCATCGACGAAGCCTTCGCGGGTGAAGCCGGAGACGAAATCCGATTCGTCCAGCACGTCGCTGTTGAGCGGTGCCGGATAACCGGCGCCCGGTGCACGCAGCTTCGCAGTCAGGGCATCCAGGCGCGCCTGCGCCTGTTCGAAGGCACCGTCGACACGCGGGTCGGCGTGCACGATCAGGTACAGCCGGCCCTTGAGATTGTCGAATACCGCCAGCTCGTTGGAGTCCAGCAGCAGGATGTCCGGCGTGCCCAGCTCATCACGGCCAGCCGGCGGGGCCAGGCGCGGCTCGATGTAGCCGATGCATTCGAAGCCGAACCAGCCGACCAGGCCGCCGGTGAAGCCCGGCAGGCCTTCCAGCTTGGGCACCGAGTGGGCGCTGCGCAGCGCCTCGACTTCGGCGAAGGGATCGGCTACCTCGCGGGTGTCCACCACCTGGCCGTCTTCGCGCACGGTCAGCGTGTGGCCGTGGAAGGCATACACGCGGCGCGCCGGCAGGCCGATGATCGAGTAACGACCAAAGCGCTCGCCGCCTTCGACGGATTCAAACAGGTAGGTATTGGGGCCGTCGGCGAGCTTCAGATAGACCGAAAGCGGCGTGTCCAGGTCGGACAGCACTTCGCGGACGACGGGAATGTGGGTGTGGCCTTCAGCGGCCTGCTGCTGAAACTGAGCGTGCGAGTTCAAGACGACTTTCCTTCCGGGACACAGCGTTATGGGGGCGGACGACGGCAACGGGCCACCATCGCCACCAACGGCGTGCGGAAGAAAGAGTATGCGGGGTCGTCAGGCTGGACACCCTTTGACTGTATCGCAGGATCGGCGGGAGGGGAACCCCGCCCTCGCTACCCCATGCGTCGCGCCTGCTCCTGCGACTCCTCCACCTGCTGCTGGGCCAGCCCGGCGTCCAGGGCGGCGGCGCGGCCGGCGTTGAGGGCGTCGACCTGGGCCGTGCTCACGGCCAGCGGCTGGGCCATGCCCTGGGCCACCTCGACATGGGCATGGCGTCGGTGCGGGGCATTGAGGTCGGCGGTGTCGACAGCGAACACCCGGGCGCGGTCGTCACTGAGAACCACATGGGAGATGGACTGCAGGCCTTCGCGGTTGGCTTGGGCGGCCAGCGCACCGGCCAGCTGGTCGCTCTGCAGGTCGGGCACGCGGTTGTGGGCGCGGTCCAGGGCGTGGACGCCGGCCTGGGCGCCGAGGAACAGGCTATTGCCGGCGTGGGCAGGATGATCGATGCCGATCGCAGGTTTGCCAGGCTCCGTGGTGCTGCCGGCCTGTCGGCCGTCAGCGGCGGGCGCGATGCTCGCCTGCTGCCCGATCAGCGGTGCAGACCCCAACGCCCGCGAGTCCAGGCAGATGAACGGGCAGTTGATCAACTTCGACAACGCGATGGTCTACGCGGCGAAAATGGACGACCCGCGCTATCTCGATCTCTTACTGAAACACGGTGGTGATCCCAATACTCGCAACATCAACAATGAGACGTTGCTGCTGCAGGCGTTTCTCAGCGGAAATCAGTGGAAGAACGTGCAGGTTCTGGTCGAAAACGGGGCCGATGTAAACGAATCCAACTTAAGGAGCCTCGGGAGCGACACCGTCCTGAGCTGGTACACAGGAAGAGGTGGGTTCGACTACGCCTACTGGTTGCTGGAGCACGGCGCAGATCCCACCATCTCCCAGCCTGTACAGGAGGGATCGGGCAAGACTGCGCGTCAACTGATGGTCGAAGACATCTACTGGGAAATCACCACGCCCGACAACCTGCCCTGGCAGAAGAAGTGCCAACAGTGGTTGGCTGACCGCAACATCCCGCGCCCGCCGATGCCCGAACACATCCGCAGGAAGCGCGAGGCCTTCAAGTTCCCGAGCAGGGAAGAAGACATCCCCCTGCTGTAGCCCGCGCCTCAGCGGGCGGAGAGCAGCTCGCAATCCGCCGGCAGGTGCATGCGCACCCGGCCCGCAACGCAGTCGATGCGGAAACGCTGCGCCTGCACCGGCTCGCCGTCCAGGTTCAACGTCAGTGCCTGCGGCGCGTCGATCTGCAGCCACGGCAGCTGTGCGCGGTTCGCCACGCGCTCCAATGCCGCCTCCTTGCCACCGGTCAGCATCTGGCCCAGGGTTGCGGCGACCTCGCCGTCCAGTTCGGGTACCACGGTGAGGTCCAGCAGGCCGTCATCGATCAGCGCCTGCGGGCACAGCTGCTGGCCACCGCCGGCCTGGCGGCCGTTGCCGATGCCCAGGGCGATGAACCCGCCTTCCCAGGCGAAATCCGGACCGGTCAGGCGCGCGGTGATCGGCTCGATGCGGCCCAGCTTGGCGATGCCGGTGATGACATAAGCCAGCCCGCCCAGCATCTTCTTCAGGCCTGCATCAGTTTCCACGGTCACCTGGGTACCGAAGCCGCCGCTGGCCAGGTTGGCGCACCACCAGGTCCGCCCGTCGGCGTCCACGCGCAGCAGGTCCACAGCGCGCGCGGAGGCCTGCCCGATCAATGCAAAGGCCTGCTGGGGTTCGGTGGAAATACCGGCGGAAGTGGCGAAATCATTGGCCGTGCCCATCGGCACCAGCGCCAGCGAGGGCAGCGCCTCGGCCGGTTCATCGCGATGGGCCAGGGTTTCGGCCACGGCGCTGAGCGTGCCATCGCCGCCGGCGGCCACGATCACGTCCACGCCATGGTCGATGGCTTCGGCCACGTAACGCTCAGCGTCGCCCTCTTCCCAGGTCACCCGCACTTCCAGCTGTACGCCCTGCTGCCGCCAATGGCCGACGGCACTGCGCAGGTCGTCATCGCCTGCGGATTTGCCGTTGAGGATCATGCGCCAGCGCGGGGTGGTCATGCAGTGCTTCCGGGAGGGGGGACGCCCAAGGCTAGCAGCGCCCGATGTCGGGTCTGGTGAAGCCGGTGAAGCCGTTCAGCCGAGCGGGATGACCGCGACCCTCAAGGGCCGCTCCTCGGTGTACATCGGGCCGTCTGCGTTGGCACCGGCTGCGTCGATGCCATCGCGGTCTTCAAGACACAGGCATCGAGGGTTGTTCCAATCGTCGACCACGATGGCCTGCACAATGCTGCGGACATCCGTCGTTGCCACATGGTGGCAGCCGAATGGCAGATGCCCGTGCTGGGAAGACACCAGGCTGAGGCGCAGCTGGCGCACCATGGCGTCGTGCCAGCAGTAGAACGTCATGGCGTGGCCTGCGACCTGCGCGGCGCGGTACGCGGCAACCCGGTGAACGAAGGCTACGACTGGTGCAACGTCCAGAAAGGTGTCTGGCGGTGGGGAGAACGCGCAGAGATTCCCTCGTGCCTCCGCAGTGATGCAGCCAGGGTCGATGACCAGTGCATCTTCTGCCGCAAACTGAAACCAGGATTCAAGCAGCGCAACAACATCCGCATCATTTTCCATCGCTCCATTCTAGTGCCCGTGCACGGCTCGCCGCAGGGGCATTGGCGACACCCTGTCATCAGGCTGTCACCGATGGCCCGGAGAATGGAAGGCCATAGCAGGGATGATGGATGGAGGCAGGATCAGCCTCCCACGCATGCAGCAAAGCCGCGCCGCGGATTGGCGCGGCTTTTTTTTTGGGGGTGCACAGGCAGTGCGAACCGCACCCACCGGGTTGCGGTTCGCACCCACCACAACCGGTTGAGGTGTGGACCCGGTAGAGCCACGCCATGCGTGGCTGCCCTACGCCTCACCCGTTGGCGAAATCGTGCAGCGCCCGGCCCTGCAGCCGGTACACGGTCCACTCGTCCTGCGGCGTGGCACCGGCGGCGGTGTAGAACTCGATGGCCGGGGTATTCCAGTCCAGCACCGACCATTCGAAACGGCCGCAACCCTCGGCCACGGCCTGGCGTGCGATGTACTTCAGCAACGCTTTGCCGGCACCGGCACCGCGCTTTTCCTGGCTGACGTACAGGTCTTCCAGGTAGATGCCCTTGCGGCCCAGCCAGGTGGAGTAGTTGTAGAAGTACACCGCATAGCCGATGGCCTCGCCGTCGGCCTCGCAGATCAGCGCGCGGGCGGTGGCGTCGGCGCCGAACAGGCTCTCGGCGATGCCGATCTCATCGGTCTGCACCGAATGCTCGGCCTTCTCGTAGATCGCCAGCTCGCGGATGAAATGCAGGATCAGGCCAGCATCGGCCACGGTGGCCGGGCGGATGTTCAACACGGCCACCGTACTCATGGCTCAGCCCCGTGCCGCAGCGACGTTCGCGCGCATCTGCGCGATCACGTCCTGGTAGCTGGTCTTGGCGTTGAAGATGGCCGAACCGGCAACGAAGGTGTCGGCGCCGGCGGCAGCGATCTCACCGATGTTGTCGGCCTTCACGCCACCGTCGATCTCCAGGCGGATGTCCTTGCCGCTGGCATCGATCATCTTGCGCACCACCTTCAGCTTGTCCAGCGCCGAGGGGATGAAGGCCTGGCCGCCGAAGCCCGGGTTGACCGACATCAGCAGCACCAGGTCCAGGTCATCCAGCACCCAGTCGAGGATGTCCACCGGGGTGGCCGGATTGAGCACGATGCCCGGCTTGCAGCCCAGTGAGCGGATCAGCTGGATGGTGCGGTGCACGTGGCGGCTGGCCTCCGGGTGGAAGCTGATGTAGGTGGCACCGGCCTCGGCGAAGTCCGGGATGATGCGGTCCACCGGCTCGACCATCAGATGCACGTCGATCGGCGCGGTGACGCCGTGCTTGCGCAGGGCCTGGCAGACCATCGGGCCGATGGTCAGGTTCGGCACGTAGTGGTTGTCCATCACGTCGAAGTGGACCCAGTCCGCACCGGCAGCGAGGACATTGTCGACTTCCTCGCCGAGGCGGGCGAAGTTGGCGGACAGGATGGAGGGGGCGATGAGGCAGTGGGACATGGCCGGGCCTTGCAACGAGGGGAAAGTGGGTCAGCGCTTGCGCAGGGTCTTGATGCGGTCGTAGGCGGCATTGATCCGCCGCGACTTCTGCTCGGCCTGCTGCTGCAGCTCGGGGGCGGCGCCGCCAAGCCTGTCGGGGTGGTACTGCGAGATCAGCTTGCGGTAGGCGCGCTCGATCTCGGCATCGGTGGCCTCGGAGGTCAGCCCCAGCTCCCGGTACGGGTTCTCCTTGTTCAGGCGGAACCAGTCCGAATCGAAGGCGTGGCCAATCAGCAGGCCGACCACCGCGCCGAACAGCGGATTGGGCCGGAACAGCAGGGCGCCGGCGATGAATCCGAGCAGTTTTCCGTACCAGCGCATGGCGCTCCGGGGTGGTCCGACGAAATGGACGCTCATTTTACGTCACAGCGGGCCCGGACGGCTTTACACTAGGCCGCCCGCTGGTCAGCGGGCCCGCCGGGTCCGTTGGGCAGCAGCCGTATCGACAACGCCCCAGGAGTGCCCGTGCCAACCACGCTGTTGCAATCCGATCTCCCCGGCCTGCCCTTGCGCCATCGCGGCAAGGTGCGTGATGTGTTCGATATCCCGCGCGAGCGGCTGCCAGCCGGAACCCCGCCGGGCGACTACCTGCTGATGGTCGCCACCGATCGCCTGTCGGCGTTCGACGTGGTCCTGCCCGACCCGATCCCGGGCAAGGGCGAGATGCTCTGCCAGGTCTCCAACTTCTGGTTCGCCAAGACCGCGCACCTGATGCCCAACCACCTGACCGGCATCGACGTGGCCAGCGTGCTGCCCGAAGGCGTGGACCCGGCGCTGTACGCCAAGCGCGCGGTGGTCACCCGCAAGCTGAAGCCGGTGCCGGTGGAAGCGATCGCCCGCGGCTACCTGATCGGCAGCGGCTGGAAGGATTACCAGCGCACCGGCAAGGTCAGCGGCATCGACCTGCCCGACGGCCTGCGCCAGGCCGAACAGCTGCCCGAGCCGATCTTCACACCCTCGACCAAGGCCGCGGTCGGCGACCATGACGAGAACATCGATTTCGACGCGATGGTGAAGCAGGTCGGTGCGGAACTGGCCGAGCGGGTGCGCGACGCCACCCTGCGCATCTACAAGTTCGCCGCCGATTACGCCCGCGAGCGCGGCATCCTCCTGGCCGACACCAAGTTCGAGTTCGGTACCGACGCCGATGGCCGGCTGTACATCATGGACGAGATGCTGACGCCGGATTCCTCGCGTTACTGGCCGGCCGACGAGTACGAAGTGGGCACCAGCCCGCCGAGCTACGACAAGCAGTTCGTGCGCGATTACCTGGAGACGCTGGACTGGGGCAAGACCGCCCCGGGTCCGAACATCCCGGCCGACATCATCGAGCGCACCCGCGCCAAGTACGCCGAGGCGCTGCAGCGCCTGGCCGGGATCAGCGTCGACTGATCCGCCTGCGCCCCTGGCCGGAAAGGCTGGGGGCGCGTTCGGTAGTGCCGGCCGCTGGCCGGCGCTTCGGTGAACCTGCAGCGAGGCATGGCCTGGTCCTGGTAGTGCCGGCCGCTGGCCGGCGACGTCGCGAACTCGGCTATGCTCTGGTTTGCCGGCCAGCGGCCGGCACTACCGTTGTCCGAGGAAGCGACGCAGCATGCAGACATCCACCGAGCTTGCGCGGCCGATCGACCGCTATTTCGCCAGCTACTCCGACGACCACCGCAACGTGATCAACCAGCGCATCCACGTGGTGGCGGTGCCGGCGATCCTGTGGTCGGTGGTGGCCCTGCTGTGGTGCCTGCCGCCGCTGATCACCTGGTTCCAGTACGGCATCTGGTCGGCGTTCGCGATGTTCAGCGCCTGGTGCTTCTACAACAAGCTGTCGCGCCCCTTGGGCATCGGCATGCTCGTCCAGTTCTTCGTATTCGGCTGCCTGTGCCGCCTGCTGGAGGCCGAGATCGGCCTGCATGCGCTGCGCTGGCTGGCGGTGGGCGTGTTCGTGGTGGCCTGGATCGCGCAGTTCATCGGCCACACGTTCGAGGGTCGCAAGCCCAGCTTCCTGACCGACCTGACCTACCTGCTGATCGGCCCGGCCTGGGTGATGGCCAAGTTCTATCGCAAGCTCGACTGGCGCTACTGATCGCCGGCGGCCGACAGCGGCCGTCGTTTCCTGAACGGGCGAATTCCATCACCCACACTCCACGGCGGCCCTGCCAGCCTGCGCCGGTGACCCGCTCCCCGCCTCCCGTCCGTTGACGGCAGCCCCTGTGCGACAGGGCCTGCGGTCTCCCTGCGTGGGCGTAGGGTGTCCCCCGAAGGCAACCGGGAGGGACCGCAGGAACGTGAGGTTGCGCCGCAGAAAAAATGAATCAGCGAACGTTACATGCAATTGATCGCTGTTTGATGGGTTTCGGCGACATTTCGCAGCCTGTTATTCTCCCTGACCTGCTCGTGAATCATGGATTCCCTGCATGCTCTCCAGCCTGCCCCTGCTGCTGGCCCTGCCGTTCCTGATGGCAGCGGCTGTTGCGGCCTTCCCCCGTAGTTCGCGCTCGACTGCTGCCTGGCTGGCGGCACTGGCGCCGTTGGGCGGGCTGGCCATCCTCGGCTGGCTGACCCCGGCGGTGCTCGATGGCCAGGTGGTCCGCACCCTGGTCCCCTGGCTTCCACAGATCGGCCTGGACTTCACCCTGCGCCTGGACGGGCTGGCCTGGATGTTCGCCGGGCTGGTGCTGGGCATCGGCGCCCTGGTGGTGCTGTATGCGCGCTACTACCTCAGCCAGCAGGACAACGCGCACCGCTTCTACTGCTACCTGCTGCTGTTCATGGGCGCGATGCTGGGGATGGTGCTGTCGGGCAACCTGCTGTTGCTGATGATCTTCTGGGAAATGACCAGCATCAGCTCGTTCCTGCTGATCGGCTTCTGGTCGCACCGCCAGGACGCACGCGAAGGCGCGCGCATGGCGCTGGTGATCACCGGCGGCGGCGGCCTGGCCCTGCTCGGTGGCGTGCTGTTGATCGGCCGTATCGTCGGCAGCTTCGACCTGGATGTGGTGCTGGCCGCCGGCGAGCAGATCCGCGCCAGCACGCTGTATCCGTACGCCCTGTTCCTGGTGCTGGCCGGCATCTTCACCAAGAGCGCGCAGTTCCCGTTCCACTTCTGGCTGCCGCACGCGATGGCGGCGCCGACCCCGGTCTCGGCCTACCTGCACTCGGCCACCATGGTGAAGGCCGGCGTGTTCCTGCTGGCGCGGCTGCATCCGGCGCTGGCCGGCAGCGACCTGTTCTTCTACACGGTCAGCGGCATCGGCGCGATCACCCTGTTGATCGGGGCCTGGAACGCGATCTTCCAGCACGACCTGAAGGGCCTGCTGGCGTACTCGACCATTTCCCACCTGGGCCTGATCACCCTGCTGTTCGGCCTGTCCACGCCGATGGCGGTGGTCGCCGGCGTGTTCCACATCCTCAACCACGCCACCTTCAAGGCCTCGCTGTTCATGGCCGCCGGCATCATCGACCACGAAACCGGCACCCGCGACATGCGCAAGCTGGGGGGGCTGCGCAGGCTGATGCCGTTCACCAGCGCGCTGGCGATCATCGCCTCGCTGGCGATGGCCGGGATCCCGCTGCTCAACGGCTTCCTGTCCAAGGAAATGCTGTTCGCCGAAGCGATTACGGCCGGCGGCCCGGGCATCATGCGCACGGCGGTGTCGATCGCTGCGTTGCTGGCAGGCGTGTTCGGCGTGGCGTACAGCCTGCGCTTCGTGCACGACACCTTCTTCGGCGCTGGCCCGCACGACCTGGACCGCGTGCCCCACGAGCCGCCGCGCTGGATGAAGGTGCCGGTGGAGCTGCTGGTGGTGATCTGTGTGGCGGTGGGCGTGGCACCCGCACTGACCGTCGCGCCGGTGCTGCACGCCGCTGCGGCCTCGATCCTCGGCACCGCCATGCCCGAATACAGCCTGGCGGTGTGGCACGGCTTCAACCTGCCGCTAGCGATGAGCGCGATCGGCGTGGTCGGTGGCGTGGCGCTGTACTTCGGCCTGCGCAGGCTGATCAACCTGCATGCCGTGACCAATGTCAGCACGGGCCGCAATGTGTTCCACGCCCAGCTGGACGCCGTGTCCGCGCTGGCCATGCGCCTGACCAGCGGCATCGCCAATGGCAGCCTGCAGCGCATGCTGCTGGGCCTGGTGCTGGTGGCGATCGTGGTTGCCGCTGCGCCGTTCGTGGCCAACCCAGCCTCGCCGAACTGGACCGCGCCGCAGCCGATTCCGCTGCTGGGCTGGGCCCTGTGGCTGGTGATGATGGCCTGCGCGGTCGCCACCCTGCGCATCTACAAGCAGCGCCTGCTGGCGGTGCTGCTGGTCGGCGGCGTCGGCCTGATGGTGGCGCTGACCTTCGTGTTCCTGTCCGCGCCCGACCTGGCCCTCACCCAGCTGCTGGTGGAGATGGTGACGCTGGTGCTGATGCTGCTGGGCATGAACTACCTGCCTGCGCAGTCCGGCCCGGAGCGGCCGCGCTGGCGCAAGCGCCGCGACGCGGTGATCGCGATCATCGCCGGTGCCGGGCTTGGCGCGCTGGCCTATTCGGCGATGACCCTGCCGCCGAACACCATGGCCGGCGAGCTGCTCGCCCGCGCGTTGCCCGAGGCCTACGGCCAGAACGTGGTCAACGTGATCCTGGTCGACTTCCGCGGCTTCGATACCTTCGGCGAGATCACCGTGTTCGGCATCGCCGCGCTGGTGGTGCATGCGCTGCTGCGGCGTACGCGGATGGCGCCGGAGCAGATCATGCCCGGCCCGCCGATCAAGCTGCCGGTGCCGGCCGATCTGGCGCAGATCATGTTCCCGCTGACCCTGACCGTGTCGATCTTCCTGTTCCTGCGCGGGCACAACGCACCGGGTGGCGGCTTCATCGCCGGCCTGGTATTGGCAGTGCCGCTGCTGATCCAGTACGTGATCCAGGGCACTGCATCGGTGGAGTCTCGCTTCGGCTTCGACTACATCCGCTGCATCGGCATGGGCCTGCTGATCGCCCTGCTCAGCGGCAGCGCGTCGATGCTGTTCGGCGTGCCGTTCCTGACCAGCGGCCATCTCGACCTGCACCTGCCGCTGATCGGCGACGTACCGCTGGCCAGCGCGATCGGTTTTGACATCGGCGTCTATCTGGTGGTGTTCGGCGGCGCCATGCTGATGCTGTCGATGATGGGCACGATCAAGCCGTCGCGTACCCGCACTGCCCGCAAGGGTGAGATCGACCTGCAACGCCGCTCGGCACGCACCGGGGAGATGCACTGATGGAACTGGCCCTGGCTACCGCGATCGGCGTGCTGACCGCCATCGGCATCTACCTGCTGCTGCGTGCGCGCAGCTTCGATGTGATCCTCGGCATGACCTTCCTGTCCTACGCCACCAACCTGCTGATCTTCGCCGGCGGCCGCGTGGTGCTGGGCAAGGCGCCGGTGCTGCAGGAAGGCGTGGACAGCCACCTGGGCAACTACACCGACCCGCTGCCACAGGCACTGGTGCTGACCGCGATCGTGATCGCCTTTGCGATGACCGCGGTGAGCATTGTGCTGGCCATGCGCAGCCGCAGCGACAACCACAGCGACCACGTGGATGCCCACGAGCCGGATGACGACCTGCAGGATGGAAGTGTGCCGCCGCACCAGGGCGAGGACCGCGCATGAACCATCTGGTGATCCTGCCGATCCTGATTCCGCTGCTGGGTGCGGCGCTGTCGCTGTTCGTCGAACACCGCCGCTATGGCCCCAGGGTGCAGCGGGCGGTGGCCTGGACCGCGCTGTCGGCGCTGGCGCTGGCGGTCGGGCTGCTGTTTGCCACCACGGCCAGCGGTGACATCAACGTCTATCTGCTGGGTGACTGGCCGTCGCGGCTGGGCATCGCGCTGGTAGCCGACCGGCTGTCGGCGTGGATGCTGCTGACCACCCTGCTGCTGGCCATTCCCTGCCTGCTGCACGCCTGCTCGGGCTGGGACCGCCGCGCGCCGCACTTCCTTGCGCTGTTCCAGTTCCAGCTGGTCGGTCTCAACGGTGCGTTCCTGACCGGCGACATCTTCAACCTGTTCGTGTTCTTCGAAGTGATGCTGATCGCCTCCTACGGCCTGCTGCTCAGTGGTGGCCGCGGCCTGCGCATGCGAATCGGCCTGCACTACGTGGTGTTCAACGTCACCGCCTCGACCCTGTTCCTGGTCGCGCTGGGCCTGCTGTATGCCTCGCTGGGCTCATTGAACATGGCCGAGCTGTCGCAGCGCATCGCCGAGGTACCGCCGGCACAGCTGACCCTGGTGAAGGCGACCATGGGCCTGTTGCTGCTGGTGTTCTGCGCCAAGGCCGCGCTGATGCCGCTGTACCTGTGGCTGCCGGAAGCCTATTCGCGCGCACCGGCGGCGGTGGCGGCGCTGTTCGCGATCATGACCAAGGTCGGCCTGTACTCGGTGCTGCGCATCCAGATGCTGTGGTTCGGCGACGATGCCGGCGCGATGGCCGGCTATGGCCGCGACTGGCTGCTGTGGGCCGGCGTCGCAACGCTGGTGCTGGGCGGCCTCGGCGCACTGGCCGCCACCCGCCTGCGCGTGCTGATCTCCTACCTGGTGATCGTGTCGGCGGCCACGCTGTTCATCGCCTTCTCGGTGGGCACGCCCCAGGTGCTCTCGGCTGGCCTGTACTACCTGCCGCACAGCAGCTTCGTCGCTGCCGCGCTGTTCCTGGTTGCCGATCTGATCCGCCGCCGTCGCGGTAGCGCCAGCGACCGCAAGGAAGTGGTCGCGCCGATGCCGGGCAAGGAGACGCCCGCCGTGTTGTTCCTGATCGGCGCGGTGTCGGTGGCCGGCCTGCCGCCGCTGTCCGGCTTCCTGGCCAAGGCTGCGCTGCTGGCCGGCATGCCGGCGCAGTACACCGGCCCGGTCTGGACCGCCGTTCTGGTCAGCAGCCTGCTGGTGATCATGGGCCTGACCCGGGGAGGCATCCGCCTGTTCTGGCGCGTGCCGCCGGTCGATCCGGAAGCGCCGGTACCGCGCAAGGCGCGGCTGCGCCGGGTCGAGCTGTACGCGGCCTGCATCCTGCTGGCCTACGGCATCGGCATGACCCTGGCCGCAGCACCGCTGATGCGCTACACCGACGCCACCGCCGCGCAGCTGCTGCACCCCAGCGAGTACGTGCAGCAGCTGCGTGCGACTGCACCGGAGATCCGCCAGCCATGACCGCCCAGCGCTCCCTGTTCCGTCGCCTGATTCCGTCGCCGATGCTGAGCATCATGGTGGTGGCGTTCTGGCTGCTGATGTCCGACAGCTTCACCCTTGGCCAGATCGTGCTGGGCCTGCTGCTGGGCGTGGTGGTGCCGCTGTTCGCCGCACGCCTGGACCGCGAGTTCGCCCGCATCGGTACCCTGCGCCCGTTGCCGAAACTGCTGTGCGTGACCCTGTGGGACATCCTGATGTCCAACATCCGTGTCGCCCTGCAGGTACTGGGGCCGGAGAAGAACATCCGCCCCGGTTTCATCTGGCTGCCGCTGGACATCGCCAACATCCATGGCATCGCTGCGCTGACCAGCATGATCACGCTGACCCCGGGCACGGTCTCGGCCGCGCTCAGCGACGACCGCAAGTACCTGCTGGTGCACGTGCTGCACCTGGAGGACCCGCAGGACCTGATCGATACGATCAAGCGCCGTTACGAGGCGCCGTTGATGGAGATCTTCCCATGACCGGTTTTGAAGTCATCCAGACCACCCTGGTGGTGTGCATGCACGTGGTCGGCCTGGCGATGCTGCTGGCCACCTGGCGGCTGTTGCGCGGGCCGACCGTGCCCGACCGCATCCTCGCGCTGGACACGCTGTCGGTGACCGCGATCGCTGAGCTGATGCTGTTCGGCATGTACCTCAACTCACCGATCTACTTCGAGGCGGCGCTGATCATCGCCATGCTCGGCTTCGGCAGCACCGTGGTGCTGAGCAAGTTCGTGCTGCGCCGGGACATCGTCGAATGATCACCGCGATCCAGATCGTCCTGTCGATCCTGCTGCTGTTCGGCTGCTTCTTCATCCTGGTCGGCGCACTGGGCCTGGTGAAGCTGTCCACCTTCTTCAAGCGCCTGCACGCACCGACCAAGGCCAGCACACTGGGCGTGGGGTGCGTGCTGGTGTGCTCGGTGTGCTACCACATCTTCCTCGGCCAGGACCCGCAGCCACGCGAGCTGTTGATCACCGTGTTCCTGTTCATCACCGCACCGATCAGCGCGCACATGATGGCCAAGGCCGCGTTGTCGCTGCTGATGGAAACCCGCCCCAGCCTGCCGGGCAACGAGCCGGCCGCCGAGGAGCAGCTGCCGCCGCCGGAACCGGTGCGGGAAGAAGAAACCACGCAGAACCGGTAGTGCCGACCGCTGGTCGGCACGAACAGCAGCCGAGCATGGGCTCGGCTCTACAGCGCCGGTGCGCCGACCAGCAGCAGCTCCAGCACGAACCAGCCTACGAACGCGACCAGCAGGATCCCGCCTTCGCCACGACTGATCTTCAGGTCGCCGCGCAGCATCGGGTACAGCACCAGCGCAAACGCCAACAGCGCCGGCAGTTCCAGGCGCACGAACGAGGCCGGCAAGGCCAACGGCTGCAACACCGCCATCGCACCGATCACCAGCAGCAGGTTGACCACGCTGGAACCCAGTACGTGGCCGAGCACCATGTCACCATGCCCGCGACGCGAGGCGGCAATGGCGGTGGCCACCTCGGGCAGTGCGGTGCCGATCGCCACCGGCAACAGGCCGACCAGCAACGGCGTCCAGCCCAGTGCGACACCGAAGTCGGCCGCAGCACCCACCACCAGGCGCGCGCCCCAGTACAGGGTCAGTGCGGCGATCAGCACGCGCAGCACGTTCAACGGCAGGCTGGTGCGGCTCAGCGCGGATTCGGCGATGGCTGCCTGCACCTCGGCGCTCTCGACGCAGCTGCGGCGCAGCAGCAGCACCTGCATGACGATGAAGCCCGCCACCAGCACGCCGCCTTCCCAGCGCACCAGGCGACCATCCAGGCCGAACAGGATCAGCAACACGCCGGCCGCCAGCAGCGACCACCACAGCACCGCCTGCAGGCGCGCGCGCAGCAGCAGGGGGGCGGCGACGGCGGCCACCGCCAGGGTCAAGCCCAGATTGACGATGCTGCTGCCCACGGCATTGCCCAGTGCCAGCTCCGGTTGGCCGACCGCCAGCGCACGTGCGTTGACCGCCAGTTCCGGCAACGAGGTGGTCACGCCGAGCAGCAGCAGCCCGGCAGTGAACGGGCTGGCCCCGAAGCGCTGGGCCAGGCCAGAGACGGCCTTGACGATGGAGTCCCCGCCCAGTGCCAGCAGCAGCAGGCCGAGCAGGAACCAGGCAATGGCAATGGCGATCATCGAGCACTCCCCAGCAGTGGTGGCGCGATTCTACGCTTGGCCCGAGCGCATGGCTGGGCGGTGGATCAAGGATCAGCCACAGCCTTCCGCATAGTCGACCTGCGGGGTCTGCCCGACCCGCCAGGCCCCCACCCGGCCATCGGCACCGAGCGCGAAGTCGATCACTGCCCCGCCCTCCTGCGCCGGCCGCACGCGCAGGTGCTGGGCCTTCTCGTCGTACTTGTCGGGACCGACGTCAGCGCGCTCGGGATACAGCACCTGCAGCTCGCCCAGGGTCATGCCGACCTTGCCGCCGCCCGGTGCAGTGATGGCGGCGCTGCGCACGTCGTAGCGCACCAGCTTGCGGCCTTCGATCATCAGCCGCGGGTCCTCGGCATCCTGCGGGCGCAGGAAGTAGCAGCCGTCGTTGCCGTCGTCGGCGGGCAGCGGCTTGCCGGCGGCATCGGTGCCCAGCCCCTGCAGTGGCGTGCCAAAACCACTGCGGACTTCGGCGATGCCGGTGCCCAGCTTCGCACCCGCGAAGCCGTCCAGGCGGGCGGGACTGTCCTTGCGGAGGTCGTTCGCCGGGCGGGCCGCCAGATCAGGATCCGTCGACTGGGCCGGACCGGTCGCCGAGGCGGTTTCCGCCGGGGTGTCGCTGCCGCTGCCGGCGGCGCCCTGCTTGTCGGGGCCGCCACTGCAGGCGGCGAGCGAAAGGAGCAATAGACCAGCAATCGGGAGGTGCTTCATCGGTGCGGTTCCCTGGCACGAAGGTAGCTGCACGCTAGCGCAGCGCGCGTGCAGATGCTGCATTGTCATCGCGGTTTCATCGCCCTCGTTCAGGCTCGGCGTGCACCGACCTGGCTGTCCCTTCCATGCAACCGCGCAAGACCGAACTCGCCCGAACCGCGCTGCAGGCCCATCGCGCGCCGCTGGACATGCGCCAGCGCCGGTTGCTGATCCTGTGCGACGGCCAACGCAGCATCACCGACCTTACCGGCCTGCTCGGCCAGGATGCGCCCGCGATGGTCATCCAGCTGGTGCAGGCCGGCTACCTGAGCACCGGTACCGGTACCGGTGCCGCAGCCCCGCCACCGCCGCCGGCAGCCACGGTAGCGCCGCAGCCCGCAACACCTGCCGCAGCCGCGGCCACAGCGGTCGAACGCCGCCGCTCGCTGGTGGCTGCGCGCATCTATGTGCTGGGCATCCTGGAAATGCAGCGCCACCCGCAGGCGGCGGCGCTGTTCCGCGACCTGCAGCAGGCACGCGCCGAAAGTGAAGTACTGCAGGTGCTGCACTCGGCGATGCGGATGCTGCCCGGGCTGACTTCGGAAGGCTATTGCCAGCGTGTACGCCAACGCCTGCTGGAAGCGCTGCCGTTGGAGCACTGCGACGCGTTCGCCGAGGTGGCCTGAAGAAAAAGGGGACGGAGGGGATTAAGTCGCAATCAGCACACGTGTGCATGAAACGACTTAATCCCCTCCGTCCCCTTTTTCGGGTCAGCGGTAGTTGTTGCGCAGGCCGTTCCAGCACTGCTGGTAGTCGCCCTGACGGTGGCCGGCGGCCAGGGCCTGTGCGGTCGGGCGGATCACCGCGCGGGTCTCGAACATGAAGGCCATCGTGTCCTTGATCACGTCCGCCTTGGACAGATCGGCATTGGACGCCTTGTCGAAGGTCGGTGCGTCCGGGCCGTGGCCGCTCATGCAGTTGTGCAGCGATGCGCCGCCCGGCACGAAGCCTTCGGCCTTGGCGTCGTACGCGCCATGCACCAGGCCCATGAACTCGCTGGCGATGTTGCGGTGGAACCACGGCGGGCGGAACGTGTTCTGCGCCACCAGCCAGCGCGGCGGGAAGATCGCAAAATCCATGTTGCTGGTTCCCGGCGTGTCGCTGGGCGAATGCAGCACCAGGAAGATCGACGGATCCGGGTGGTCGTAGCTGATCGAGCCAATGGTGTTGAAGCGGCGCAGGTCGTAGCGGTACGGCGCGTAGTTGCCGTGCCAGGCCACCACGTCCAGCGGCGAATGGTCGATCGGCGCACGCCACAGGCGGCCCTCGAATTTGGCGATCAGCTCGAAATCGCCATCGACATCCTCGAACGCCGCGTGCGGGGTTTCGAAGTCGCGCGGATTGGCCAGGCCGTTGGAACCGATCGGGCCAAGGTCGGGCAGCTTCAGCAGCGCACCGTAGTTCTCGCAGATGTAGCCGCGGCTCGGGCCATCGGGCAGTTCAACGCGGAACCGCACGCCGCGCGGGATCACCGCGATCTGCTGCGGCTCGATCTCGATCACGCCCAGCTCGGTCAGCAGGCGCAGCGCGCCCAGCTGCGGCACGATCAGCAGCTCACCGTCGGCATCGTAGAAGTAGCGGCCGACCATGTCGCGGTTGGCAGCGTAGAGGTGAATGCCCACGCCAGCATGCGCGTCGGGCGAACCGTTGCCCCCCATCGTGTACAGGCCTTCGACGAAGTCGGTCGGCAGCTCCGGCAGCGGCA
The DNA here is from genome assembly GCF_047520985.2 of Stenotrophomonas sp. BR163. Taxonomy (NCBI): domain Bacteria; kingdom Pseudomonadati; phylum Pseudomonadota; class Gammaproteobacteria; order Lysobacterales; family Lysobacteraceae; genus Stenotrophomonas; species Stenotrophomonas sp. BR163. The sequence goes on from NZ_JAXBRE020000009.1 coordinate 56,267, forward strand.
GCGGACTCCAGCGCAGCTGGTTCGGCGAGGCCGGCTGTGCGCCGAAATCACATTGCAGCTGCGACTGCGCGAACGGGGTGAACTCGCCATGGGTCACCGCCGGACGGATCCGGTACAGCCAGCTGCGGCGATTGCTGCCGCGCGGCGCGGTGAACGCGGTGCCGGTCAACTGTTCGGCGTACAGGCCGTGGGCCACCTTCTGCGGCGAGTTCTGCCCGACCGGCAGCGCGCCGGCGACGGCCTCGGTGGCGAATTCGTTGCCGAAGCCGGACTGGTAGCCGCGGGCGGTGATGGCGGGGGACATGGGGGCTCCTGAAAAACGGCAAGACCGGAACGGAAAGCAGCCGAGCATGGCTCGGCTCTACAGGCAAGCAGGCGCCGGGCGTGACCCGGCGCTGCCCAGGACCTTACAGCACGCCGCGGCGGATCTGGTCGCGCTCGATGCTCTCGAACAGCGCGGTGAAGTTGCCTTCGCCGAAGCCCTCGTTGCCCTTGCGCTGGATGATCTCGAAGAAGATCGGGCCGATGCAGTTCTGGGTGAAGATCTGCAGCAGCTTGCGCTGGTGGGTTTCCGGATCGGCATCGATCAGGATCTTGTTCCTGGCCAGGCGCGGCACGTCTTCACCGTGGTTCGGCACGCGCTGGTCGATCACGTCGAAGTAGGTCTCCGGCGTGTCGAGGAAGTCCACGCCCTGCGCGCGCATCGCTTCGACCGTGTCGTAGATGTTCTCGGTGAAGCAGGCGATGTGCTGGATGCCCTCGCCCTTGTACGCGTCCAGGTACTCGTTGATCTGGCTCTTCGGGTCGGACGATTCGTTCAGTGGGATGCGCACGATGCCGTCCGGCGCGGTCATCGCCTTGGACACCAGGCCGGTCTTCAGGCCCTTGATGTCGAAGTAGCGGATCTCGCGGAAGTTGAACAGGCGCTCGTAGTAGTCCGACCACTGCTGCATGTTGCCGAAGTACAGGTTGTGGGTCAGGTGGTCGATGAAGGTCAGGCCGAAGCCCACCGGGTGCAGGTCGGCACCGGCGATCGGCTCGTAGTCGCCGTCGTAGATGCTGCCGGCCGCGCCGTAGCGATCGACCAGGTACAGCATGCAGTCGCCGATCCCCTTGATGACCGGGGCGCTGACCGCCTTGCTGTCCGGCTTGAAGGCGATGGCTTCGGCGCCGTTGCCCAGCGCGGTCTGGTAGACCTCCTGGCCCGGCTTCTTGAAGCGGATGGCGAAGCCGCAGGCGCACGGACCGTGCTTTTCGGCGAAGTCCGAAGCGAACGAATCGGGGTCTTCATTGACCAGGAAGTTGACGTCGCCCTGGCGATAGACGGTAATCGGACGCTGCTTGTGCTTGAGCACCGCGCTGAAGCCCATCTTCCGGAAGTACTCGTGCAGCTCCTGGCCACGGCCGGCCGGGGCGGCGAATTCGACGAACTCGAAGCCGTCGATGCCCATCGGGTTCTCGAAGGTGGTGACCTGCATGCCGGGGTTGGGATGCGAGGCGGTCGGGACTGCGGTATTCATGGCGTGGCTCCGAATCGGTACCGCATCGGTACAAACCAGGTGCGGGCAGGTAGGGACCCGGCGAGAATGCAGGGTCTGGACCCACCCCTTATAGTTACACTTGAAACCACCAGCAAGGTGCACCGCAACATGAGCCCCGCCGATCCTGCCTCGACCCGCCTGCGTGCCTCGCACGTCCTGCTCGACCTGGAACAGTTCCTGCCGTACCGGCTGAGCGTGCTGTCCAACCGGGTCAGCGGCAACATCGCCAAGCTATACGGCGATCGTTACGGTCTGGCGATCCCCGAGTGGCGGGTGATCACCATCCTGGCGCTGTACCCGGGCTCCTCGGCCAGCGAGGTCTCCGACCGCACGGCGATGGACAAGGTGGCGGTCAGCCGCGCCGTGGCCCGCCTGCTGGAGCGCGGCTTCATCAAGCGCGAGACGCATGGCGACGACCGCCGCCGCTCGGTACTGGCGCTGTCGGCCGCCGGTTTCGAGGTGTACGAGACCATCGCGCCGATGGTGATCGAGATCACCCGCAAGCTGATGTCAGTGCTGAGCGACGAGGAAGAACAACTGCTGGAAAAGCTGATCCTGCGCCTGGCCGGCGAAGGTCTGGAGCGGATGGGCGAAGGGGTCTGAACGAAAAAGGGGACGGAGGGGATTAAGTCGTAATGAGCACAGGTGTGCCTGAAACGACTTAATCCCCTCCGTCCCCTTTTTTCAGCTCAGGTGCTTGCGCCTTGCGTGGATCCACGGCACGGCCAGTGCTGCGATGGCGCCGCCGGCGAAGCCCAGCGAGGCGGCAACCGTGGCGGCTTCGACGGCCCCGGGCAGCGCCAGCGCCGCAGCCACCAGCAGCAGCGACGGCAGGCCGACGAAGGTGCCCAGGAAGAAATGCCAGCGCGGTGACCAGGTATTGAGCTGCAGCAGGCTGACCGGCTGCCAGGCTTCAGATGCGGCCTCTTCGGTGATCTTCGCCACGGCCTTGGCCAGATCCACTTCCGGCAGCGCGCGCCCCAGGCGGGCGGTCGCCAGCACTTCGGCCACGGCCTCCACCGGTGGGAAGCTGGACGGCCACGCCACCGGGGCGGGCACGCCGTAAGCGGTCAGCAGCGGCACGCTCAGCCACGGCGCCACCAGCGGGCGCATGCGGCGGCGGCCATGCACGCACCAGATCTGCGGCTGTCCCTGCGCGGTGACGTTGTACAGCGCCAGTTCGTTGGCGGGCGGATAACCCAGCATGGTCACCCGCGCCGCCAGACTGTCCTGGCCCATCGCACGCAGGAAGCCCGGGCGGCTGCGCCCTTCCTGCATCCACGCCAGGCCCAGCGCGCCGACCAGCCAGGCCTCGGCGACGTCCTTGCTGCCCGCCGTGGCGCGCTCGTCACTGGCCAGGTACCACGCCAACGACTTCGGCTCGGCGACATCCTCCAGGCCCCATCGGCTGTCATCCCCCAGCACGTGCCGCACCGGCAGACGGGCAGGCGCAGTTTCGCCACGCTCCCCGGTCTGCAGGAACGGCAGCACGCCCTGGATGAAGGTGGACAGCTCGATCGCGCGCGCGCCATGGCCCTGCCATTCCGGCGGCAGCAGCCCGGCCAGCTGGCCTTCGGCGGCCAGCGCATCAAGGCGCGCCTTCTGCTCGACCAGCTTCTGTACCGCGCCCTTCAACACCACGTTGTCGGGCAACGCGATCTGCGGCAGGCGATGGCGCGGCGGGGCCAGTTCGACGGTTTCCTCGCCGGTGCCGGCGTCGTCCAACAGGGCTTCCTGCGCCGGCAAGGTCACGCCATCGCCGGCTCCGCCGTCGACCAGACCGCTGGCAGGTTCGGGCAATCGTTCGGCGTGGTCGCTGTGCATGGGCGTTCCGGTAGGTAGCATCGACGGGATGTCGACTGAGGTCCTTGCCGGTAACGGCGAGCGCGTTGCGAAGTTGAGATGCCGATTCAGGGAGTGTGACGGCGCGCGCAGTAGAGCCACGCCATGCGTGGATGCGACCCGGCATCAGTGCCGGCCAGCGGCCGGCACTACCGGTCAGGTGCCCACTGCTTGAGGAACGCGCTCACCCGCGCAGGCTGGAAGGCTTCGCCCTTGCGCAGCTCAGCAGTGGCCTGCGAGACCAGCAGGCTGCCATCGGCGTCCAGTACCAGCAGGTGCGGGTAGTCGCGCTCCATCACCGGGAACTGGGCGAAGAAGGCGGTGTTGGGCTGTTCGTCGCTGGCGTTGACCTTCACCCACACGTAGTGCGCGTCGCGGAAGCGGCGCAGGTCGCCGTTGCCTTCCACCACATCATCCAGCGCCCGGCAGCGCTCACAGGCGGCGTTGCCGATCTCGAGCAGGATGCGCTTCTTGCCGCGCTGGGCTTCCACCTTGGCGGTGGCCAGGTCATCGGCGGGGTTGCGGGCCGGGTCGAACTGCGCGCCGAGCCCGGCGATGGCGGCGATGTCTGCCGCCACCGGGGTGTTGCCCGAGGCCACCGGTTCGCTGGGGTCAGCGACCGGTGGCTCGGTGGGTCGGGTGTCCAGCGGCTGCGTGGGCTCGGCGGTGGCAGGCGGTTGCGGTTGGGAACAGGCGCCGATCAGCGCCGCACAGACCACCACCATTGCACCACCGAGCTTGCTGCGCATGCTTTCTACCCTCGCTTCATTACTTGACGCCGTGCATCAGCTTGTTGATCAGCGGGGCGATCAGGAACAGCACCACGCCGGAGCCGATCAGGGCCCAGAACCCGAAGGTATACCCCTTCAGGGCCGACTCGACCGTCATGCCGCCTTCACCACTGACCACGCCAGCGAAGATGCCCGACAGGTTGTTGCCGATGCCGGTGGACAGGAACCAGCCACCCATGCCGAAGCCGACCAGGCGCACCGGGGCCAGCTTGGTCACCATCGACAGGCCGATCGGCGACAGGCACAGCTCACCCACCGACTGGATGACGTAGACCATGAACAGGGTCCAGAACGGGATCTTGCCGTCCACCACCATCTGCGACAGGGCGAACATCAGCAGCGCGAAGGCGGCGCCGTTGAACAGCAGGCCCAGGCCGAACTTGCGCGGAATGGACGGATTGGCGCGGCCCATCGCCACCCAGATCCAGGCGATGACCGGGGCCAGGGTGATGATGGCCACCGAGTTGACCGACTGGAACCACGCGGTCGGGAAGGTCCAGTCGCCGAACTGGCGGTTGACGATGTTCTCGGCCAGGAAGGTGAACGAGCTGCCGGCCTGTTCGAAGAACATCCAGAACATCACGTTGAAGGCGAAGATGATCAGCATCGCGATCACGCGGTCGCGCTGCACCTTGCCCTCGCGGACGCCCTCGACCAGCAGCAGGATGGCCAGGGCGGTGAACATCGCGCCCAGGATCCAGGCCAGCGCGGTGGCGCCGGTGGCCAGCAGGAAGTAGGCCACCGGGATGGCGACCACGGCACCGGCCAGCACCATGATGATGCGGCCGAAGCCTTCCGCGCCGGCCGGCGGTGCACCGATACCCTTCAGGCCGGCACGACCGATGTAGAACCACACCAGCGAGATCAGCATGCCCACGCCCGAGGCGATGAACACGACCTTGTAGGACGGCATCGCATCGGTACCGAACACCTTGCGGGCCAGGTACTCGGTCAGCACCGGGGCGATCATCGCGCCGATGTTGATGCCCATGTAGAAGATGGTGAAGCCCGAATCGCGGCGCTCGTCCTTCAGGCCGTACAGCTTGCCGACCATGGTCGAGATGTTGGGCTTGAACAGGCCGTTGCCGACGATGATCGTGGCCAGGCCGAGCTTGAAGATGTGCTCCTGCGGCAGCGAGATCATGAACAGGCCCGCGGCCATGATGATCGCGCCGGTCAGGATCGAGCGCTGGTAGCCCAGCACCCGGTCGGCCACGTAGCCGCCGAAGATGGCCGCGGCGTACACCAGGGCCAGGTAGGCGCCATAGATGCGGCTGGCGTCGCCTTCACCGGCAGCGCTGCCGTTGTAGAACTGGGCAACGATGTAGAGCACCAACGCCCAGCGGATGCCGTAGAACGCAAAGCGTTCCCAGAACTCGGTCATGAACAGCATCCACAACGGGCGCGGGTGGCCCAGCGTGGTCTTGAAGTCCGGCAGTGCCGGCTCTGGGGTGTTCGCAGTGGCGTTTACGCTCATGCGGATTTCCTGGTTCGGTGGATGACGAGCACGTCCGCTGTGCAGTTGGAGCAACGCGCGAGGATCACCGACTTCTGGCGTTCACGTCAAATACACGCCGTTTGAGGCAGGTGGCAGCCTGCTCCCTGAACTTGCATCTGAAACGATCCAGCCGCGGGCCGGGAACCAAGCTGAATGGGGATCAGCCCAGCGCTGCCGGGGGCGCGGCCTGCAGGCTGGTGCGCACCTGGAACAGCTCGGGGAAGAAGGTCAGTTCCAGCGCCTTGGCCAGGAAGCCCACGCCGGACGAACCGCCGGTGCCGCGCTTGAAGCCGATCACCCGCATCACGGTGCGCATGTGTCGGAATCGCCACAGCTGGAAAGCCGTCTCCAGGTCCACCAGGTCCTCGCACAGCGCGTACTCGCGCCAGTAGCGGTCGGTGTCCTGGTAGATGCGCTCGAAGACCGGCTGCAATGCGTCGTCGGCCACGTGCGGCTGGGTCCAGTCGTGGGCCTCGTAGACCGCCGGGACAGCATGGCCAAAGCGGGCCAGGTACTTCAGGAATTCCTCGTACAGGCTCGGCGCCTCCAGCACGGTGCGCAGCTGCGCCTGCCCGGCCGGGTCGTGCTCGAACACCTGCAGCATCTGCGCGTTCTTGTTGCCCAGCAGGAACTCGATGTAGCGGTACTGCAGCGACTGGAAGCCCGACGACGGGCCCAGCACGTCGCGGAAGCCCATGTATTCGGACGGGGTCAGCGTTTCCAGCACCGACCACTGCTCGGTCAGCTGGCGCAGTACCTGCTTGCTGCGCGCCAGCACCTTGCGGCACTGCCAGACTTCATCGCGCTGCAGGAAGCCGATCGCGGCACGCAGTTCGTGGCCCAGCAGCTTCAGCCACAGCTCCGAGGTCTGGTGCTGGATGATGAAGAGCATCTCGTCATGGTGCGGCGGGCTGGACAGCGGCTGCTGCGCGCTGAGCAGCTGGTCCAGCCGCAGGTAGCCGCCGTAGGTCAGGCGTCCCTGCAGGTCGGTGTGGATGCCGGCTTCGAGATCGCGTTGGTTGTTGTCGACGGACATGGGCGGGACCAGATCGGGGGCGGCAAGGGTAGCGCGTTGCCGCCGCGCTGGCAGCCGCCGGGTCCATACCGGGGCGTGCGGCTGGCCGTGGAGCATCGGCCGATGCCGGGCCTGCGCGTGGAACCGTCCGCGCCGTTGTACGGGCGGTCAGCCAGAGGCGTATTCTGATGCTTTGCAGCAACGACTGAATACGTTGTTGTTATTGGCCCCCCACCCGCCGGCAGGGGTAAAACGGGGAATCTCCGTGTTGCGGCGCAGGAAGGCTATTCCGTACGCGTTCCTTAACATGGCGATTCATATCATTTGTAACTTCTCTGTCGAAGGTGCAGTACGCAATGACGGTTGCCGCTGAATTCAAGATCGAATACCTGCAGTACCTGGACACGGACGGCACGCTCGTCCGTGACGACCTGCCCGCGTCGCTGCGCGACCCCAAGGTGCTGGTACCGCTGTTCAAGCAGATGCTGTTCGTACGCACGTTCGACAGCAAATCCATCGCGCTGCAGCGCACCGGCAAGCTCGGCACCTATGCCGCCTGCCTGGGCCATGAAGCCGCGCACGTGGGTATCGGCGCGGCGATGCAGAAGGACGACGTGTTCGCGCCTTCGTACCGCGAGTATGGCGCGATGTTCATGCGTGGCGTACGCCCGCACGACGTGCTGATGTACTGGGGCGGCGACGAACGCGGCAACGATTACGGCGGCAACGCGGCCAGGGACTTCCCGTTCTGCGTGCCGATTTCCACCCAGTGCCTGCATGCGGCAGGTGCTGCGCTGAAGTTCAAGCTCAACAAGGAACCGCAGATCGCCGTGGCGGTGTGCGGCGACGGCGGCAGCTCCAAGACCGACTTCTACGCAGCACTGAACTCGGCCGGCGCCTACAAGCTGCCGCTGATCCTGTGCATCGTCAACAACGGCTGGGCCATCTCGGTCCCGCGTTCGGCCCAGACCGGTGCCGAAACGCTGGCGCAGAAGGGCCTGGCGGGTGGCCTGCACTGCCTGCAGGTGGACGGCAACGACCTGATCGCGGTGCTGGCGGCCATGGAGCAGGCGCGCGAGCGCGCGCTGGCCGGCGACGGTGGCACCGTGCTGGAACTGATGACCTACCGCCTGTCCGACCACACCACCGCCGATGACGCGCGCCGCTACCGCGACGACGCCGAAGTGAAGGATGCCTGGCAGCGCGAGCCGATGCTGCGCCTGCGCAAGTACCTGATCAACGCCGGTGTGTGGAGCGAAGAAGAGGAAACTGCCTGGGTCGCCGAGTGCGGCACGCGCGTGGACGAGGAAGTGAACCTGTACCTCAACACGCCGGTGCAGCCGGTCGAGGCGATGTTCGACTTCCTGTATGCCGATCCGCCGCCGGACCTGCTGGCCCAGCGTGCCCAGGCGATCGCCCTGGAGAAGCGCCATGGATGAGATCAAGAACGGCGCGCCCGGCGCGCACACCAACGCCGCCGACAGCGCTGCGGTCGCGCGCGGAGATGACAGCATGACCACCACCCCGATCACCCTCATCGAAGCCATCACCCAGGCGCTGGCCTGGGAACTGGAACACGACCCGTCGGTGCTGGTGCTGGGCGAGGACGTGGGCGTCAACGGCGGCGTGTTCCGCGCCACTGCCGGCCTGCAGCAGCGCTTCGGCTCGGACCGCATCCTCGACACCCCGCTGGACGAAACCACCATCGCCGGCCTGACCATCGGCCTGGCCGCACAGGGCATGAAGCCGGTGGCCGAAGCCCAGTTCGACGGCTTCATGTACCCGATGGTCGACCATATCGTCTGCCACGCCGCACGCCTGCGTTACCGCACGCGTGGCCGCCTGCACTGCCCGATGGTGCTGCGCGTGCCGTGGGGCGGTGGCATCCGCGCGCCGGAACACCACAGCGAAGCCAACGAGGCGATCTTCACCAACGTGCCGGGCCTGCGCGTGGTGCTGCCGTCGTCGCCGCAGCGTGCCTACGGCCTGCTGCTGGCTGCGATCCGCGAGCCGGATCCGGTGATCTACATGGAGCCCAAGCGCATCTATCGCCAGTACAAGGAAGTGGTCGTCAACGACGGCGAAGCGTTGCCGCTGGACGTCTGCTTCGTGCTGCGCGACGGCACCGACGTGACCCTGGTGACCTGGGGTGCGCAGGTGAAGGAAGCCCTGGAAGCGGCCGACAAGCTGGCCGGCGAAGGCATCAGTGCCGAAGTCATCGACGTGGCCACGCTGCGCCCGCTGGACTTCGCCACCATCGCTGAATCGGTGGCCAAGACCGGCCGCTGCGTGATCGTGCAGGAGGCCCCGAAGACCGCAGGCTTCGGCGCCGAGATCGCCGCGCGCCTGGCCGAGGAATCGATCTACGACCTGCTGGCCCCGGTCGAGCGCGTTACTGGCTACGACACCCACATTCCGCTGTTCCGCCTGGAAATGAAGTACCTGCCGAGCGTTGAGCGGATCGTGGCGGCGGCCAAGCGCGCGGTGGCGGCCGGCTGACATGCGGGCCCGCCTTCTGGGGGCTTACCGCAGCCAGTATCCCAACCCGCTCCGGTTCCACACCGGCCAGATCGTCGAAGTAGGTGTACGTGACGAGGAATGGCCGGCGTTTGCCTGGGTACGCACCAACGATGGGCGCGCTGGATGGGCGCCCATCGCCTGGTTGCAGCTGCTGGACGAGGGTCGCGCCGAAGCCCTGTGCGACTACGACGCCCGCGAGCTGGATGTGGAAAGCGGCGAGATGGTGAAGCTTCATCACGAACACGGCGGGTGGTGGTGGTCCGAGCGCGCCAATGGCGCGACGGGTTGGCTGCCGGCCCGCGAACTGGAACTGCTGGAAGAGAACTGCAAATGAGCCAGACCAAGAACTTCAACCTGCCCGACCTGGGCGAAGGCCTGCCGGACGCGACCATCGTCGAGTGGTTCGTCAAGGAAGGCGATGTGATCAAGCTGGACGAGCCGCTGGTGTCGATGGAGACCGCCAAGGCCGTGGTGGAAGTGCCCTCGCCGTTCTCCGGCAAGGTGCTGAAGCTGTCCGGCGCTGCCGGCGACATCATCCCGACCGGTTCGGTGCTGGCCAGCTTCGAACTGGACCCGAACCTGCCACAGCGCGCCGATGGCCAGGACACCGGCCACAGCCATGGTCACGCCGCACCGGCCGCGCCGACCCCGCCGCCGCTGCCTGCCGCAGCCGCACCGGTGGTCGCGGAAGAAGCCAAGCCCGCCGCGGCCGAGCGTGATGACGCCGGTACCGTGGTCGGCGCGATGCAGAGCTCCAACGCCGTGCACGCCGAACAGGCACTGGCCGTCGGTGGCGTCAAGGCCGTGCCAGCCGTGCGTGCGATGGCGCGCAAGCTGGGCGTGGACCTGAGCCGCGTGGCCGCTACTGGCACCGATGGCGCGGTGACCATGGCCGACGTCAAGCAGGCCGCCGCCAACGGCACCGCCAAACTCGGCGCCGCCCCGGCACCGGTTGCTGCCGCGTATGCCGCGCCGGCCACGGCGCAGGTGTCTGCTCCGGTGCAGAGCGAAGCCCGCACCCCGCTGTCCGCCGCCGGCAAGCCGATGCGCACCCAGCCGCCGGGCGTGGTCGCCAAGGGCCAGCCGGAACCGCTGAAGGGCGTGCGCCGCAACATGGCCCGCGTCATGGCCGATGCGCACAGCAAGGTCGTGCCGACCACGCTGAACGACGACGCCGACATCCACGCCTGGCTGCCGGGCAACGACGTCACCGCCCGCCTGGTTCGCGCCATCGTCGTTGCCGCACAGAAGGTGCCGGCGATGAACGCCTGGTTCGACGGTGAAGCACTGACCCGTACCCTGCACGCGCAGGTGGACATCGGCATCGCCGTGGACACCGACGACGGCCTGTTCGTGCCGGCCCTGCGCAATGCCGACATGCTCGACGCACGCGGCATCCGCGAAGGCGTCAACCGCCTGCGTGAGCAGGTGGAATCGCGTTCGATCGCCGCCTCGGAACTGAGCGGCTACACCATCTCGCTGTCCAACTTCGGCATGTTCGCCGGCCGCTACGCGACCCCGGTCGTGGTGCCGCCGTGCGTGGCCATCGTCGGTGCCGGCCGTGCCCGCCACCAGATGACCCCGGTGATGGGCGGCGTGGAAGCGCACAAGGTAATCCCGCTGTCGGTCACCTTCGACCACCGCGCGGCGACCGGCGGCGAAGCCGCCCGCTTCCTGCGCGCGATGATGGACGACCTGGCGCTGGCCAGCTGATCGACCACCCCCTCTGAAACACAAGAAACGCCGGGCAATGCCCGGCGTTTTTTTTTGTGCCGCTCTACTGTAGAGCCGAGCCATGCTCGGCTGCGTTGCAATGTATCCACGTCATGCGTGGATGAAGGCAAGAAGCAAGCCGAGCATGGGCTCGGCTACAGATCGCCAGCGATCAATCGCGCGCGACCAAGCCCTCGGCGCGGCTGTACACACGCAGGCGGTGGCCATCAGGATCTGCCCCGACAAAGGTATGGCCGAACTCCAGCGTCACCGGCGACTGCAGGATCTGCACGCCCAGCGCGCGCCACGCATCGTGCATCTGCTGCACGGCGTCGGGGTTGGCGACGACCATCGCCAGTTCGGCGGCACCGGCCTGCGCGGACACCGGCGGTTGCACGCCATCGCGCTGCCACAGGCCGAGTGCGGCGCCATCGCCGAGCAGGAACAGGGCGAAGCCAGGCGACTGCTCGACCGGCGGTTTGCCGAGGATGCCACTGTAGAAGGTTGCGCTGGTGGCGACGTCGCGCACGTACCGCAGCAGGGTGCTGGGCGTGAACATGGGGAAGCTCCGTTGTTGGGAGCGTTCATGGTGGTACGGGCCTGCTGACACATTCTGTCAGTAGAGGGGACTGCCGGTAGAGTCGACTCTACCCCCCGCTCTCGGCTGTTGCTGTGGTTATGAGCGATCCAGCCAGTCCGGCGCGATGCCCTGGGCCTTCTGCCAGCGCCGCAGCAGCGTAGCGCGCGGCACGCGGTAGCGGTCCTCCAGCACACGCACCTGACGGATGCGATCCAGCCGGAAATGGCGGAAATCCTCGCGGCGCTCGCACCACGCCGCCAGCATCGGCACTTCATCGAAGTAGCCCAGCGCGAACGGCCAGACAATGCGCTCACTGCGCCGGCCTTGCGCATCCTCGTAAGCGAACTTCAGGCGCTGCTGTGACCCCACAGCCTCACGCACGGCCTGCAGACGCGCGGGGGGAACCTTGCTCCCCGCGCGCGAAGGGCCAACCCGCAGGCCACTGTCACGCAATGCCTCGCGGCGTGCCGCAGGCAACACATGGGCGATACGCGCCAGGGCATCACGTGCGGCCTCGGCCAGCGCCGGCTCGGTGCGCGCCGCGACCCAGCGCAGGCCCAGCACAAGCGCGTCGATCTCGGCCGGTGGCAGGGTCATGGGAGGCAAGGTATCGCTCGGCGCGAGCTGGTAGCCGACGCCAGCCTCGCCACGCAGGTCGGCGCCCTGCTCGCGCAGGGTCTCGATATCGCGGTACAGCGTGCGCAGGCTGATGCCCAGCGCTTCGGCCAGCGCCTGCCCGGCCACCGGCCGTCGATGACGGCGCAGCAGCTGCAGCAGCTGGGTCAGGCGCAGCGCTCGCGACATCAGCCGACCAGCGTGGTCGACGCCACCACGTGCTCGCCCGGCTGCGGGGCCAACGCAGCCTCGACCAGCGCCCTGGCAATCTCGGTGGCCGGATTGATCCGCCACGCCCGCGGCAGCACCGGCCCCAGCGCGCCCAGCACCGTCAGCGCGAAACGCTCGCCACGGCGCACCTCGGTGCGCTCGCCCCCGATCAGCCCTGGGCGGACCAGGGTCAACGAGTTGAAGCCCAGCGCGCGCAGGTCACGCTCCAGCTCGCCCTTCACCCGGCTGTAGAAGATCGACGACTGTGGGTTGGCGCCGGCTGCGGAATTCAGCACATAGGTCTGCGCCTCCTGTGCTTTTGCCAGGCGTGCGAACGCCAACGGGTAGTCATGATCGATGCGATGGAAGGCCTCGCGGCTGCCGGCCTGGGCCATGGTGCTGCCCAGCGCGCAGATGACCGCATCAACGCGCGCCCATTCTGGCGAAGTGGGCAACGCGTCGAATGCCAGCACCGGGTTCTCCAGCTTCCCGTGAGTCAACGCCAGGGGGCGGCGGGTCGGGGCAACCACGGCGCCGCAGCGCGGGTCGTCCAGCAGCCTGCGCAGGGTCAGCCTACCGACCAGGCCGGTCGCCCCCAGCAACATCACGCGCATCACCACCTCCACTGCGGCATCCTGTCGCCCATCCTAGCCGTTCAAGCCCTCGGCGGCCGCGCCGATATGCTGGAACCAGTCCCTGCCAGCCCCAGGATTCGCTCCATGACGGACCAGCCCGACCACCGCCCTGCCCCCGGTACCGCCCTTGGGCCGCGGGCACGCGTGCGCGCGGTGGTGGACGATGGGCGGGGTGACCGCGTGGTGCTGCAGGGCGGCGGTGGCGCGGCGCTGCAGCAGCTGTTCGCAGGCGCCGATGCGCCGGAACCGCTGCTGGCGGCGTTCGCCAACGGCATGGCCACCCTGCCCGGCGAACTGGGCGACATGGGCGACCGCCTGCAGTCGGCACAGGCCAGCGCCGATTGGCCGCGCTATGGGCGCGCGATGCGGCAGTTGATCGACAAGTACATCCGCACCATCGAGCAGCATTCGCCGGACGGGCAGCCGGAAAGCCTGCGCCTGTCCGAGCAGCTGCGGCTGCTGCTGGGCGGTGCGGTGGTTGCCCTGCTGCAGCACGACCCGGACCTGCGCGAGCAAGCGCAGGCGCTGGCCCTGCGCCTGCGCCAATGGCAGCCGGGCACAGCCCTGGAACCAATCGAACAGGGCGTGCGCGAACTTGGCCACCAGGTCGGCGTGCGTGCCGAAAGCTGGCAGGAGCAGCAGGCGCTGCTGCTGGAGCTGTTCGCGCTGCTGCTGGAGAACGTCAGCGAGCTGCTGGATGACCGCAGCTGGCTGCAGGGCCAGATCGCGGCGGTGCGCCAGTTGCTGGACGGTCCGTTGGAAGCCGAGGCAGTCGAGCGCACCCGCGCCGAGTTGCGCGAAGTGATCTACAAGCAGGGCCTGCTGCGCCAGGGCATCGACGATTCGAAGGCGGCGATGCGCGGGTTGATGGGCGAGTTCATCGAGCGCATGGATGGCATGGCCACCAGCACCGGCGAATACCACGACCGCATCGGCAGCTACGCATTGCAGCTGCGCGAGGCGCGCAGCATCGCCGACCTCAACCAGCTGCTGCAGGAGGTGATGCGCGATACCGGCAAAGTGCAGCAGCAGGCCGCACAGGCCCGCGATCACCTGGCCAATGCGCGGCAGGAAGTGGAGCGCGCAGAGCAGCGTATTGCCGAGCTGGAGCAGGAACTGCGCGCCGCTGGTGACCTGGCACGTATCGATCCACTGACCCAGGCGCTGAACCGCCGTGGCCTGGACGAACTGCTGGAGCGCGAGCTGGCCCGAGCCGCGCGCAACAACTCACCGCTGGGCGTAGCGGTGATCGACCTGGATGATTTCCACCAGACCAACGACGCGCATGGGCATGCCGGTGGCGATGCGCTGCTGCAGCACCTGGTGTCCGTGTGCAAGCTGCTGCTGCGCGCCACCGACGGCATCGCACGGCTGGGCGGTGACGAGTTCGTGCTGGTGCTGCCGGAAACCCAGGGCGCCGACAGCATGGCCACCGTGCAGCGCCTGCAGCGCTCGCTGGCCCATCGCGTGCTGACCGTGCAGGACCAGCGCGTGCCGGTGCATTTCAGCGCCGGGCTGGCGCAGTGGCAGCCCGGTGACGATACCGAAACCCTGCTGCGGCGCGCCGATGACGCGCTGTATGCGGCCAAGCGGCAGGGCAAGAACCGCGTGCAGGCGGGGTGACCCCGAGGGTCTACGGGCTTATTTACCGCGCAGCTTCTGGAACCCGGTCACCGCTGCCAGCACGATGGCGCCGGCGATGATGCCGACCACCATGTTGCCCACCGCGCTCACCAGCCAGCCCCACTGCCCTTCGCCGCCCAGCGCCTGCACCGCGTGGTGCAGGGCCGGCACGTTGTGCACCAGGATGCCGCCGCCGACCAGGAACATGGCGATGGTGCCGGCCACCGACAGGAACTTCATCAGCCACGGCGCCGACGCCACCAGCCCGCGACCGAAGGCGGCAATGGCACCGCCCTTGCGCGACAGGTACAGCCCAACGTCATCGAGCTTGACGATGCCCGCCACCAGCCCATAGACGAACACGGTCATCGCCAGTGCGACCACGCTCAGCGTGAGGATCTGGTTGGTGAACGACGCAGTGGCGACCACGCCCAGGGTGAGCACGATGATCTCGGCCGAAAGGATGAAGTCGGTGCGGATCGCGCCCTTCACCTTGTCCTTCTCCCACGCGACCATGTCCACCTGCGCGTCAGCCAGCGCCTTGCGGCGTTCGGCCTGGCGCTCGGCATCGTCGTCGGAGGAATGCAGGAAGCGGTGCGCCAGCTTCTCCACGCCTTCGAAGCACAGGAAGGCACCGCCGATCATCATCAGCGGCACGATCAGCGGCACGTTCCAGCCGCGGCTGTGCAGCCAGGCTTCCAGCGCACTGATCGCCAGCGCCGCCGGCACCAGGATGACCTTGTTGACCAGCGAGCCCTTGGCCACCGCCCAGACCACCGGCAGTTCGCGGTTGGCGTTGACTCCGGTCACCTGCTGCGCGTTCAGCGCCAGATCGTCGCCCAGCACACCGGCGGTCTTCTTCGCCGCGACCTTGGTCAGGACCGAGACATCGTCGAGCAGGGAGGCGATATCGTCGAGCAGGGCAAACAGGCTGGCACCGGCCATGGGGCGTCCAAGAATGGGAATGAGCGGATTCTGACCGATCCGCCGGCCTCTGCGATAGCTGCGGGGTTCACCGCATGCCCACCTTCCCCCGGCGACACTGCCGAATCCGGACATTGCCGGCCAGCGGCCGGCACTACCGTCCTTGCCGCATGGGAGTTCCGCTTGAGCAATCCGCCCACCGCCAATGGCAATCCTCCGCTGGTCACAGGCATGAACCGGCGCAGCCAGATCCTGCGCCTGCTGCTGCGCTACCGCCATTCGGGCGTGTTCTCCGGCATGAACCTGGACGCCGCCAGCAACCAGGCCGACGTGCCCGCCGATGGCAACCCGGAACAGTTCGTCAGTGACCTGGAGGCCCTGGGGCCGACCTTCGTCAAGCTGGGCCAGATGCTGTCCACCCGCCCGGACATGGTGCCGGTGGAGTTCGCCACCGCCCTGGAACGCATGCAGGAAAAGGTGGCGCCGATCCCGGTCGAGCGCATCCACGCCATCATCGAGCAGGAGCTGGGGGTGGGGGTGAACAAGCTGTTTGCCTCGTTCGATCCCGAGCCGTTGGGTTGTGCGTCGATCGCGCAGGTACATCGCGCGGTGCTGCACGATGGCCGCCAGGTGGCAGTGAAAGTGCAGAAGCCTGAAGTGGCCGCGCAGCTGCGCTCGGACCTGGAAGCGCTGCGCAGCTTTGCGCTGGCCGCCGATCATCTGACCCAGGTGGGCCGCCGCGTGCGCCTGCGCGACTGGCTCAACGAGTTCGCCAAGACCCTGATGCAGGAGCTGGACTACCACACCGAGGCCGAGAACCTGGCCCGCTTCGGACGGCATCTGCGGCCCTTCCGCCGCCTGTGGGTACCGCAGCCGATCTGGGACTACAGCAGCCAGCGCGTGCTGACCATGGAGCTCGCCACCGGCGTGCGCGTGGATGCGATCTCTGGCGTGCGCCGCACCGAGCAGGACATGGATCCGCTGGCAGCGGCGCTGATCCGCGGCTACCTGGACCAGATCTTCGTGCATGGCGAGATCCATGCCGACCCGCACCCGGGCAACCTGCGGGTGATGCCCGATGGCCGGCTGGCGATCTTCGACCTGGGCATGGTCGCGCACATGCCGCCGCGCCTGCGCGAGCGGCTGCTGAAGATCCTGTTCGCCGCCGTCGATGGCCGCGGCGAAGAAGTGGCCGACGATCTGATCAGCTTCAGTACGCGGCTGGAGGCCTTCGACGAAGAGCGCTACCTGCGCGAGACCGGCCAGCTGATCGCGCGCTACGCCGCCAGTGGCAGCTTCTCGGAAGGCCGCGTGGTGCTGGACATGGTGCGCATCGCCACTGCCTGCGGGCTGCGCACGCCGCCGGAACTGAGCCTGCTGGGCAAGGCCCTGCTCAACCTGGAAACCGTGTGCCGGCTGCTGGCGCCGGAGCTGGACACGCGCCGCATCGTCGAGCGCCAGCTGCAGCACGTGATGCGCGCGCGCCTGAAGAAATCCCTGTCGGCGGCCAACATCGCCAGCGAGGCGATGGAGCTGCAGCAGCTGCTGCGCGACGGGCCGCGCAAGCTGTCGGACATCATGGCGCTGCTGGCCGAGAACCGCCTGCAGATGAAGGTGACCGGGCTGGAAGAATCGCGGTTGATGGAGAACCTGCAGAAGATCGCCAACCGCGTGGCGGCCGGCATCATCAGCGCCGCGTTGATCATGGCTGCGGCAATGATGATGAAGATCGACACCGGCTGGCACCTGTTCGGCTATCCCCTCATCGCACTGATACTGCTGTTGATCGGCGTGGTGCTGGGGCTGGGCATCGTTACCAGTGCATTGCTGTTCGATCGTCGCGCGCGGGCGCGCGAGGAACGCGGGCACCGCTGATGCATTGGCGAAAAGCCGCGTATTCATGCGGTTTTTAATGCAATCCAACGAAGCCTTTCACGCTCGTTTTACCTTCGCGGCGTGATTGCGCGCGCGTCATTCCAACAAACATTTCAGTCAGGTTCGTGCATGCACTATCGGGTCATCGGCCTGTCATGTGGATGTGCTTGCAGCAGCGCCGGTCGGATGGACACGCGTCGGTACGACGTCCATCGCCACCACCCCGTCACTGCCGAAGCTGCCTATGCTCTGGATACTGCTGTTGTCGTTGTTGCTGCTGTGCTGTCTGTTCCTCGCGTCCGACAAGTGGGTGTGGTGGAAGGCCGGTGCATTCTCGCTGCTGTTGCTGATGCTCAGCGCGTGGTGGCTGATCGACAAGCTGTCCGGTGATGGGCTCAACGCCGCCACGCTTTATCACCTCGGCGCCGACATGGAAGGCGCTGGTGTCTCCGACTTCAAGGGCTACATCGCCGGCTTCATCGTGCTGGCGCTGGTCTCGCTGCTGCCGCTGTTTGCCACGCGGGTGAAGCGCTGGCGCCGGCCCGGCCACGGTGGCGCGCTGTTCGCCGGCTTCGCGACCGTGTGGGTGGCCACGATCCTGATCAGCCCGCTGGCCCGTGACGGCCAACGCCTCTACCAGCAGCTGCGCCCGGTCGATTTCGCCCGTATCGCCCCCGAGTACCAGGTGCCGACTCAACCGCTGCAGCGCCCGCGCAACATCGTATGGATCTACGGCGAAAGCCTGGAACGCACCTATCTGGATGAGGCCGTGTTTCCCGGCCTGATGCCCAACCTCAACCGCCTGGCGTCCGAGTCGCTGGACGTGCGTGGCCTGGCCTCGGCCGAAGGCAGCGGCTGGACCATCGCCGGCCTGGTGTCGTCAATGTGTGGCGTGCCGCTGACCACCTCGCAGGGCGACGAGAACAGCATGGACCGCATGGGCAGTTTCCTGCCCAAGGCGGTGTGCCTGGGCGACTACCTGAAGCAGCAGGGCTACACCAACCATTACCTGGGCGGCGCCAACGGCCAGTTCGCCGGCAAGGGCCAGTTCCTGGCCAGCCATGGCTTTGACGAAGTGCATGACCTGGCATGGTTCAAGCAGCAGAAGAAGATCGGCCGCATCCACTACTCGGCCTGGGGCGTGCACGACGACGTGCTGCTGGACACCGCCTACCAGCGGTTCGAGCAGCTCTCGCGCGCCGGTTCACCTTTCATGCTGACCACGCTGACCATGGACACCCACCACCCGGCGGGCCACCTGCCGGTGTCGTGCAAGGGCGAGCGCTACCGCAGCGGGTACGGCAACATCGGCCTGCTCAATGCACTCAAGTGCACCGACCGCCTGATCTCACAGCTGGTCGAGCGTATCCAGGCCAGCCCGTATGGGAAGGACACGCTGATCGTGATCGCCTCCGACCACCTGGCGATGCCCAACGATCTCAGCCACGTGCTGGCCAAGCAGAAGCGCGAGAACCTGCTGCTGTTCCTCGGCGACGGCATTGCCCCGCAGCAGCTCAGTGCCGACGCTGGCACCACCCTGGATTCCGGTGCGACCCTGCTCAGCCTGCTGGACCCGAACCTGAAGACGATGGGCTTTGGCCGTTCGCTGATCGACCCGCAGCGCGCGCCCAGTGCCAGCGTGGCCGCGCGGCGCGATGATGGCCGCGACTACCCGCAGTACCTGGCCTTCGCCCGTTCGCTGTGGCTGGGCCAGCCGACCCGCGAACTGAAGATCGATGGCGATGATCAGGTGGTCGTTGGCCTGCAGCACGTGCAGCCACCGGTGCTGCTGGAGTACGACAAGGACTGGGGTTTGAAGTCCGTGTATCTGGAAAACACCTCGCGCCAGTTCGATGATGCCAACCCGGACAACACCCTGGCCTACGTCGACCGTTGCACCGCGTTCGAGGACGGCTCGGCCGATGGTGACTGGTGCGCTCTGCTCGTCAACCGCGACAACGGCTTCAAGCTGTACCGCGACAACGACCTGCGCGGTGGCATCGCGGTGGATGCACCGCTGGATACGCTCCAGGGCCCGCGCCCGAGCGTGCGCCAGGCACACATGATCACCCAGAAGGGACGCCGTACGCGTGCCGGCCAGTACATGCTGCAACTGGTGGCGAGCACGCGCCCGGACCGCGGTTTCTGGATCGAAGCGGTGTCCTCGCAGCGCAAGGTGGTGCTGGCCCAGCAGTGGGTGCAGCCCGATGCCAACGGCAAGATCAACGTGTCGTTCGGGCTGGATCACGAAGTGGACGATCTGGAGATCCGCGCGTGGTTGAACCACGCCGAGAAGCTGGCGGTGGATACGTTCGCACTGGTGCCCTCGCACAGCCGACCGCGGGGGTAGGGCTATTTGCAGGGCTGCGCCCTGCACCCGTTACAAACCGGAGCAACGGCAACAGCAACAGCGTGCATCCCGTGGGATGGCGGGGCGGTGTCGGAGTGCGGGGACGCCGTAAATCCGTCCCTGGAGGCTTGGCAGCCGCATCCATGCGGCTGACACCCCGCACTCCGACACCACCCCACCTCTGACAGATTCCTGCGGCTGTCGGTAGGTGTCGACCTTGGTCGACACAATCTGTCAGATATCGAAAATCAAAATGGGGTCAGATCCGTTTTCCTCCGGAAAACGGATCTGACCCCAAAAGCAATTCCAAAAGATCGCGGAAAACTGTCGAAGGCGGGGTGGGTCCGGTTGCGGGGGCGTGAGCCGCATGGATGCGGCGACCGAGCTTACATGGGTGAGGGCGCTTCGCTTGCGAAGCACTGCTTCGCAAGCGCCCGAACGCGCAGCCGCCAGCGGCTGGGCCGGGCCCCGGAGGGGTACTTGCAGCGTCCCCCGCAACCGGACCCACCCCGCCATCCCACAGGAAACCAGCTTTTGCCGTTGCCGTTGCTCCGGCTTGTAGCGGGTGCAGGGCGCAGCCCTGCAAAGAACCCCCTACTCCTGCGGATCGCGGATGATGTGGATGTCGGTCGGGGTCGACAGCGGAATGTTCCGCTCGGCCAGGATCTGCAGCAGGCTGAAGTACAGGTCGCTGCGGGTGGCGTACACCTGCCGCGGGCTGGCCACGTACGCGAAGCTGTTGATGGTGATCTGGCCACCGGCAATGCTGTCGATGTAGACCGTCGGTGCCGGCTGATTCAGCACATTCGTGTGCGCGGTGTACGCATCCAGCAGCGCCTGCCGCAGATTGCCGACATCCGTGCTGGGCGGCACCGCGAACTGGATCTGGATGCGGCCCTGGTTGTTGCCCATCGTCATGTTGCGCACGGTCTTGGTGACCAGCTCGGAGTTGGGCACGATCAACGTCGACTTGTCACCCACCTGGATCTCGGTCGAACGCAGGCTGATGCGGCGGATGTCGCCCTCCTGGTCACCCAGCTTCACCCAGTCGCCGATCTTCACCGGCCGCTCGGCCAGCAGAATCAGGCCGGAGACGAAGTTCTGGGTAATCACCTGCAGGCCGAAACCGATACCCACCGACAGCGCGCTGACCAGCAGGGCCAGCTTGCTCAGCTGCAGCCCCATCGCGCTCAGCGCCCAGATCACCGCGATGATGATGCCCACATAGCGGGCAACGGTACTCACCGAATTACGCGCGCCCAGGTCCAGCTCGGTCTTGGGCAGGTAGGTGTCGGTCAGCCAGCGCTGTACCAGCTGGGTAACGGCCAGGCCAGCCAGCAGCACCAGCACCGCCAGCACGATGCGCACCGGCTCCAGCTTGGTTCCGCCAATGTCGAATCCAGACGTGAACAGCGAGGAGAAGCGCTCCACCACCGCGCCGATGTTGCCGAACGGTGCCACCAGCGCCAGCAGCGCGATCAGTACGACGATGGTGCGCAACGCCGCCGACAGCAGCACGCCCGCCTGTTCCAGCCGCGATACGCTCAGGCCGGTGCTGAGCAGGATGGTCTGGCCGACCTTGCTGTCGGCGTTGAGGATCCAGGTGCTCAGGTCATCGACGAACTTGAACAGCAGGGTTGCGGCCAGCACTACGATGCTGCCGCCGATCAGCTGCTGGTTCACGAACTTGGCGAAATTCAGGTAGCCCAGCAACGTGGCAACGATGGCGGCCACCACCGCGATGTTGCCCGCTACTCGGGCAAGTACCAGCCAGCTGCTGCGGCGCACGGGCGTGGTTGCTCCCACGCCATCGGCCTGTTCTTCCAGCTTGGCCTCGGCCTCGGCGGTCTGCCGCCGATGCAGGCGCGCCAGGGTCACCAGCATGGCCATGATCAGGCCGAGGTAGGTCAGGGCAATCAGGCCGTCCAACGCCACCGTGGTGACATCGCTGGTGCGCGTAGCCTGGTCGAGGGCCACCAGCACCGTGCTCAGCCAGGCCAGCACCGCCGCGCCCCAGGCGTATTTGCGAAGCTTCAGCGCGGCGGTGTCGTCCAGGTTCAACAGCCGCCATGATGGGCGCTTGGGCACCAGCAGGCAGGCGCTGAGCGCGGCAATGAAGGCCGCACGGAAGGTGGCGGTCTCCAGGCCGTCAGCCACCACCTGCAGGCGCGGCGCGATCGCATCGATGGCATCCAGCGCCGCCATCAGCACCACTACCGCATAACCGGGCAGCAGCGTGCCCACCAGCAGCAGCCACATCGCCAGGCCAGACCGGCGCAGTCGTCCATCAGGCGCGCGCTCGGACGCGGCGAACTTCCGCCCCAGCCTGCGCAGCCACAACCGCAGCGGGAACATCATCACCAGCGCGACCAGCAGGCCCAGCAACGGCGTGCCCCAGCCATGGGTGCGGATGCCGGCGACCAGCGCGTCACGCCCCTGCTCGGCCAACGGCGCAACGCGCGCGATATCGATCGGCAGGCGCTCGGCCACCTTGCTCCACAACGCGGGCGACAGCGGCGAGGCGACCTTCTGGCCCAGTTCTTCCGTGCGTTGTGCGGTGCGCTGCTGTTCGATGTCGGTCGCCAGCTGCTGTGCACGCACGGCACTGGCCTTGGCCTGGGCCACCGACGCGGCCAGCCCGTCGCGCTGCTTGGTTATGGCCCGTCGCTGCGCTGCCAGCTCCGGCGGCTCCGTGGTGCCCTCGGCAGGCGTTCCCAGCTGCGCCAGCTGCTCGTTGATGCGATCCAGCTGGGGCTGCAGTGCCTTTTCCAGTGCCTCGGCGTCACGCCGTGCCTGCGAGGCATTCTCGGACAGCATCGCCAGCGTCTCGGTGGCTTCCGCATCGCCACGCTTGCGCTCGACATCCTTCAACCGCGAATCGATCTCCGCCAGCTGCTGCTTGGGCGTGGGGTCCTCCTCCTGTGCCAGCACCGGCGCGGACAGCAGGAAGGCAGTGCACAGCAGCAGGACCCACCAGGGCCCCCGTGCACGGATCGATCGCAGGAAAGAAGACACGCAGCCACACCGGTTCGCGCGGACCACCGCGCCTGCGCGCGACTATACGGCACAGGCGGTAAACGGCGGATGGGGGACGTGCAGCAGTATCAGTACTTCAGGCGCAGCTCTTCCACGGTCGGCTGCTGCAGCGCGTACCAGTCCTGGAACTCTTCCTCGGTGATCTCGTCGGGCGCATACACCGCCACCGGGTGCCACTCGTGGTCGGTCGGCAGTGGCTGGCGCGGGCCGGCTCGCAGGCTGTAGCTGACGCCCTCGTAGTCGACCAGGTCGTCGACCTGCGGCCACTGTTCGCGCGCGAACGCGGATTCACTCTTCAACAGGATCACCTGGTACATCGGCACCTCCACCTCGGTTGGATCAGGAAAACACGGCGCTGGCGGCAGGATACCGCCATGCCGGTGACAACAGGCACGTCGCAGCGGCGATGGATCGTTCTGGACACGGCCATCGCCCCGGCTTCACCCACTCATGGCGAGCCCATCGGCATCGTGGAGGCCCGCCCTTGCCACGATGACCGATGACCGAGCACCCGCCGCTGAAGACCGTCGCCGACCTCAAGCTGCCGCGCTACCTGGGCACCTGGTACGAGATCGCGCGCCTGCCGATGCGCCACGAGCCGGAAGGCTGCACCGATGTGTCGGCGCACTACACCCTGCTCGACAACGGCAATGTCGGCGTCACCAACCGCTGCCGCATGGATGGCGAAATCGAAGAGGCCACCGGCGAGGCCTGCGCCGTCGACAACGACAGCGCGCGCCTGGAAGTCAGCTTCCTGCCCAAGGGCCTGCGCTGGCTGCCGTTCGCCAAGGGCGACTACTGGGTGATCCAGGTCGCCCCGGACTACAGCGTCTCGCTGGTCGGCAGCCCGGACCGCAAGTACCTGTGGCTGCTGGCGCGCGAGCCACGCCTGGACGCGACCGTGCAGGACCATTATCTGGCCACGGCCCGCCTGCAGGGCTTCGATCTGTCCGAACTGATACAGACCCCGCATACCGGCCACCCCACCGCCTGAGCACGACCACGCATGGACCTGAAAAGTGGCTACCCCTGGTGGGCAGTGCGCAACGGACTGCTGCAGGCCTTTCCCCCGCTGGAGCAGGATCTGCGCTGCGACGTGCTGGTGGTCGGTGGCGGCATCACCGGTGCGCTGATCGCCGACGAACTGTCCGCCCACGGCCACGAGGTGGCGGTGATCGAGCAGCGCGACATCGGCTGGGGCAGCACGGCGGCCAGCACCGCGCTGTTGCAGTATGAGATCGATACCCATCTGCTGGAACTGGCCGAGCGCTATGGCAGGGATGCCGCCGCCCTGGCCTACCTTGCCTGTGCCGACGCGATTCCGGCACTGGCTGAAGTGGCACGCGGGCTGAAGGAGGTGGACTTCCGCCAGATGGACAGTCTGTACCTGGCCAGCCGGCGGCGCGACGTGCCGCGCCTGATGGCCGAAGGAGCTGCACGCCGCGATATTGGACTGGACGCGCGTTGGCTGGACCGCGAAGCCCTGCGCGAACGCTTCGACGTGGATGCCGGCGGCGCCCTGTTGACCCGCCAGGCAGCGCGGGTCGATCCCTACTGCCTCACCTACGGCCTGCTCAAACGAGTACGCCGTCGCGGCGGCCATGTGCACGACCGCACCGTGCTGCACACGCTCAAGCCTGGCGCGCAGGGCGTGACCGCGATGACCGAGGCCGGCGCCACGGTCCGCGCCCGCCACGTGGTCCTGGCGATGGGCTACGCCAACCAGCGCTGGCTTGAACAGCGGGTCGCGCGCAACCGCAGCAGCTACGCCTTCATCACCGACCCGGTCGATGCGGACACGCTGGGCCGGCTGCAGCGCACGATGGTGTGGGAGAGCGCACGCCCGTACCTGTACCTGCGCGCCACCGGCGACCGCCGCCTGCTGGTGGGTGGGCTGGACGACGCCATCGATATCCCGGCGCGGCGCGACCGGCGCGTTGAGGGCAAGGCCGGCAAGCTGATGAAGCAGTTGCGGCACTGGTTCCCGCGACTGGATCCGATACCCGCCTTTTCCTGGGCCGGCACCTTCGCCGAAACCGCCGACGGCCTGCCCTTCTTCGGCCCGCACCCGCAGTGGGGCCCGCGGGTGCATTTCGCCATGGCCTACGGTGGCAACGGCATCACCTATTCGATGATCGGCGCCCAGCTGCTGCGGGCCCGGATCGAGCGGCGCAAGCATGCGCTGGAAGGGCTGTTCGGGTTCGAACGGTTGTAGCGTGCAGCCAGGCATGGCCTGGCTCTACCGCAAGCGGGCGCCGACAGGCATCATTCAAGCAACCCCTGCTAGCGTCGGCCTGTACCGCCGCGTGTTGCGCGGCCACCTGTCCGCTGGAGCGCCGTCATGATCCGCCCCCTGACCCTGCTGCTGTGCCTGGCCCTGCCGGGAACCGTGCTGGCCCAGTCCGCCGCTGGCGCTACCGCGCCGCAGGCTGCCGGCCTGGACCTGACGCTGCCGCAGGCGCCGCTGCGCTACCTCAACGACCCGGCCCTGCAGCAGGACCCGCCCGGCACCTATTACGGCGACAAGAGCGGCCCGCGCGTGCACGACGACGCGAAGATCGCCGACGTCACCGACGACAAGGTCAAGGTGTCGGGCAGCTTCACCACCGGCATCGGCTATTCCAAGAACGGTGGCAACAGCCACTACAACGCGGCCACGCTGAACCTGAGCAAGAACTACACCACCGATGAGGGCAAGACCCACGGGGTCAACCTCAACATCCATGTGAGCGAGGGCAAGGGCCCGGGCTTCTTCGGCCCGTATGGCGGCTACTACGGCCGTGGCCCGGGCTGGGATTACCCACCGCCGTACGGCTGGTAAGCTCCGCGCCGGGCCCGGGCCGACCCAGGTCGGCCGCTACCGCTGCGTACGCTTGGTAGGTGTCGACCTTGGTCGACACGCTTTCTCCCCGTGAGCCGGCCAGCGGCCGGCGCCTACCGGCACGCGAATCAATCCAGCCAGCCATCGCGCTCGCTGTGCAGGATGCGGCCGTCGTAACCGCTCAGGCGCACGTCCACCTTCTGGTTGCGGGCATTGCGGGCTTCCAGCGACCAGGTCGCACCATCGCGTTCCAGCGAATGGATCTCGCGCAGGCCATGCGCCTGTGCGCGTGCCAGTACCTGCTCGGTGGTCAGCAGCGTGCGGCCGCTGTGCTCGTCGAAGATCTCGCCGGTCTTCGGGTCCACGTAGACTTCGCTGAAGCGGCCATCGGCGCGGCTCACGTCAGCCTCCCACAGGCCATCATCGCGTTCGATCTCGTGGATCTGGGTGTAGCCGGCCTTGCGCAGGGTCTGTTCAACCTGGGCCATGCCCAGCGGCGCGGCCTGTACGGCCGGCGCGACGGCAAGCAGGGCAACAGTGGCGAGGGTGAGCGACTTCAACATGGGGGTTCTCCTGTTCGTGGCCGGACCATCCCGGCAACGCCACGATGCATGGCCCGGTTAACAGCGCCTTAGCCGTGGCTGTTAGCCGGCTGTTAGTCATCCCCGCCACACTCGCGCCTGTGCCCCTCTCTCTTTCCTTACCCGCATGCTCGCCACCCTGCCCCTGCTGCTGGCCCTGGCCAACGCCCCGACCGCCGCCGCGCCCCTGCAGGACCCGGCGCAGCAGGTCGCGCGTCGCGCCGTGCAGCAGGGCCGCTACGTGCCGCTGGAGAGCGTGGTGCGCGATGCGCTCAAGCGCTACCCGGGCCAACTGCTGGAAGTGGAGCTGGACGACGGCGTCTACGAAGTGGAGATCCTGCGCGGCGACGGCGTGGTGGTGGAGCTGGACTATGATGCGCGCAGCGGAAAGCTGCTGAAGACGGAGCTCGACGACTGATGCGCATCCTGTTGGCCGAAGACGATGCCGCACTGGCACAGCGCCTGGTGCCCCTGCTGGAACAGGCCGGCTATGTGGTGGCGGTGGTCGCCGACGGTCGCCAGGCCGAGGAGATCGGCCAGATCGAGGACCTGCAGGCCGCCATCGTCGACCTCGGCCTGCCCGGACTGGATGGACTGAGCGTGATCGAGCGCTGGCGCGGCAATGGCCGCAGCTTTCCGGTGCTGGTGCTGACCGCGCGCGGGCGCTGGCACGACAAGCTGGCTGGCTTCGATGCCGGTGCCGACGACTACCTGACCAAACCGTTCCAGGCCGACGAACTGGTGCTGCGGCTGCGCGCCCTGATCCGCCGCAGCCACGGCCACGCAAGCCCCCGCCTGCACTGCGGCCCGCTGCAGCTGGACGTCAACGCCGGTCGTTTCGAGCTGGACGGCAAACCGTTGCCGCTCAGTCCGCAGGAGTTCCGGCTGCTCAGCTACTTCATCCATCACAGCGGCCAGGTGATCGGCCGTGATCGCCTCGGCGAACAGGTGTTCGACGGCGGCCATGACCCGGACTCCAACGCACTGGACGTGCTGCTCGGACGCGTGCGCCGCAAGCTCGGCATCGACCTGATCCAGACCGTGCGCGGCCAGGGCTGGCGGCTGGCCGCGCCGTGAGCCGGCAATCATCGCTGCGACGGCGCC
The DNA here is from genome assembly GCF_047520985.2 of Stenotrophomonas sp. BR163. Taxonomy (NCBI): domain Bacteria; kingdom Pseudomonadati; phylum Pseudomonadota; class Gammaproteobacteria; order Lysobacterales; family Lysobacteraceae; genus Stenotrophomonas; species Stenotrophomonas sp. BR163. The sequence goes on from NZ_JAXBRE020000009.1 coordinate 83,541, forward strand.
TGCTGCTGGCCGGCGGCGTCGGCCTGCTGCTGGTCTCGCTGCTGGCCAGCGCGCTGCTGGGCGAGCTGTTCAAGCGCAGCGCGCGCGACCGCCTCGACCATGAACTGCAGCAGGACATGCTGACCCTGCTGGCGCAGGCCGAAGTGGATGCGGACGGACAGCTGCGCCTGCGCCAGGAACCCAATGATGCGCGCTTCCAGCGCGTGTTCTCCGGTGCCTACTGGCAGATCGCAGGGGCCGATGGCCGCGTGCTGCTGCAGTCGCGCTCGCTGTGGGATGAAACCCTGCCGGCGCCGGTTACCGGGCCGGCCACCCGCAACCTGCCCGGGCCGCTGCAGCAATCCCTGCGCGCACGCGTGCAGCAGGTGCGCCTGCCACGCGCCAGCGAACCGTTCGTGGCCGTGGTTGCCACTGATCGCAGTGCGTTGGATGCGGATGTCGCTGCATTCCGCAAGCGCACCGCCATCGCGCTGGGCGTGCTGGTCGCCGCCTGGCTGGCAGTGCTGGCCAGCCAGGTGCACTTCGGCCTGCGCCCACTGCATCACCTCGGTGCGCAGCTGGAACGGGTACGGCGCGGCGATGCGCAGCGCATCGAAACGCAAGGGCTGGGCGCGGAAGTCGCACCGCTGGGGGAAGAACTCAACGCGCTGCTGGACCACCAGCAACGCATGGTCGCGCGCGCGCGCACCGGTGCACAGGATCTGGCGCATGCGCTGAAAACCCCGCTGAGCGTACTGGCCACCGAAGCCGACGGCGATGGCGCGCACTGGCGGGCCACCGTGCGCGAGCAGAGTGCGCGCATGCAGGCCAGTGTCGACCGTTACCTGGCTGCAGGACTGGCCGCCGACCATCGCCAGCGCACCAACGTGGCCGCTGTCGCGCAGGCGCTGTGCCGGCTGATGGCACGCGTGCATGGCGAACGTGGCATCACGTTCACGGCGGCCGGTATCGAACCGGCGCTGCAGTTCGCCGGTGCCAGTGCGGACTTGGAAGAGATGCTGGGCAACCTGCTGGACAATGCCGGGCGCTGGGCACAGCGGCAGGTCCAGGTCAGCGCGGAAACCGACGACGGCCAGTTGCGCATTGAGGTCCGCGACGACGGCCCCGGCCTGGCCGCAGACGCCCTGCAACGGGTCACCCAGCGTGGCGTGCGGCTGGATGAGCGCGTGGGCAGCAGTGGATTGGGGCTGGCGATCGTGGGCGATATCGCCGCCAGTTATGGAGGGCGCGTGGTGCTGGAGAATGTACAGCCGGGCCTACGCGCGACGTTGTGGCTGCCGGTGGGGTGAAACGACCAACCTGACGGTGGGTAGTGCCGGCCGCTGGCCGGCAACCACGTAGTCACCAGGAACACCCTGCGGAAGCCGGCCAGCGGCCGGCTCTACCAAGCGCCAATCCGACCGGCCAGCGTGCACCCGGTAGGTGTCGACCTTGGTCGACATGCATCAAGCATCAACGGTGATGCATCCACCAGCAATCAATTGCGTCCAGCGCGATGTGGATGATCAGACCAATGCCGAACAACCGCGTTTTCTTCGGAACGCACAGGCCTGCATACACGGCAATTGCCGGTGCGGTGTGCAGCGGGTGGAAACCGATGCTGCAGCGGTTCGGTGCGTAGATCGGATCGGCCAACAGGTGGTCCAGGTCGATGATCCAGCCCAGCAACAGCAGCAGCCACGCCGAGGCGAAGCGTTTGCGCCAGAACAGCCATGCCAGCAACGCTGGCACGGCGGCATGCAGGAACAGGTGGAAGATCGCGCGCGCGCTCATCGCAACGGTAGCGCCGGGCAAGCCCGGCGCTCTCCATCAGACCAGCGGTTCGTCAGACAGGTAGGTGTAACCGGTCAGGCCGGCTTCCAACGCTTCGGACAGTTCCTGCGCGCGTTCCGGCGACAGCTGCGCTGCAGCCACGCGCTGCGCATAGGTCGCCCGCAGTTCGTCCAGGCGGTAACCCACGTAGTCCAGCATCACGTCGGTGGTGTCGCCACGGCGCTGCTGGGTGATGGCATAGCCATCGGCATCGGCCAGCACTTCCACCGCGTCGGTATCGCCGAACAGGTTGTGGATGTCGCCCAGGATTTCCTGATAGGCGCCGACCATGAAGAAGCCGATGCGGTAGCTCTCGCCCGGCTTCATCTTGTGCAGCGGCAGCGAGCTGTCCAGGCTCTCGTTCTCGACATAGGTTTCCACCATGCCGTCCGAGTCGCAGGTCATGTCGGCGATGATGCCGCGGCGGTCCGGGGTTTCGTCCAGGCGCTCGATCGGCACGATCGGGAACACCTGGTCGATCGCCCACACGTCCGGGATCGATTCGAACACGCTGAAGTTGACGAAGTACTTGTCGACCAGGCGCTCGTTCAGTTCGTCCAGTACCGGGCGGTGGCTCTTCTCGTCATAGCTCAGGCGCGCACGCACGCCGTGGGCGATGGCGTAGAACAGATCGTCGATGCGCGCACGCTGCGGCAGGTCGATCTGGCCCAGCGCGTAACTGGCCAGGCCTTCGGCATGGAAATGCTGCGCTTCCTGGAACAGTTCCACCGCCGGGCGCACGTCCAGCTCGTCGTGGATTTCGCGCAGGTGGCGGATCGCTGCCGGCTCGTCATCGTGCTGGTCCGGCACGCGGCCTTCCTGCGCTTCTTCTACTTCCGACACATTGGCGATCAGTACCGCGTGGTGCGCGGTCATCGCGCGGCCGCACTCGGTGACGATGCGCGGCGGGGTCAGGCCGAACTCTTCGCAGGCATTGGCCAGCGGCTGCACGATGTTGCTGGCGTAGGAATGCAGGCCGTAGTTGATCGAGCAGAAGCTGCGCGAACGGGTGCCTTCATAGTCCACGCCCAGGCCACCGCCCACATCGACGTGGGTGATCTTCGCGCCCAGGCGCGACAGCTCCACGAAGTAGCGGGTGGCTTCGCGCATGCCGTTGGCGATATCGCGCACGTTGGAGATCTGCGAGCCCATGTGGAAGTGCAGCAGGTTCAGGCAGTTGGCGTACTCGGTGTCACGCAGCGACTTCCACAGGTCCAGCAGCTGGCGCGGCGACAGGCCGAACTTGGCCTTGTCGCCACCGCTGTTCTGCCACTTGCCGGCGCCCAGCGAGGCCAGGCGCATGCGCACGCCCAGGCCCGGCTTCACGTCCAGCGCCTTGGACTCTTCCAGCACCAGCTTCAGCTCGGACGGCTTCTCGATGACGATGAAGGTCTGCAGGCCCAGCTTGCGGCCGATCAGGGCCAGGCGGATGTACTCGCGGTCCTTGTAGCCGTTGCAGACGATCAGCCCGCCCGGGCGCGACAGCGCCAGCACGGCCATCAGCTCGGGCTTGCTGCCCGCTTCCAGGCCGAAGCCCTCGCCGTGGTGGCTGGCCAGGGTGCCGGCCACGCCGCGGGTCTGGTTGACCTTGATCGGGTACACGGCGGTGTAGCCGCCGCTGTACTCCCAGTCCTGCTGGGCCTGGGCGAAGGCCGCCTGCAGCTTGCCCAGGCGCTGGCCGAGGATGTCCGGGAAGCGCACCAGCAGCGGCAGCTTGGCGCCCGCCGCGCGCGCCGCATCGACCACCTTGGGCAGCGACACCACCGGGCCGTCCGCCCCGGTCGGTCTCACCACCATGTGCCCGGCCTGATCCACGTCGAAGTAACCGTCCGCCCAATGCGGGATCGAGTAGGTCTTGCGGGCTTGGTCGAGGGACCAATCGGTCATTTCAGTCGGCCTTGTTGGCAATAAAAGGGGGGGCATGATAACGCCTATGTGCCCACAGGTTCGTTATCATGCGCGCCCGCGCCCGTGACAGGTTCCAACCTGAACGGGCCGATCCGTCCGGATGTGGCATCTGTGCCACGCGGCCCCGCCCGCCAGCCCGGCTCCACCCCTCCGAACAGGACTGTTTTCCCATGACTGACAGCAACAACTGGTACATCGAACACTTCGAGCGCACCGGCTCGGCCATCGGCTACCGCATCACCGGCAAGCTGGACGAGGTGCAGTCGCCGTTCCAGAAGATCGAGATCTTCCAGACCACCGACTGGGGCAACCTGATGACCATCGACGGGGCCATCATGCTGACCAGCAAGGACAACTTCTTCTACCACGAGATGATCAGCCACCCGGTGCTGTTCACCCACGCCGCGCCCAAGCGCGTGGTGATCATCGGTGGCGGCGACTGCGGCACCCTGCGCGAAGTGCTCAAGCACACCGGCGTGGAGAGCGTGACCCAGTGCGATATCGACGAGCAGGTCACCGTGATGGCGCGCAAGCACTTCCCGGAACTGTGCGACTCCAACGATGACGCCCGCGCCGAGCTGCTGTTCGACGACGGCGTGGCCTACATGGCCAACTGCCCGGCCGGCAGCGTGGACGTGGTGATCGTCGATTCGACCGACCCGGTCGGCCCGGGTGAGGGCCTGTTCAACAAGGCCTTCTACGAGAGCTGCTTCAAGGCCCTGAAGGACGACGGCATCCTGGTGCAGCAGTCCGAGTCGCCGCTGATGCAGCTGGCGCTGATCAACGAAATGCGCACCGAGATGGGCAAGGCCGGCTTCGGTTCGTTCAAGACCCTGCCGTTCCCGCAGCCGTGCTACCCCACCGGCTGGTGGAGCGTGACCATGGCGCGCAAGGGCGACAGCAGCTTCGACTTCCGCCAGGCCGACTCGGCCGCCAAGACCTTCAACACCCTGTACTACACCGCCGCGCTGCATACCGGCGTGCTGGTGACCCCGCCGTTCGTGCAGGCGGCGTTGAAGTAAGGCGTGCCGACCAACGGTCGGCACCTACCCAATGAAAAACCCGCGCTGGCGACAGCGCGGGTTTTTTCATGTTCCGGTAGTGCCGGCCGCTGGCCGGCAACCTCATGTAACGATCACAGCGCCCAGATACCCGCGATCACCGCCACCACCAGGCCCCACTTGATCAGCTGGTAGGCCACCACGCTGCGCTCGCGCAGTGCCTTGGCCTTCAGGCGCACCTTGTAGACGCTGCCGAATGCCTTGTTGACGCCACCGGTCGGGTCACCCGGCAGGTTCGGCGAGGCGCCGCCGGCCAGCAGCGTGGCCGCCACCGCGCGGTTGAACAGCCCCGGCAGGCCGAAGCGCAGCGGGCGGGCGATGTCGCAGAACAGGATCACGCGGTCCTGCTGCGTCTCGTTGTGTGCATGGTGGATGTAGGTCTCGTCGAACATCATCCACTCGCCGTCGCGCCAGCTCTTCTTGATGCCGTCCACTTCGATGTAGCAGGCATCGTCGTTGGGCGTGCTCAGGCCCAAGTGCAGGCGCAGCGAGCCGGCGAACGGGTCGCGGTGCGGGCGCAGCTCACTGCCCGGCGGCAGCTGCGCGAACATCGCCGCACGCACATCCGGGATCGATTCGATCAGCGCCGTGGTCTTCGGGCACAGCGTCTTCGCCGACGGGTGCGACGGGCCGTACCACTTCAGGTAGAAGCGCTTCCAGCCACGACGGAAGAATGAATTGAAACCGGCATCGTTGAACGTGCTGGAGGCGGCGATCTTCTGCGCGTCGCGCAGCGCCAGCGCCTCGTCGCGGATCATCTGCCAGTTCTGGCGCAGCGGCTCCAGCTGCGGGAACTCCTTGCCCGGGTCCAGGAACGGCGTGGTCGGCACCTTCGAGAACATGTACATGACCACGTTGATCGGGGCCATGAAACTGGAGTGGTCCAGCAGCTGGCGCGACCAGCGCGCGCGGACCTTGCCACGGAAGTGGATGTACAGCACGCAGGCCACGAACAGCGCTGCAATGACGATTTTGATGATCAAGGCACTTTCCTCCAGCCGCGGCCGGAACGGGAAACGGGGCGATGCACGGCCAGGCGGCCAGCACCGGTTCGGAACGCGGCAGGGGACGGGGACGTGCCGGAGGGGGGCGGCCGCCGATGTCGCGGGTTAACAGCTTATGGTCGGCAGGCCGTGCGCCGGGGTCAAGTTGCCCGTGCGCCGTGTTCATCCGGTTGCGAAGGAGGCGCAGGGCTGGGCGCGCAAGCTGTTGATGCTAAAGGCCAACTGGAATAAGTGAGACAGAATTGTCCGATTCTGCGCGACGAACTGTTCCAGCCACGACCCCGACATTTCTCCGACAAATCGTGGAATAGCGAACTGGCGAGTACTAAAATTAACGAAAACTTAGTAACTCCCTGTAACACCGGTTCGCTTGACGCATTGCGCCACCCACCGGGTCGTCCGAGACCCCGACATGCATCTTCCTGCCCTGCCATCCTCCTCCTGCGGCGATGACGCCGCCTCCCCGCTGCTGCTCAAGCGCGGCGAGCGTTTCCTGGCCCCGGATGTCTACCGCACCTGCCTGGACGGGCGCGAGGCGGTCATCAAGGACTATTCCCGCTACCGCGGCACTCCCGTTTCGCTGATCGCGCGACTGATGGTGCGCCGGGAAGCCCGCATGCTGCAGCGCCTCGGCGGCTGGAAGCATGCCCCCGCGCTGCTCGGCACCCTCGGTGGCCTGGCACTGGGCATGGAGTTCATCCCGGGCCAGACCCTGAGCACCGCGCAGGCCGTGGGCAATGAAGTGTTCGAGCAGCTGCAGCACGCGCTCAGCCGCCTGCACGCCGCCGGCATCACCCACAACGACCTGCATGGCACCAACGTGGTGGTCAGCGGCGGCGTGCCGGTGCTGCTGGACTTCACCTCCGCCTGGCGCGCCCCGCGCTGGCTGCGCCGCAATCCACTGAGCCGGCAGATGCGCCGCAGCGACATGAAGAACCTGCTGAAGATCCGCCAGCGCGTAACCGGCCAGGCTCCGAGTGCCGCGCAGGCCGCACTGGTGGCCGACCCGGGCTGGGTGGCCGCGGTGCGGCAGGGCTGGAAGCGGTTCTATAAGTGGGCGAAGCGGCGGTAAGCGCTGCTCGCCCTGCATTGCTTGCGCGACTGCTGTTTGCCCTGCATTTGCCCCGGGCCACACGCCCGATGTGCTCTGCGATACTCGTCGGCACGCCACTCGCAAGGACGCTGGGCATGCCGACACCTGAACACACCCGCCTGCTGACTGCAGCCGCAAGATCCATACTGCGCCCCTTGGGCTGCGTGCAGAAAGGCCGTTCGCGCACCTGGCTTGACGACCAGGGCTGGTGGGTCGGGGTGATCGAGTTCCAGCCTTCGGCATGGGACAGGGGCAGCTATCTCAATGTCGGCGCCTGCTGGCTCTGGGAAGAAAAGGACTACCTGTCCTTCGACGTGGGCGGCCGCGTTGCCGGATTCCAACGCTTCACCGAAACCGCCGAGTTTGCCTCGGCCGCACAGACACTGGCCGAGCAGGCCGCAGCCGAGGTACTGGCCCTGCGTGACCGCTTTCCCACCCCGGGGCACGTGCGTACATTGATGAATCATCACCCCCAACCGGGCATCCGCGAACACATCCATGCCGGCATCATCGCCGGGCTGGCGGGCGCTTACGACGAGGGTCGCAGGCACTTCGCACTGGCCGCTACGGAGACCCACCCAGCGCCATGGGTCGATGTGCTGAAGCAACGCTGTGCCGAACTCACGCCGCTTCTGCAACCTGATGGCGGCTTCGAGGCAGAGATCGGCGCCATCGTGACGCGCACCCGCCGCGCGCTCGGTCTGCCGGAGTGGCGGTCGTCCCCCCTCATTCCGCCCGGTTGATCTCACCGGGACGGCACTTCATCGCACAAGGGTATTCGCACCACCCGATCCCGGCTGTAGAGTCGAGCTTGCTCGACTCTACGACAGAGGGGTCAAGCATCCCGTCGCCCAGACAGCGCAGCGGTCCAGCATCCCGCGCCGCAGACGGCCGTCCACACCCCCACTTACAACGCGTCCGCGTCCAGCTCGCCAGTACGAATACGCACCACACTGCCCAGGTCGTACACGAACACCTTGCCGTCGCCAATCTTGCCGGTGCCGGCGGCCTTCACAATGGCCTCAACCACCGCCTCCACCTGGTCATCGGTTACCGCCACTTCCAGCTTCACCTTCGGCAGGAAATCGACCACATACTCCGCGCCACGGTACAGCTCGGTGTGGCCCTTCTGGCGACCAAAGCCCTTCACTTCCGTCACCGTGATGCCGGTAACCCCACGCTCGGCCAGCGCTTCGCGCACGTCGTCGAGCTTGAACGGCTTGATCACCGCCATGACCATCTTCATCGTCTATCTCCTGTCTTCCGGCGTGGAGGATAGCGCCTGAACGCGGCCCGTGCGAAGCCGCTGCGGCCTGTCCGGGCAGTGGGTGCCAGCAGTATCCTTGTGCCCGAATGGCCTGCCCGCGCCGGATGCACGGGCCCACCCCCACGGAGCACTCCATGATCGACCTGAATCAAATCGATGACCTCGCCCGTCGCCTCAGCGACCTGGTGCCGCCGGGCCTGCGCGAATCGCGCGAGGAACTGCAGGCCACCTTCAAGAGCGCACTGCAGGCCGGCCTGGCCAAGCTCGACCTGGTCACCCGCGAGGAGTTCGAAGTGCAGCGCGCCGTGCTGCTGAAGACGCGCCAGAAGCTGGACGCGCTGGAAACCGCCGTGCGCGAGCTGGAAGGGCGCGGCGCCGCAGAATGAAAAAAGGAGGCGCACTGCGCCTCCCGTTTACAGATTATTTCCCGGATGGGGCCTTGCAGCAAGGCCCACCGGGCGCCCTAGACTCGCCGGCCTGTCGATCCGGCAGCACAGAGAGGGGCAGCAGCGATGGCGCAGGACACCGAATGGACACCCGTTTCGCATGACACCTGCGACCAGGTCGCCGGGCCGTTCTACCACGGCACCCGCGCTGACCTGGCGGTGGGCGAGTTGCTGAGCGCGGGCTTCCGCTCCAACTATCGCGACAGCGTGGTGATGAACCACATCTACTTCACCACGATTGCCAAGGGCGCCGGATTGGCTGCCGAGATGGCCCGGGGTGAAGGGCCACCGCGCGTGTACGTGGTGGAGCCGACCGGGCCGTTTGAAGACGACCCGAACGTGACCAACAAGAAGTTTCCCGGGAACCCGACGCGGTCGTATCGGAGTGCGCAGCCGTTGCGGGTGGTTGGGGAGATTTTGGAGTGGGAGCTCTATGACGCGGAGTTCGTTCGGCAATTGAGGGCGTTTGTTGCTTCGGGGAGTGGGGAGATCATCAATTGATGGACAGGAAGACGCCGACGCACAAATCTACGTTCTCCGATCATCCCCCATGCAGCTCCCTCATGTGTAGGGCGTCATAGCCGGCATCTCGCCCTTGGGTTGACGCATGATTGCATCGAGATCGCCAATGACTAAAGCACTCTCACGCGCCTCAAGCTCACGGACCCGTACCATCATCAGTTCAGCCCAGCGGAGTTAACGCTGCCACCCAACGAAATGAGCTAGGAAGCGAGGCTCTGCACCGTTGCAGGGTCTCCTCTGGGGACCTCCTCAATCCCCTGCCGGGTTTCCACTTTCGAGCAGCGGTGGATACTTCGAAAACAGGATGTTGCTCACCTAGAAGCTCCCGCCAGAACCATTTGTTGGCAACCTATACAAATGGCGAGGGTGCCCCTGCCCTTACCCGAGCCAAGCGTATGTCATAGCTATGCGCGATTAGTATTCGGAAGTTTCTACCCAAGTATGCGTTGACGATGGCCTGAGAATTCCCGGTGAGATGCCCAATAGTGATTAGCGTCGGGGAGAGATGGTGTGTAGCGCCAGCCACAAGGAACCCTGGCTTGATCTCGTGAACAATACCAACGAACTGTGCGAGCAGCATTGGATAGACGACTAGCTTTTTTGTCTCGGCGAACGTAATTAGATCGGAGTTGTCTACTCGGGTCCAGACAGTGGGTGGCCTCGAATACGGAACAGCCTTACTCTTTACAATCCCCACATCTACGCAGTAGATGCCGTCATCATGAGCCCCATTGACCATCAGGTTCATCCTGATCTCGAACTTTTCGCCTGCCAAATCACACTCAAAATATGAAAAGTTCCAAGGATATCCTCTTGTAGATGTCTTGACGACAAAGCCGCCTTTACCCTTAGGATTAACAGCTTTGACAGAAGCACCTATTGAGCGGTAATGCTCTGCAATGCCCGTAACTGATGCAAGCTCGAGAAGCTGCGTTTGGCTCGAAGCAATCAACTTGAACCCGCCAGAGTGTCTTGCAATAACTCGCTTGATTGCGCTTATTACATTAGCCAAGTTCATGCGCCACCACCTTTGCCATTTCACTGAAGCTAAGTTGCACCGCAGTCAAAATTTGCGACTCTAGCAGCGCGCCTTCCAAATCATTAAGCAAGGAATGGAGCTGTCGGTGGAGCTCGGATCCACGGGAAAATGACCTGCCCGCAATGGTTATCACACTTGTATCGGATTGCGCGAGCAATGTCGCCGAATTATCAAGTGACCAATAAGAGGAGGATACGATTGAGAAGAGCTTCCTTACACCTGCAAAAAAAGTGATTTGTTCTTCAAATTTTTTTGTCAGCTCAATTCCTTGATCTCTGGCTATAGACGGCGCTGCGAGCCTCACACTCTCAGCGTAACCAATAATCTGCTCCCTTAGCGATGCTGGGAGCTCCTCTATCATATCCCGGAGAAGTTCGATGCTCATTTAGTAAGTCCGTTTGAACTGAGCCGGGCCGCGAAGGCGTCGGACTGTACGAATCGCTAGTCAGCAACTACGTATACCTTGGTGTCCCTAACATGCTGGAAACCCGAATCCGATCACCCAGACCGGCCTTCTCCACAGCGTGACGGATTTGCTGGACATCACGCTGCTCAAGTGAAGGACCAAGGAAGATTCGATCAACCAAGACATCCAAGTTGAAACGAACCCGAATCCCTTCCTCCGGCACGGCAACACCAAACTCTTCAGCGGGGCGCAGTGAAATCCCGAGGCGAAACTCCCGCTCCCACGAAAACGCCATGTGTTTGTACCAAAATCTTGTTAGCTCATTGATACGAAGTCTTTGCTTGAGTAAATCGACATACGTCACATTTCCACCCCAAAGATCCTCCCCCTCGTGATGAGGCTCCAACCTAAACGTGTTGGCTGCAGCCGCCAGTCTTCCGGGGGTTGTACGAATGGCCACCCCCTTCCATGAACCAGCATAAAGTTGCCACATTGCGTCGCTCTCATATGACGATCGGTGCCAGCAGCTGATCTTCGTCAACCTCCGAAGCTGCTCAAATGCGCGTTCAGCATGATCGCCTTCAGTTGGGAAGCGCGGATCAATGTAGGCATTTTGCGGAAGAACAGCAGTTGCCCCCTCAAATCGATCCTGGAATTGTCTGGCAGCGGCGAAGTAGACCTCTTCAGTTTGCAACAACTCCACAAACCTATCTGTCTTAAAATAGCGCCAGAGATGCTCAAATTCGTCGATCTTTTCATCGGTTGCGTTACGCAAGAACCCCTCCTGAAAAAATGCTTGGCAGCCCAATCTCCGGACCCGGCTGCCCCATCTAATACGCACTACAGGGTCGGCCACCCCCTTAATACTTCTCGATCTTAGGGCTACCGGGTCCAACTGACAACCTGGTATATGACCGGGCGCACGGATCAGCCAAAAGAAGGGAAGGCCGCCGCCAGCGGCCTATTTGGAAACGACTATCGAGTCCGAAGCTCGCGCGACGCCCCCTCCTACAGCACGGGGAACGCGCCCGCCGCCCTTCGTCGCCGCGCCAATACTTCAGAGGTTGCCCGGAATAATCAGACCTATCGATTTAACCTCAGCGCATCGACCTTCCCCATATCGCGGCAACATCAGATCGGCATCGACTTTATATCCTCGACAATGCTATCTAAGCCCCTTTCCTATCGACATGCGCTTCCGACCAGACCCTCGCCGACAAGCGACATCGGATCGACAGAGCTACGGGGTTCCGCTACCGATGTCACCTGTACGCCATATTGATTCACGCCACTGAGGCGACCCGCAACAGCGAAGGCCGCGCAGAACACGCAGACGGCAATTTCCAGCGCACACAGTAGCCGCTCCAAGAAGGCGGATCACCCTTACCTTTGCTTTACAATCGACGTATCCATAACATCCTACAACGAGGCACGTTCATGGCAGGCGCCCATAAAATCACGCCGTCGAACCCACGACTCTCGTCGCTTCTCACCGATGTGGCGAGGGGGAACATCAAGATCCCTGTCTTCCAGCGGGAGTACGTCTGGGATGACGAGCAGATCATGAGCCTGCTTGATTCGATCTATCGCGGTTTCCCGGTCGGTTCTCTGCTACTTTGGTCCACCAAAGAGGCGCTCGAGCATGAGCGGAACGTGGGTGGCTTCGAACTACCGAAGACAGCGGAGGACTTCCCGGTCAACTATGTCCTCGACGGTCAGCAGCGCTTGACCACCCTCTATGGCGTTTTCAATTCGGATGCCAAAACATCTGACCCGGAGCTAGCCGAGCGATTCAGCGTGTGCTTTGTGCCTTCCAGTGAGGAGTTCATCCACTACGCTGAGGCTGACCCGAATACTTCAATCAACCTTCGCGTCATTCTCGACACGACGAAGCTCCTACCTGACATGGCACGTTTCGACGACGACATGAAGACGGTGATTGCAAACCTCACTGAGCGATTCAAAGACTACGAATTTCCGGTAGTCACCATTAGGGATCGCACTAATCAAGAGGTCTGCCGCGTCTTTCAACGCATCAATTCATCAGGGACGAGCCTCAGCACCCTCGAATTGCTTGCAGCTTGGACGTGGTCAGATCAATTTGATCTCAGGAAGGAAATCGAAGGAGTTCTCGACAAACTTGCGGACAAAGGGTATGACCAGCTAGATGAGGGCCTGCTCATGCGCAGCCTTGCGGCTGTAGTACTTGACAGCATTGATGCAGATGCGCTGGTTGATACACCGCCGCAGAATCTGATCGACGGCATGTTACGCCTGAAGCAGGCGATCTATGCGACTGTGGACTTTCTGGAGAAAGAACTGCACATCAAGAACGTGGTATTCATCCCGTTCCCGATAATGTTTGTTCCTCTCGTGAAGTTTTTTTCATTAAAATTGAAGCCCAATGCAGCACAGCTGACAGGACTCAAGCGCTGGTTTTGGTTTGTGGCTTTTACGCAGCGCTACAAGGCGGGAACCAATGTCGCTGTCATGGAAGACATTCGCGCAATGCATTCTCTAGCAAGCGGCGACCTAGTATTCGACGCGATCGATGCTGAGATCTCGCCAAGCTTCTTTATGAAGACGTGGCGAATAAATTCGACCGCCGCTAAGGCCACCATCTGCCTCCTTGCGCAGTGTGCTCCACGCAGTTTTCTTTCGAATAGCTTGGTAGACCTGAGCACAGCCATGTCTGCTTACAACGCGAGGGAATTTCACCATGTATACCCGAAGGCATTCCTGAACTCTCAAGGCATCAAATTCAACGAGTCCAACATCATCGCCAACGTTTGCTTCCTAAATCAGGCCGATAACCGCGCAATAAGTGACTCGTCGCCCGCGGACTACATGCCAAAGATCGATGCCGCGCGTCGCAGCTCTATAGCGGCTTCTTCTCTTCTTCCCGTTGCTGTGATGGACGGATCGATGAACTACGCTGACTTCGTTCAGATGCGAGCACAGATGCTGGCAGTAGCCGCCCACAACCTCATCAAGACTGCGACGATCTGATGATACTCGGTCGCTGATATTGACCTTCCACCACCGCCAATTGCTGCCTCAGAGTCGACCTTACCAGTAGTGGGACTTGTCCCGGCGGTCTCTTCCTGACGGGAAGCGAAAGAACCGTCTAGTGATCGCACTGTCTCGGTTCCGAGCTGATTTGCGGCTTTCAGGATTTGTTGATGAAGGACACTAGCAACCCTGACCCATTGGTGTCGTAATCACCTCGCGCAGCCCCTCCGGCTGAACAGTTGGCAGACCTGAACTGGAAACCGCTAAAGCTCCGCCGCGCAAGCATCTAGCAGCGAGCCGCCTTATGCCACAATGCCAAAAGCGTCTCGGGTTTTGGCGGCATTGACCCCTACCCGTTGGCATTCTGCACAACAGCAGGTAATCGTTACTGCGCCACCGTGCATCGGTGGCCGGGACTCGAAAACCCGTTGTTGTGATGAAGTTTGCGCTTGCCAGCCGGCATCACCTTGCGTGGTGCCGGCTGGCAATCCGTCTGCCGGCTATGGCGGGCGGGGCGTGGGGGCCTCGTGCCCACCGGCGATCATCACACACCGGTTTTCGAGCCACGCTCTGCCCGCCACCTTTATCGGTGGCGGCGTCCGCCTGCATGCACGGAGCCCGCCATGACCACGCCGCACTCCCCTCCCCCGCGCCCAATCCAGGAAGCGCCCTCGGCCGCCCCGGCCCTGGATCCCAACAGCCTCATCGCCATCCTGCACGCCATCGGCGCGGGCGCTGCGGCCGACGGCCAGCCGTGGCCCGAGCGACATCACCTGCGCAGCCGGCAGATGCAGTTGTCCGACGCCGACTGCGCGCTCACCGGCCAGCGCATCGTGCAGGAGATCCTGCTGGCGGCCGAGCGCACGCGCCAGAACGGTGAGCCGGAGCAGTACGTCGGCGACCGGGTGATGGAGGGGCTGGTGATGGCCGATCTGGCGCTGACCGCCTTCATCCACGAGCGGATGCGACCCAAGGACTGAGCGCGCCTATGGCGCGGAGTTTTTTGCCTGTGTGCGGGGTGACGAATGAAGATGCACGGCCTGGCCGCTGCGGTGATGTGCATCGCCGTGATCGGCGCGATGTGGGTGGAGTGGCCCGAGCCCGCGGGCGATCAGGTGTGGGCCTACCAGAAGCTGCAGCCAGCCGATTACCGCCTGCTGCACAGTGATGCACTCGGCTTCGTGAGCGCGAAGGCCCACGAGGGCTTTGAACTGCATGCGCGCCATGCCGGGGTGACGTCCTTCGAGATCCGGTGCAAGGGCGTTGTGGTGATGGACGTGGAGAACGCGCCCTCGCGCGTGCTGATCCGCATGCCCGCCGATGCACGGTGGCGGGCGCCGGACATCGAGCGTCTGCGCACCAGCTTCGAGCGCTGGCTGGATCTGCATCAGAGCCAGGGACGGTTGCTGGTGGAAAGTGCGGGGCCATCGTGGGTTGAGAAGCGGTTTGGGCGCTTCAATGGGCTGGTGCTGGATGAGCAGCGGTGTCTGTTTGGGGCGCCCGGCATCCGCCAGCCCGATCCCAGCAACGACTTCAGCGCTGAAGTGCCTTCGTAGGCTGACGCTCACAGTTGCGCTGCGCCTGCACCGCAAGGGGCCGCCCGATGCTCGATCATCAAGGACGGCGCCAACGTCAGGGGCGGTCTGTACTGATGGAAACCGAGCCGTCTTCCAGCAGGTGGACGTTTACATATGCGTCTGGCGGAGGTATCCGATCGATCGACGCCCCTGCGGGGAGAATGTCCCAACTGGTGATCGAGCCGCAGACTGTCCTATGCACCAATCGGCGACTATCCAACCCTCGCTTGGCAAGCTCGGCCACAACTACTTCAGGAGGCTGGCGGTCGAAGCCCTTGTAGGCGGTGCACGTCTCTCCCGTCTGACCAATGGGATACGTTGAACTCTCCACCTCATCCCGGCACCCCGGCAGGCCCATGGCGAGCGAGAGGGCCATCAGTACTCGAATGCACTGCATTTCAGCTCGCTCCTTTCCTTGTACTGCCCTGTTGTACGCCTCTTCTGACGCAAGGCCTCCGAAACCGCCATCGCAGAGCCGCACTGCACAGAAACATCTGCCCTTGATCCGAATGCTGCACCCTTTGCAGGCAGAAGTACCCCGAGACGCATTGCCGGCAATCCCCGATAGTCCCACGCAGATTACCTGCCGCACCATCAAGCGTCTTTCTGTAGGAATCCACACATGAGCCTGGCGCTGGTCCATAGCCGTGCCCGCGCCGGGGTCGATGCCCCACTGGTGCGGGTGGAAGTGCACCTCTCTGGCGGCCTGCCTGCCACCCAGATTGTCGGACTGGCCGAGACCAGCGTCCGTGAGTCCCGTGAGCGCGTACGTGCGGCCCTTCTTTGCGCCCGCTTCGACTTTCCGCAGCGGCGCATCACCTTGAACCTCGCGCCCGCCGACCTGCCCAAGGAAGGCGGGCGTTACGACCTGGCCATCGCGCTGGGCATTCTGGCGGCCAGTGGCCAGGTCGATCCGCAGTCGCTGCTCCAGTACGAGTTCCTGGGCGAGCTGGGCCTGACCGGCGAGCTGAGGCCGGTGGCCGGCGCGCTGCCGGCGGCGATTGCAGCGGCTGACGCCGGGCGCATTCTGGTGGTGCCGCCGGGGAATGCCGCAGAAGCAGCATTGGCGGAGCACGCTGATGTGCGTGTGGCGCGGACGCTGCTGGAGTGCTGCGCCGGGTTGGGCAATCCGCGTCTATTGCCGTCCGTGGAGCGCGTGGACACGACACCGTTGCCACTGCCCGATCTGGCCGACGTGCGCGGGCAGGCGCACGCTCGGCGCGCGTTGGAGGTGGCTGCAGCGGGTGGTCACCATCTTCTGCTGATCGGTAGCCCTGGTTGCGGCAAGACGTTATTGGCTTCGCGCCTGCCCAGCCTGCTGCCGGACACCGAGGAAGCCGAGGCGTTGCAGCTGGCCGCGATTGCCTCAGTGAGCGGTGAGGGACTGGATCCGCGGCGTTGGCGGCAACGGCCGTTCCGCTCCCCCCACCACAGTGCCAGTGCGGCGGCGCTGGTGGGCGGCGGCAACCCGCCCTGCCCCGGCGAGATCTCGCTGGCCCATCACGGCGTGCTGTTCCTGGATGAGCTTCCAGAGTGGAACCGCAGCGCGCTGGAGACCCTGCGCGAGCCGCTGGAATCCGGCCACATCCGTATCGCCCGCGCGGCACGCAGCGTGCAGTATCCGGCGCGATTCCAGCTGGTGGCGGCGATGAATCCCTGCCCCTGCGGCTGGGCCGGCGACCGCAGCAACCGCTGCCTTTGCAGCGACGAGCGCATCAACCGCTACCGTGCGCGCGTGTCCGGTCCGCTGCTGGACCGCATCGACCTGCATATCAGCGTGGCGCGCATGGACGCGGTGGAGCTGCGGGAAAGCACGCCACTGGGGGAGCCCAGTGCTGCGGTGCGTGCACGGGTGGAAGCCGCCCATGCCCGGCAGCAGGCGCGCGGCGGCCTCAATGCGCATCTGCCGCCGGCGGCGCTGCGGGCGTGCACGAAGCTGAGCGAGGCCGACCAGGATCTGTTGGAACAGGCCATCGAGCGTCTGCAGCTTTCAGCACGTGCGATGCACCGGATTCTGCGGGTGGCGCGCACGATTGCGGATCTGGCGGGTTGCGAGGACATCCAGACCGCGCATCTGGCTGAGGCGATCGGCTATCGGCAGTTGGACCGGGGAAATGCATGAGCCTGATTGCCGGGAGCCCTCGTCCGCACGGGAGCAGCAACAATCAAAAAAATACCCCGGCCGCGTGCCCAGAAGGACAGAGACGGTACCGGGGTGTACATGACCACCGTACCCCACACGGCGGCACACTGCAATCGGCATCGGTGGAGGCGTCCAGGCAGCGATGAGCCATGACAGATTAGAAGAAGCCCTTTCCCTGGAGCGCTTTGGCCGCTACCTGGATTGGGCGGGGGGCGACCGTAGCCGAGCCATCGCCCTGTATGGATGCAATACCCACTTGTCTGAAAGCCTCTACGCACCACTGCAGACGTTGGAAGTGGCACTGCGAAACCGCATCCACACCGTTCTGACCCAGGCCAAGGGCGAGGCGTGGTACGGCCCAGGCACTGGCGCCCTGAAGGTTGCTCATCAACTCGAGCAGGTCGCCAAAGCCGTCAACGAATTGGTCAGAGCGGGAAGAACGGTAACAGCAGGCGGTGTGGTCGCCAGTCTCACCTTCAGTTTCTGGACAACAATGTTCAACAAGGACTACGAGGCCCTTTGGCAGCAGATCCTTCACCGGATTGCGGACCCCAGTGCGCCCAGGGGACTGAAGAGGAGGAGCTTTTCGGGACCGCTGACTCGCATACGCGTGCTACGCAACCGCATCGCCCATCACGAACCGATCCTCGGCTGGAACCTGCGCGGGCACCACGATGAGATTCTGACGCTGATCGAGTGGCTATCGCCGCCCGCTGCGACATGGTGTCGTGAGAACAACCGCTTTCCGCAGGCATACCCGGAAGACGGAATCACCTTGGTATGTTCGCCCGAGTCGAATAGACGCTGACTGCGCGCATCCTCCTGCGGCCGGGTGCGAAGAGCGGTCGACTAACAGTCGACCCTACCAAGGGCAGGCATCAGGCTGCCGAATGCAACCGTCCCCGCTTCGCCAGCAGCGCCACCCGACGGCTGACCAGCGCGTGCAGCTCCGCCAGCTCCGACGCCCGGCCAGCCGTCATGTTCCCGCCGAACAACACCCGCGACAACGCCGCCTCGTCGCTGTCGTGCGGGTGCTGCCAGCGGTCGCGATATACCTTCTGGCACACCAGCCAGGCCTGCGGCAGCCCACCGCCGGGTAGCGGGCGGACCACGCGTTCGTAGACGTGCCAGAAGTGGTACTCGGCCTGCAGGTCGATCACAGGCGCCACGGACGGCGCCTGCCGGGGCCGTCCTGGGCCTCGGATGCCGAACAGCGGGGTTCGCGGGTTGTACTGAGCCATGCCGACAGCATGACCCAGCAACATTGTGGGAACCTTGCGTCGCCGCCAGAAAATCCCTGTTGATTGCGCAAGGCGGGCTTCCGGACGGGCTTCGGGGTCAGAGCCCTTTGCTGCGCAAAGGGATCTGACCCCGATCACGGGATGGCTGCGGGGTCGGATTCCTTTGCGCAGCAAAGGGCTCTGACCCCGCCCTCATCGCCTCAGAACGCTATCGAGGTACTGAACATCAGCTGCCGTGGCGCGCTGCGCTGCAGGGTCTGGTAATCCCCCGAGAACGACGAGCCGGCGATGGTGGCGGTGCCGATGTTGTGGCGGTTGAACAGGTTGCTCACGTCCAGCCGCAGCTCCAGGCCGGGCACGGCGCTGTCCGCACCGAAGCGGTAAGCGGCGTAGGTGTTGACCTGCCAGAAGGTCGGCACGCGGATGTCGTTCTCGTAGGTGAAGGGCTGGCGCAGGTAGGAGGTGCTGGTGGCACCAAAGCGCCAGTCACCGAAGTAGGCGGACAGGTCGCTGACCAGCGAGATCTGCGGGTAGCCCGGCTGGGCGTTGCCCTTGATCGGGTACACCGTGTCACCCACCACGAAATCGCTGTCGTAGTACGAACGGGCCACGGCCACGCCCTGGTAGAACTGCACGTGGTCGGTCAGGTCGGCGGTGATGCCAAGGTCGGCACCGATCACGTGCATCTTCGGCATCAGCCGCACGGTGTTGATCTGCGCGAACTGGGTACCGATGGCTGCTGACAGCAGGCGGTTGCGGATGTCGTTGTAGAACACGTCGCCGGTGATCGTCAGCCGATCGAAGCGATGCGACGCGCCTACGGTGAGGTTCCAGTTCTTCTCCGGGCGCAGCGTGCCGGCCACGCGATCGAACTCTTCCTGGTCGGTGATGGTCCACGCTGAGGCGGTGTAGCCGATGTTGCCGCGCTGGGCCACGCGATAGCCGTTCATGGTGTTGGCCAGGTCGATGAAGGCATCGGTGGATTCGGTCGGGCTCCAGAACAGCGAGACGTGCGGCAGGAAGTTGCTCTTCGCGCGCAGCGTGCCGTTCACCGGCCGGTCCTTGGCGTCGCCGAGGCCGCCGCCGCGGGTGCGGAAGTCCACGGCCTTGAAACCAACGCCCAGCTTCAGCGTGTCGTTCAACACGATGTCGTCCTGCAGGTAGAACTGGCGCGAGCGGGTCACCCAGCTCGATGCGTTGTCGGTCTTGAACGCGGGACCGTACACATCGAACGGACCGGTGGCCTTCAGCGGCGGGCCCTCGCCCAGCAGTGGCTGCGGGTACCACTCGGTCTTGGCGGCGGCCTTGCTCTTCTCCTGCCAGAAGCCGGCGGTGAAGGTGTGCGCGCCGGTCTCGAACTGCAGATTGACCATGCCACCCAGCCGGTTGAGGCGTGGTGTCTGCACCTGTTCGGAGAACGGTGCGCCGTTGGGTGAAGGTACGGTCGGGTCGGTCAGCGTGGCCTGGGTGTGGCTGTTGGCGTTGTACAGCTGCACGTTGCCACTCAGCGCCGGGGTGATCTGGAAGCGATGGTTGATCGATGACACGCGGTCGCGGGTGATCTGGCCGGTGTCGTACGGAATCAGTTCGGACAGCTCGCCGCAGGTGTAGGCGCCGCAGGACTTGTCTGCATTCTCCGGCAAGGCCACGTACCAGGCCCATGCGTAATCGGGATAGAAGATGTCGGCCTTCCAGCCCAGCTTGCGGATCATGTCGAAGGAAATGTTGTTGTAGCCCCAGACCTTGGCCTTGCTGTCGGACAGGAACACGGTGACATCGCCCCAGGCGACGTCCTGCTGCAGCTTCAGGTCGCCGCGCAGGAAGTTCTGCGTGCCCTCGCCCTGGTACTTGTCGGCGGACACGCGCTGCAGGTCGACCAGCACTTTCGGGCCCTGCTCGCCGAGCTGGCCGCTCTGCCCGGATACGGTGGTGACCAACGTGCTGTCGCTGCCCACGCCCTGCTTCACGCGCAGGCTGGCCGTGTCCTGCAGGTCGCGCAGGCGGTACTCCAGGCTGCCGCCGTTGACGCTGCTGGAGAACACGCTGACCGGTGCGCCACCGGGGCTGACCGTGATCGCGCCGATGCCATCGGGCACGCCCACGTTCACCACGCTGGTGCCGGTAAGCGAGAGGAAGCCGTTGTCGTTCAGCGGCACGCCCTCGAAGGTGATGCCCATTTCATTCATGCGGAAGCCGCGCACGAACAGGCTGGTGGCCGAGATATCCAGGCCCAGCCCATCGGTGGCGGTGTAGCTGGCGCCCGGCACCTGCTTGAGCATGGCCAAGCCGTTGTTGCCGGTGACCATTGCGTCGAGGTCTTCGGCCTTGATGATGTAGCGGTTGGGACCGACCACCTGGGTCGGTGCCACGGCCGCGCCACGCGGCGTGGCGATGACCTGTAGGGCATTGAGCGTGGTGGGCGTGTCGTGCGCGGCATCGTGCGTTTCTGCGGCGTACGCAGGGGCTGTGATGGCCGCGATGATCGCCAAGGCAAGGCGTGTCGTGGGCGGGGTGTTCATGGCAGCGGATCCAGGGTGCAGGGAGAGAGCGGCGCAGGCGCACGCCCAGCGCGTCGCAGCGCCGGTGTCGGCGCCCTGGCTGGCATTGCGATTGCGTTGAGGGGGTAACAGCGCGGCGCGCGTCGGTCAGCAGATGAAGACGATCATCTGCCGCAGGATTCGATGGCGTGATTTCGACGTGCGAAATTCTTGCATCGCGCTGCCGCATCCGCCATTGCGCCGTGGTACAGCGCCGATGGCGGTGGGGATGGGTGGGCTATACGCGGGTATAGCCTTGGTCGGCGCTTGCCGTTTGTGTGTGCCAACCAAGGTTGGCACCTACCTGGGCAACTGGACGCGCGGTTACTGCAGGACGAAACGCTCGATCGCGCGCGCCACGCCGTCATCAGCATTGCTGCTGGTCTCAAACCGCGCCACCGCCTTCACCGCGTCGATGGCATTGCCCATCGCCACGCTGGTGCCGGCGTACTGCAGCATGGTCAGGTCGTTCTCCTGGTCACCGATGGCCATCACGTTGGCACGGTCGATGCCCAGGTGCTCGGCCAGCTTCTGCAGGCTCGGGCCCTTGCCGGCGCGGTGGTCGAACACTTCCAGGAAGAACGGCGCGCTCTTCAGTACCGCGAAGCGCTCGGTCAGTTCGCTCGGCAGGCGCGCGATGGCGGCATCCAGCACGTCCGGCGCGTCGATCATCATCAGCTTGATGAAGGACATCGATGGGTCCATGTCCTCCACGCGACGATACGACAGCGGCATCCGCGAAAGATGCGAGTCGGCTACGGTGTAGTAGCTGATGTCCTGGTTGGGCGTGTACATGCGCTGGCTGTCCAGCGCCTGGAAGTGCACGCCCAGGTCGCGGGCGACGTGCTCACAGAACAGGAAGTCGTCGAAGCTGAGCGGATACTCGACCACGGTTTCGCGCGTGCCGATGCGCTGCACCAGGCCGCCATTGCAGGCGATGCAGTAGTCGTCGTTGCCGGTGATGCCCAGCTCGTGCAGGTACGGCGCCAGGCCCGGAACCGGGCGGCCACTGGTCAGCACGATGTGCACGCCCAGCGCCCGCGCCTGCGCGATGGCCTTCCTGGCGTGGGAGGTGAGCTGGTGCGACGGGTCCAGCAGCGTGCCATCCATGTCGATGGCGACCAGTTCGATGGTCGATTGCCGGCGGCCCATGTCCATTGCGTTCAACTCGTGCGGGGCACGCCAGTTTACCCCCTCATGCCCGGTTCACCTCTTTGCCCACGTTGGCCGGGATACTGCGGGAGCCTGTGCGTCCCCCACCGCAGGACGGCCCGTTGACCGCCCTTCCCTGGAGAACCTTGCGACGCATGACCTACCGTGCCCCCGAAACCAATGACAGCGCGCCCCTGGCCCAGCAGATCGAGCAGATGATCGACGAGCTGCCCGGCGACCAGGTGAGCGTCGGCACCCTGCTCAGCGCGCTGGGCGATGAGGGCCTGCTGCTGATCGTGATCCTGCTCTCGGCCATCTTCATCATTCCGGTGTCGATTCCCGGGCTGAGTACGGTGTTTGGCGCCTCGATCCTGCTGATCGGCCTGAGCCGGGTGCGCAACCGCCCGCTGTGGGTGCCACAGAAGCTGGCCCGCCGCGAAATCGCCACCGACAAGCTGAAGGCCAACCTCGGCCGTGCGCTGAAATGGGTGCACCGCATGGAGCGGCTTTCGCGGCCGATGCGGCTGGCGGTGATGGTGCGCTCGAAGAAGATGATGCGCCTGAACAACCTGATGCTGGTGTTCGCGACCCTGCTGCTGATGGCCCCGGCCGGGCCGATCCCCTTCAGCAACACGCTGCCCGCATTGGCGCTGATGTCGTTTGCGATTGGTTTCATCCAGCGCGATGGCGCGGCGGTGGCGGCCGGTTATGGCTTCGTGGTGGCCACGGTGGTGTATTTCGGCGTGCTGCTGGGCGGCGTTGGGTTTGCTGCCGAGTCGGTGTTCAGCGGGTTCCGCAGCGGTACTGCGGAACTTTAGAGCCGAGCCCATGCTCGGCTGCTCTTCGACCTGTACGCGAAACCCCGCGCTGCGCGCGTAAGCCAAGCATGGCTCGGCTCTACAGAACTACTTGGCCGACACCCGCCACACCACGTCGCCCACGTCGTCGGCCACCAGCAGCGCGCCCTCGGCGTCCATGGCCATGCCCACCGGTGCGCCCATCAGGGTCTTCTCGTCCTTTGAGGCAAAGCCGCTCACCACGGTCTGCGGGCGCCCGGTCGGCTTGCCGTCCTTGAACGGTACATACACCACTTCGTAGCCGCTCAGCGGTGAACGGTCCCAGCTGCCGTGCTCGCCGATGAAGGCACCGCCGTGGTACTGCGTCGGCAGCGCCTGGCCGGTGTAGAACAGCAGGCCCAGTGGTGCCACGTGCGAGCCGATGGCGTAGTCCGGCACGATTGCCTTGGCCACCAGGTCCGGCCGCTGCGGCTGCACGCGTTCGTCCACGTGCTGCCCGTAGTAGCTGTAGGGCCAGCCGTAGAAGCCATCCTCCTTCACCGAGGTGAGGTAGTCAGGCACCAGGTCGGCACCGATCTCATCACGCTCGTTGGCCACGGCCCACAGCTGGCCAGTGCTCGGCTCCCAGTCCAGCCCGGTCGGGTTGCGGATGCCCGAGGCGTAGATGCGGCTGCCGCGGGTGGCCACGTCCACTTCCAGCACCACCGCACGGCGGTATTCGACGGCCAGGCCGTTCTCGGTGATGTTGCTGTTGGAGCCCACGCCCACATACAGCTTGCGGCCATCACGGCTGGCCAGCAGTTCCTTGGTCCAGTGGTGGTTGATGGTGCTGGGCAGGTCGGTGAACTCGCGGCCCTTGTCCGACATGCGGGTTTCGCCGGGCACGTAGTGGTACTGCATGATGTTGCCGGTGTTGGCCACGTACAGCGTGTCGCCGATCAGCTGGATGCCGAACGGCGAATGCAGGCCCTCGATGTAGACATGCTGGGTCCACGTGCTCGTTCCCGGCGTGCGGCGCAGCAGGGTGACCCGGTTCCCGCCCTTGCCGGCCTTGCCCGAGCGCGCTTTGACCTTGCCGGCAATCCACTGCTTGGGCGTGGTGACCGGTTCTTCGCCGGGGCCGTTGCCTTCCACCACCAGTACATCGCCATTGGGCAGGGTCAGCAGGCGCCGCGGATGCTGCAGGTTGGCGGCGATGCGCTCGATCTTCAGGCCCTCGGCCACCGTGGGGGTCTGCCCATCAGCCCAGCCGACGCCCTTGGGCACCTGCATCGGCGGCATCAGGAAGTTGGCCGGCTTGGGCAGCGGCGGCTGCGGGCCCGACTGATCGGCGGGATGGTATTCAGCCTTGCCGGCGCAGGCCGACAGCATCACGGCCAGCGCCAGGGCGCCCACGGTGGGCAGGATGTGCTTAGCCATGACGACCTCCCTGCAGCACCGGCGGCTGCAGTGACAGCAGGATCAGGCCCAGGGCGATCAGGGCCACGGTCAACGCCGACAGGATCGTGCCGGGCACCGCAACGGCGTACGCATCACGGCTGTGCACGAAGGCGTTCCAGATGGCCAGCACTACCGCGACCAGGTTGAGGAAGAAGTCGATGCGGTCGATGCGGGTGGCCGTGCCGTTGCGGCGCCAGACCGCGAACAGGTTGATCAGGCGCGGCACGATGGCGATCAGCAGGCCGAAGGTGATCAGCCAGGCGGCGGCCTTGCCCCACATCACCTCGGCGCTGTTGAGGTAGATCGCGTCGAAGATCAGTGCGCCGACGAAGAAACCGAAGGGTATCGGGTTCAACAGGCTGAACAGTGTGGTGCCGAGGCCGCGATGGGCCTGGGCGAGCGGATTGACCATCATCGTGCTCCGTGCGGAAGGGTGCACGGGCTGTAGTAGCACAGCGCGATGTGAGGGCGCGCGATGATGCCCCGGCGGGGCTTCCACACCCACCGGGCAGGCACCGCGCTACGCGGACTCGTCCTCGCGCACCTCGTGGAAGGGCAGCATCGTCTCGAAGCCGAATTCGTGTTCCATGCTGGTGCGGACCAGGCCGCCGATGGCGTAGTAGCTGGTGTTGGCGTGTACATCGATGCCACAGGGACCATCCTCAGCCAGCAGGTGCAGTGTCTCTGCGCGTCGCATTACGATCCGTTCCTCCTGCAGCAGCGCGCGACGGTGCTTCTTCATCAACAGGCGCAGCGGTTTCACCGTGGTGATGCCGAAGGCTGCCAGCTCGGGCAGCAACTCGGCAATATCGGCATCGTCGCCATAGTCGTGGCTGCGCGTATGCACGGACAGCACCACCTTGCGGATGGCGGCAACCGAGAGCGGAGTCTGGTCCGCGCGTGCACGGGCACGCTGGCGTGCCTTCTTCATGTGTGACTTCACCTGCATGCGATTACCCACGTTTCCCGTACCTCGAAGCGAGCACGCGATGATGGCGTGAAGGCATTCGAGTGCCCCGTCATAACTTGACGTACTAAGTGTTTGTGACGCAATTGGCACATTCGCACATTGCGGGTGTGAAGAGGTAGGGGGTTGTTCGTTGTGTCGCGTTTGGCTCGTTGCGATGGGGCAGATCCGCCCCGCCGTCCTGCCATGCCGATTCACAACAGAAGGATTCGTGTATGAAGCGACACACGCAACGCACCGCGCCACCGCGCTCCGCGCGCCTGGCCCTAGCCACTGCCCTGGTACTGGGCAGCCTGGCCGTCACCGCCCAGGCCCAACAGGCCGATCCACTGGCGGGAATCCAGTGGCACCTGCTCAACACCGGGCAGACGGTCCCGGCTGACACACTGCCGGTGGCAGGCAACGACCTGAACGTGGATGGCCTGTTCCGCAATGGCATCCGTGGCCAGGGCGTCACCATCGCCATCGTCGACGACGGCCTGCAGATCGCGCACCCGGACCTGGCGGCCAACGTGGCCGCTGTAGCCGGCAAGAACTTCACCAATGGCTCGAACAACCCCACCCCGACCAATCCCGATGTCGACAACCACGGCACCATGGTCGGCGGTATCGCCGGTGCGGTGGGCGCCAACAACCTGGGCGTGCGCGGTGTGGCCCCGGCGGCGACGCTGAAGGGCTTCAACCCGATTTCGCGCTCGGCGCTGGGCAACCAGCAGAGCAACATCGAGTACGCCTGGTGGGACGGCGCGGAATCGGCCGACGTGCAGGTGTTCAACAACAGCTGGGGCGCCGGCCCGGGCAATCCGAACCTGCCGCTGGCGTACAGCGAAAACACGATTCGTTCGTACGAGCAGGCACTGTCGGGGACGCGCGGTGGCCGCGGCGGCATCTACGTGAAGTCGGCCGGCAACAACTTCAACAATGCCTCGATCAGCCAGACCCAGGATGTCTGCACCACCGACACCAAGAACCGCAACACCGGCTGCGTGCCGGCCGGCCGTGATCCGCGCAACAACCTGTTCAACGTGATCACCGTAGGCGCGGTGCGCGCCGATGGCGTGCGCTCGTCTTACTCCTCCACCGGCTCGGCCCTGTGGGTTTCGGCCTTTGGTGGTGAGTACGGCCTGCAGGCGCAGTACGCGCCCGGCCTGGTGGCACGCGCGTACGACCCGGCCATCGTCACCACCGACGTGACCGGGTGCGCGCAGGGCAGCAACAAGAACACCAACCGCCAGAACACCCTGGACAGCAACCTGTCGGCCATCGACAGCACCTGCAACTACACCGCCAAGATGAACGGCACTTCGGCGTCGGCGCCGATGGTATCGGGCGTGGCGGCACTGGTGCTGGAAGCCAATCCGAACCTGTCCTATCGCGATGTGAAGTACATCCTGGCCACCACCGCCACGCGCAACCACCCGAACCAGCCGGCGGTGACGCTGGCCGACGGGCGCACGCTGGTGCCGGGCTGGACGGTGAATGCCGCCGGCCGTGCCTACAGCAACTGGTATGGCTTCGGCGTGGTCAACGCTGCACGTGCAGTGCAGGTGGCCGAGAACTTCCAGTCGCTCGGTGCGCTGGTCGACAGCGGCTGGCGCACCACCACGCGTACCGTGGCCATCGGCAACACCTCGGCCGCCGCCGCACGCCTGACCTTCCAGTTGGCCAACGGCGCGCGCAACATCGAAAGCGTGCAGCTGGGCTTCCGGGTCAACCACCGCAACACGCGCCAGCTGCAGTTCGTGCTTGTGTCGCCCAGCGGCACCCGCAGCGTGGTGCAACCGGCGTTCACCGCGATCGGTTCGGGCACGGGTGGCGCGCAGAGCAATTTCACCAGCTGGGACCTGCTGTCCAGCAATGCCTTCCTGGATGAGAATGCCAGCGGCACCTGGACGCTGGAAGTCACCGACATGGGGCAGGCCGCGACCGCAGCATCGCGCGGCAACCTCGAGTTCTTCAAGATCCGCGTTCTGGGGCACTGATGATGAAGACCATTCTGTTGAGCACGCTCGCCTTCGCGGCGATGACCTCCCCTGCCTGGGCGCAGAGCTCGGGGCAGACCCCTCCAGCCAGGACCCTGTCGACCGTGGATGCGCAGGAACTGAAGGCCTCCGCTACCGGCCGCACGTTCGATGTGGGCGGCACGCGTTTCCAGCTGTCCCCCTCGGCCACCGTGAAGCAGGCCAGCGGCGGCCAGTTCACGATCACCCCGCAGGCGGCGGCGACCACCAGCTCGCGTACCAAGCGTTCGCTGGATGGCGCAACGGCGGCACCTGCCGATGCCGGCGCCGGCAAGTTCGCGGCGGCGGTCTCCCGTGACGGCGCGCCGGTGGTGGCGACGTCGCGGGTCAAGGTGTTCTTCACCGATGCAGCCTCGGCCCAGCGCGCAGCCGCCGCCACTGGCGGTACCGTGGTGAAGGTCTCCAGGGCGTCGGGCCAGGCCATCGTGGAGTACCCGTCGGTAAACGCTGCGCTGGATGCGACCACCAAGCTGCTGTCCACCGCCGGTATCCGCGCCACCGAGCCGGACGTGGTGCAGTGGGAAGAGACCAAGTAAGGCGTTGAGTGGTGCCCCTGGCCGGTTGGCTCTCCTGGCCGGCCGGGGGATTGGTGTGCGTTGCGACTGTAGAGCTCAGACGATGTTCGGCACTACAGTTCTGCATCAACGGAAGGATTGACCGGTTGCTGTCGAACGCGCTGCCGGCGATCGAGCGGTAACCGCTGCCCGGCGGACGATTCCCCGGTGCGGTTGGAATGTGCCAACCAAGGTTGGCACCTACCAAAGCAGGGTGATGTGCCGTCCCACGGTCGGCCCCCACCCGGTCGGTAGTGCCGGCCGCTGGCCGGCGGAAGGTTTCACCGCACAGTGGGAATGTGCCAACCAAGGTTGGCACCTACCAAAGCAGGGTCAGACCAGGGCCGCGAGAGCCTGCACCAGCGCATCCATCTGCGCCGGCCGGGTGAACACCGACGGTGTCACCCGCACGCAGGCACCCGACTCCAGGCCATCGCGATGGGTGGTGAAGATCCGATGCTCATCCAGCAAGCGCTTCTGCAGTGCCTGATTCTGTTCTACCGAGGTGCGCCCGCGCAGGCGGAAGCTGGCCAATGCGCTGGCCAGCGCCGGATCAGGCGACGACAGCACTTCGATATGCGCCATCTGCCGCGCAGGGACGGTCCAGCGCTCGCGCAGGTAGCGCAGGCGCGCCTGCTTGTTGGCCGCGCCGATGCGCTGGTGCAGCGCGATCGCTTCCGGCAGCGCCAGGTAAGCGGCGAAGTTGACCGTGCCGGTGTGCACACGGCTGCCCACGCGGCCATCGTCGGTCTCGCCCATGTACGGGTCCAGGTCCGCAACGCGGCCCTTGCGCACATACATCGCGCCGACGCCGACCGGCGCACCGATCCACTTGTGCAGGTTGATGCCAACGAAATCGGCCTTGAGCTGCGGCACCGCGTAGTCGATCTGGCCAAACCCGTGTGCGGCATCAACGATCACGTCGATGCCGCGTGCGCGCGCACGTTCGGCGATTTCGGCCACCGGCAGCACCAGTCCATGGCGATGGCTGACCTGGGTCAGCAGCACCAGTTTCAGGCGAGGCAGCCGCGCGAACGTGGCCTCGTAGGCCTGCAGGATCTGCGCATGGTCGGGCACTGCCGGCAGCGCGATGCGTTCGGCCTGCACGCCGCGGCGCTGCTGCAGCCAGCGCATCGCGCCGATCATGCTGTCGTAGTCGATATCGGCGTACAGCACCTGGTCGCCGGGCTGCAGGCGGTTGTAGCCGCCGATCAGCGCCAGCATCGCCTCGGTGGCACCGCGGGTGAGTGCGATCTCGTCGGCGCCCACGCCCAGCAGTTCGGCCACCTGCCGCTGCGCCGCCATGTACTGCGCCGGGAACTCACGGCGGCCATACCAGGCATTGCCTCGGTTCACTTCCGCGGTGTGGCGCTGGTAGCTGGCCAGTGTCTCGCGGCCCATCGCGCCCCAGTAGCCGTTCTCCAGATGGTTCACTTCGTCGGTGACATCGAAGTGGCTGGCCACGGCGGCCCAGTAGTTTTCATCGCGGGCCAGCACGTCCGGCGCCGCGGTCGTTGCGGGAATCTGCATGGACGCAGCGTAACGCGTGGCAGCCATGGCCGGCAGTGAAGAAAGTGCGGCTGCGGCCGGCAGCAAGGTGCCGGCACGCAACAGGGAGCGGCGGGCCGCGTCCATCAGAAGCTCAGCCGGTACTGTGCGTACAGGTTGGCACCGTCGGTGTCGTATGGCGCGTTGCGCGAGTAGATCAGGCCGCGGCTGGCCTGGAAGGTGGCTTCGTCCGGATAGCGGTCGAATACGTTGTCGGCACCGACGCGCAGGCTGTGATGTTCGTTGATGCGATAGCCGACGGCCAGGTCGAGGAAGCTCATCGCGCCGAAGCGCTGGTAGATATCGCCCACTGCATTGCCGCTGGAATCGGTCCAGGCGCCGTAGTAGCGCATGCGTGCCATCAGCGACCAGGCGCCGATGTCCCAGCTGCCGGTCAGGCTGCCCTTGTGCTCGGGCAGGCGATCCTCGAACAGCACGCGCTGGGTCTCGTTGGTGGCCACCGAGGTGCTGCCGTTGTCCACGCGGGTGCGGTTGTAGTTGTAGGCCAGGGTCAGCGTCATGCGGCCGGCGCCGAGATCGCGCAGGTAGTTGCCGACCACGTCCACGCCGGTAGTGGTGGTATCGAAGTCGTTGGTGAAATAGTTCACCGAGGTATAGCCCAGCGGATTGGGCGTACCGGCCGGAATGGCGAAACTGGCCGACTGGCTGAAGCGGTCGCTGAGCTTGATCTGGTAGACATCCACCGAGCCGGACAGGCCCAGGTCGGTGCGCCAGGTCAGGCCCAGCGACGCGGTACGCGATTGTTCCGGCTTCAGCGGCCTGGCGCCGAGCAGCTGCGCCAGCGGATCGTTCGGCGACAGACGGCCACTGGTGAAGATCTGCAGCGTGCGCGTATCCAACCCCTGGGTGGTGCTGGTGGTATTGAGCTGCGCCGGCGTCGGCGCACGGAAGCCGCTGGACACGGTACCGCGCAGGGCCACGTCCGGGGTGATCGCGAAGCGCGCCGAGAGCTTGCCGTCCAGCGTGCTGCCGAAGCTGGAGAAGTCCTCGTAGCGGCCGGCTGCACCGATGCTCCAGCGCTCGCCCAGCGGTACTTCCATGTCCACGTAGGCGGCCTTGCTGCGCTGGCTCCACTGCCCGGCCTGGCTGGCCGAGAAGCCGGGCGCGCCATTGGAATTGGCCTCCAGGCCCGCCGCAGCGCCCGGACCCACCGCGTACGAGGCCGGGTCGCCGGCACGCACCTGGTAGGTCTCCTGGCGGAACTCGCCACCGAAGGCGACGTTGACCGGCTGGGACAGCGCGGCCACGTCCCACTCGTAGTTGAAGTCTGCGTTGGCGTTCTTCTCGGTCTGGGTCAGGCGGCCAAGATCGAACGCGGTCGGGCTGGCCGGGCCGAGCGAGGCATTGATCGAGTTCTTCAAGCTGTAGTCGATGGCGTTGCGGCCATACGAGGCGCTGACATCCCAGCGCAGCTTGGGCGTGATCTCGCCGCGCAGGCCACCGACCAGCTGCAGGTCGTTCTGGACGTTGCCGTACTGCGGGCTGAAGCCGACCGGATACAGCGAGCGCAGGTTCCAGCCCGGGAAGATGGCGGTGGTGCGGTACGCACCGGTGGTAGTGTCCGGGTTGCGCCAGTTGAAATCACTGACGCCATCGCTGTGGCTGTACAGGCCGAAGGCATAGAACTCCAGCGTCTCGCTGGCATTGGCCTTCACATTGAAGCCGACGCGGCGGCTTTCCAGCTCCGGCTGGCCCCAGCGTTGCACCGGATTGGGCACGTCCAGTTCCGGATGTGCAGCCTGGAAGGCGATCGCGTCCGGGCGCTGGCGCGTGCGCGAGGTAGCGTCGGAGTTGGACGATTCGGCGAACAGCACCAGGCTGCCATAGTCGCCCAGCGACCAGCCGGTGCGCGCACTGAAGTCGCGCGAGGCACCGTCGCCCTGCGCGTACTGCGAATAGCCGGCGGTGATCTCGCTACCCGGGCCATCCTCGAGGATGATGTTGATGACACCGGCGATGGCGTCCGAGCCGTACTGCGCCGACGCGCCATCGCGCAGCACCTCGATGCGCTTGATCGCACTGGTCGGAATCTGCGCCAGGTCGGCCGCCTGTGCACCGCGGTTGCCGAGCAGCGCGCTGCGGTGGAAGCGGCGACCGTTGACCAGCACCAGGGTCTGGTCCGGCGACAGGCCACGCAGGGTGGCCGGACGCACGAACACCTGGCCGTCCGCCATCGGCAGGCGCTGTACCACGAATGATGGCACCAGCTGCGCCAGCACGTCCTTCAGGTCGGTGGATTCGACGGACCTGATGTCTTCCTTGCTGAACACGTCCACCGGCGCCAGCGTTTCGAACTGGGTGCGGTTGGACGCGCGGGTGCCGGTGACCAGCATCGCATCGAGCTGGGTGGGTGCGGCGCGGCTGCCGCCTGCGGCATCGACCGCATCGGCCTCCGCTGCGATCGCGCCTCCTGCGCTGGCCATGCAAAGGGCAAGGAGGATGGAACGCGAAAGCTTCGAACGATGCACGGCAGGGCTCCGGGAGGACGCGGCAGGGCCAGCACCTGCGGGGGTAGCGCAGGCCTGGACAAGGCGCGCAGTCTCGGCGCGATCTGTGAAGGAGGCATGACGTCAGTGCGACAGCTTGAATCCGCACAGGCGCAAGAACTGCTAAACGCCGCGCCTGCCGATCCGCTACTGTGCCGGCATTGGATCCGGGGAGCGGCAGGATGAGCGCGGCAGGCAAGGCGTTGTGGTACATCGAAACCCATGCGGACCAGCCCTTGGCGCTGGCCGACATTGCCGCTGCGGCCGGCCTGTCGCCATTCCATCTGTCGCGCCTGTTCCAGGCCCGCACCGGCACCTCGGTGGTGC
The DNA here is from genome assembly GCF_047520985.2 of Stenotrophomonas sp. BR163. Lineage (NCBI taxonomy): Bacteria > Pseudomonadati > Pseudomonadota > Gammaproteobacteria > Lysobacterales > Lysobacteraceae > Stenotrophomonas > Stenotrophomonas sp. BR163. The sequence continues at coordinate 115,922 of NZ_JAXBRE020000009.1, forward strand.
GCTACCTGCGCGGGCGCCGCCTGACCGCTGCCGCGCAGCAGTTGGCCAACGGCGCCGGCGACATCCTGCAGGTGGCACTGGGGGCCGGCTATACCACCCATGCCGCCTTCACGCGTGCCTTCAGCGAACAGTTCGGACAGACGCCGGAGCGGGTACGCGAACAGGGCACCGATGGGCTGGCGCTGGTGCAGGCGATCCGCGTGGACGAGGCCCCGTCCGCCTGCATTGAAGCGCCCCGCCTGCTTGAAACGCCCGCGTTCCAGGTGGCCGGCATCGGCATGCGGCATACCCGCGACAGTGGCGGCGCGATTCCCGGCCAGTGGGCCCAGCTCAACCGCGAATGGCCGACGCCGGCGCCGATCAGCTTCGGCGTGTGCTGCAACAGTGATGACAAGGGTGGCTTCGATTACATCGCGGCACTGCCGGCAAGCACGGTGCCGAGCGTGCCTGCGCACTGGCAACGCGTGGACATCCCGGCGCGCCGCTACCTGGTGGCCTGGCACAGCGGGCACATCTCGGCCATCCGCTCGACCTGGTTCTGGTTGCTGGATCATTATCTTCCTGCTTCCAACCTGAGCCTCGCCGATGCGCCGGATCTGGAGCGCTACGACGCCCGGTTCGACGAGCACACCGGCCAGGGCGGCGTGGAAATCTGGCTGCCCGTCGACGACCGTCCCCACTGACAAGGAGTTGAAGATGCGCATGACCGCTGCTGTGCTGGGAGCGATGCTGATGGCGTTCACAAGCACCGGCGCCGCTCGCGAAAGCGGGGTGGCCGGCGAGCGCCACGGCACAACGACGCTGGCCAGCGCCGCCGTGCGCGACGCAGAGCGCCGCGACGCCTTGCGCTACACGGTCTGGTATCCGGCACCTGCAGGCAGCCGGGAGACCGTGCTGACCATCGGTCCACCCGACGCGCCGCTGTTCGAGGTCGGCCGGTCGTCCAAGGATGCGCCGGTCGCCGGTGATCGCCTGCCGACCTTGCTGCTCTCCCATGGCAACGGCGGCAGCGCGCGCATGATGGGCTGGCTGGGCACCGCGTTGGCGCGGGCAGGCTATCTGGTGATCGCAGTCGATCATCCGGGCAACAACGGCGTTGACAGCATGACCCTGCCCGGCAGCGTGCTGACCTGGCTGCGCGCCGATGACCTGCGTGCCGCACTGGCGGCTGTGCAGGCCGATCCGGTGCTGGGCCCCCATGTCGATCCTGAGCGCCTGGGGGTCGCCGGATTCTCGGCCGGCGGCTACACCGCACTGGTGGCGGCCGGTGCGCGACCGGACCTGCAGCGACTGCTGGCCTTCTGCACGGCGCATCCGGATGACGGCGTCTGCCGGCCCCAGCAGGAAGCGGCCACGCACACGATGGAGGCGCGTGTTGCCGCTGCGGCGTCGCCCGAGCTGTCGCCGTGGATGTCCCACGCCAACGACGCGCGCGCCATTCCCGGTGTGCGCGCGGTGTTCCTGCTGGCACCGGCAATCGTGCAGGCCTTTGCGCCCGAGCAGCTCTCCTCGCTGGAACAGCCCGTGTCGATCGTACTGGGCGAGGCTGACACGGTTGCGCCACTGCAGACCAATGGCGAGGCTGCGCGTGCGGTGATTGCGGGCGCTGCACTGCAGGCGCTGCCCGGTGTCGGCCATTACGATTTCCTCGCCGCATGCACCCCGACCGGACAGCGGCGGCTGCAGGACCTGTGCAGGTCGTCGGTGCCGAAGGCGCAGACCCACGCGCAGGCAGTGGACGCCGCAATACGATTCTTCAACCAGTCACTGCGCTAGTGGCCGCCGGGCAGTCCCCAGCGCTACAGTGAGCGCGTCCATGGAGAATCGGTCATGCGCCTGCTTCACCTCACCCTGCCGGTGTCCGACGTCGCCACCGTCGCCGCGTATTTCCACGATGTGCTGCAGCAGCGCGTGGTCGGCAACCATGTGCACATCGGCTGGAGCACGATCGAACTGCAGGCGGCGGGTGATCACCCCGTCGGTGGCGTGCACCTGGCCTTCAACGTACCGGACAAACGCTTCGGCGAGGCGATGGCCTGGTTGCGCGAACGTACCCCGCTGCAACGTAATCCTGAGGGCCTGGATTACTTTGCGCTGGAGAGCAGCTGGCAGTCGCAGTCGGTGTACTTCACCGGCCCGGACGGCCTGATCCTTGAACTGATCGGCCGCCGTCGCTTGCCGGCCAGCGCGCGCGAAGGCGTGTTCCATGGCAGCGAGCTGACCTGCCTGAGCGAGGTTGGCCTGCCCAGTCACGATGTCGATGCGGTGCGCGAACAGTCCAGCCAGCGCTTCGGCCTGCAGCCGATCAGCCCGCCGTCGCCGCAGTTCGCGCCGATGGGCGACGACGAGGGCCTGCTGATCATCGTCGCCGCCGACCGTCGTTGGTTCCCCGAGCAGAAGGACCTGCCCAATGCGCAGGGCGTGCAGCTGCAGGTGGGTGATGTGAGCGGCAGCGGCGAACTGCGCGATGCCGCGCTGGGCTGGCGGGTGTGGGCGGCCTGAACTACCAGCTGCCCGAAGCGCCGCCGCCGCCGCTGCGACCACCACCACCGGACCAGCCGCCGGAACTGCTTGAGGACGAACTCGACGACGAGGTGCTGGACGAGGAACGGTAGCCTTGGGACGACCTTCGTCCGCTGCGTGCTTTTTCGCCGGGCAGCAGGGTGAACACCCAGATGAAGTACAGGAACAGCGAGCCTACGCTGGACACGATCGTCGCCAACACGCGTGCGTTCTCGTCGTTGGCCCGGTCGATGGCCAGCAGCGCGCCCAGCGCATAGCCGCCGGTCAACAGCACCAGCACCACCAGGCGCACGGCGAAGCTGTTGCGGTTCTTCCGCCAGCGCGCGCGGCCGGCCTGCACCAGGAAGAACACCAGCATGGCGGCAATGGCGACCGCCAGGTTCAGCAACGTGTGCAGGGCAAGGCTGGGCGGCAACTGACCACGGACCAGCATCACCACAAAGAATCCGATACTGACGGCCAACATGCCGCACAGCACGATGCGCACACCACGGCTGCGACGCCAGCACCACCCCAGCAGTGCCGCCACCGGTACAGCGGGTAACAACACGAAGAACAGCGCAGGCAGTACATGCCGCGGCAGCAGCAGCGTCGCCGAAACCAACCCAGCGGCCATCACCGCCGTTACCAGCAACGGCCTGCCCCAGGCAGGCAAGGTCGGCCAGTTCGGCCTGGGCACTGCCGCATTGGCTGCCAGTGCCTTGCGCCGCCGCTCACGGCGTTTACCGCTGGACTCGGCCTCGGTCCTGGTGGCCAGCAGGCGCGGCGGTGATCGCCACAGACCGGCCAGGAACCCCACCAGCAACGTCAGGGCAACGACTGAATCCCCTGTACGCCAATCCGCTGGCAACAGGTTGCGTGCGGATGAATCCTGCTCGGGCGGCAGCGGCTCGCCATCGATCAGCGCCACCAGCACCTTGCTGCCGTCCAGCATGCCCCGGTCCAGGTCTCCTTCGCGCAGGCGCGGCACGATCGCCTTGTCGATGATGCGCGCGGCATAGGCATCGGGAATGGTGCCTTCCAGGCCATAGCCGGTCTGGATGCGTACGCGCCTGTCCTGCACCGCCACCAGCAGCAACACCCCGTCATCGACACCGGCGCGGCCCAGCTGCCACTGGTCGAAGACACGCTGTGCAAAGGCTTCGATGCCGTCATCGCCAACACTGGGCACCACCAGCACCTGCAGTTGCGCGCCTTTGCGTGCCTGCAGCTGCAATGCCTGCTCGCGCAGCGTGGCGCGGGTGCTGGCGGACAGCGCGTTGGCGGTGTCCACCACCGGGTCGTCCAGTGCCGGAATCGGGACCGCCGCCAGCACTGGCAGCGGCAACAGGCAGAGCAGCAGTGCCAGCCCTCCCCACTGCCATGCGTTGCGCCACCGCAGCACCCGGCTCATGTGGACGCCGTGCCTTGCATTGGCGGCGTGCTGTGCATCATGCGAAACGGCATCCGTGTATGTCCTTGCCCCATGAACGGAAAAGCCGGCCGGATTACTCCGGCCGGCCTCCTTTACCACACACCTCTTCACACGCAGCGGTCAACGGCCCATGGCCACTCGTTGCTGCTCGTCCTGCACGTGTTGCTGCGAAGGCTCGTGCTTGGCCAGCATTGCAGCGCTGGTCTCCTGCAGGCTCGGTGCCGTCTGGGTCATGTCCACCGCAGTACGGAAGCCGGGAACGGTGCCCACGACGAAGGCCTTGCCATCCTGCACGGTGACCCCCTGCAGCTTTTCCGGCGAATCGATGCCCGCGGCCTTGGCCTGGGCGGTCACATGCGCGCTCATCTCGTTGCAGATCATGCCCGGCATGTGGCCGCGGATCGCATTGTGCAGCGGCGTATCCGGATGCGCCTTGTCGCCCAGTTGCGGCCCCTTCGGCGCCGCCTCGGCATGGCTGCGGCCTTCGGCCAGCTTGCCCAGCGTCGCCGGACCCGCCACGCCATCGGCGGAGAGCCCGTGCTGCTTCTGGTAGGCGATCAGTGCGTCCCTGGTATTGGCACCGAACTTGCCGTCCTCGCTCAGCGGGTTGCCTTGGCCGTCGCGCACGCCCAGGCGGTTGAGTTCCTTCTGCAGCGCAGTCACTTCCTCGCCCTTGGCCCCCTGGCGCAGCACACCGTTGTGGTCGGCATCATGCGAATGGCCACCCTTGCCGGTTTCCTTCAGCTTGCCGTGGTCCCAGAAGTCCTGCGGGCTGAGCAGCTTGCCGTGCGGATCCTTCAACTGGTAATGCACGTGCTGGGCATACTGACCCGCACCGCCCGGGCCACGGCCGCCCATGGTACCGATCGGCTCACCCGCCTTGATCGGCTGGCCTTCCTTCACCTGGGTCGACTGCAGGTGCAGGATCTCGTGCGAGTTGCCCTGTGCATCCCTGATCTTCACCGTACCGTAGTCGCCACCGACGAACGTCACCGTTCCGGAGATCGGCGCGTTGACGGTCGGGTGCTGCAGATTACGGCCGTGCTGGCCGCCGACATAGTTGAAGTCGGTGCCACCGTGCGGCTTGTGCGCGCGGTGTTCGCCGAACTCACCGGTAATGTGCGGCTTGACCCCGTTCTGCGGGGGCAGCATCACCTGCATCGTCTGCTCGAAGGTGCGGGTCTGGCCTTCGGCATGCACCGCTGCCGGCTTGGCCTGCGCGTGCGTGGCCGCAGCTACGGCGGGGGCCGCGTGGCTGCCCTGGGACTGGCCGTGGGTCAGTCCCAGGCGCTGCTCCACGAACCGCTCGTACTTGTCCACGTACGGCATCACCTTCTTTTCAGACAGGGCGAGGCCGCCGTAATCACGGGTCGGGCCGTCGTGATGGTACTTGTAGATGTACTCCTCACCCTGGCCGCGCTTGTGCGCCAGCGTGCGGTTATCGATGTAATGGTCAACCAGTGCGTCGGACTGTGCGCCGACGTCGAAGCGGTTGCGGTTGTTGAGGTGGTAGTGGTTGCCGGTCTTGTCGATGAACTGGCCCAGGCCCGAGGCCGAGGTGGTGCCAGCGGCGGCATCGGGGTTGAAGCCCGATTCAACGCGGGCGATGGCCAGTACGTGCGCGGTTTCGCGCGGGGTCAGGCCCTTCTCGCGCGCCGACTCGATGATCGTGTCGATCACCCGTGACTGTACTTCCGGGGTCGCATCGCCCCACCGGCGGGAGTTGCCATGCAGGCGGCCGTCGCTCTGGTCGATCGGCTCGCGGTAGTGGCTCCACGGTTTGATGCGGTCACTGCTGTAGGCCGCCCCGCGGGGCTGGACCATGTCCTGGTAGATATCTGCCATGTCTGTGCTATCCATTCTATGAAAAGGGGGATTTCCTTAAGGGGTACTGCTCCTGGTACTTCTGGTACTGCGGTGCTGCGTTCACAGCGCGCGTGCGACGTCCTGCCGCTGCGCTCAGTCTTCGATGTAGTTCACCTCCGGGTGCGTGATGCCGAGCGAGTCGATCAACTTCTCGTACTCGTCGTTGTTGGGCTCCTGCTCCTCGCCTTCCGCGCCGCGCAGCGGCGGTGTGCTGTGGGTCAACTGGCGGCCACTGGCGTCGTACAGGTAGTACCACTCGCAGAAGCTGCAGCCGAACGGCAGTTCACCGTACTGCACGACGAAGTACGGCGTACCGCTGCGGTCCTGCACGCAGGCCAGGCCAACGGCGGTATAGCCGTCCATCTCCTTGGGCGCAGCAATGGCCTGGCGTGCGCTGTCCTTTTCAATTTCCAGCGTGGTCAGCCGGGAAGCGTCCGTGTCTTGGGTGGGCTGGGCCGCCAGGTGCAGGCGGGTGCCTTGGCAATCGATATGCATGCCGGTCTCGTCGAGCGTAAGAGAGGTGGAATGGTCCGCAACGGCAGCCGCAGGTGCGGCCGGCGTCGCTGCCGGGTCAGTGGAAGCAGGGGCCGCCGGTGCAGCCGCCTCAGGGCCGCTGCAGGCAGCAAGCATCAGGGCCAGCACGGGGGCAACGGGAGACAGACGCATGCGGGGCTCCTTGGGTGAATCACACGACCGCTCGCAGGCGGTCGCTCAGGGGTCAGATCGATTCGTCCTCACGCTTGACCAGTTGCCAGCACGGCTTCTGGGCAAAGGTGTAGATCTGCTGGTCGCTGGTATCGGGAGTGCGCATCTGCACCTGTACCTGGCCATCGGGCAGGCGGGTGACCTGCATCTCGCGGCCCTGGCGCTGCAGCGTGGCCGGGTCCGGCATCACCGGCCATTCGACCTTGGCAAGCGGCACCTTCTCCTCCACCTTGCGTGGCTCCGGCTCGGCTTCGCTGTCGATGTGGCTGTCCAGCAGCGGATCGGCAGTGGACGTTTCCTGCAGCGCGATCTCGTTGCCGAAATGCTTGAGGAAGTCGTCGAAGACCGGATGGGGGCAGCTGGCAGACGCGTCTGCCGGGGCTGCGGCAACCGGCGTGGCCGGCGCCGTGGCGCCGGCCGTGCTGGTCGGAGCCGGTGCGGCGGCGTCAGCGGGGGCTGCCTGGGGCGCAGGCTTGCAGCCGGACAGCGCAAGCCCCAGGGCAAGCGCAAGCAGGGCAACGGGGCGGAGCTGGTTCACGGGATCCTCCTGATTCCGGGCGGTCGCGCGCGGTTCCGGCGCGGTAGGGAGGCAAGGATAGCCATGCCTCGGTCAATTCAGTTTCAACATCCGCTGTCAGGAATATCCCGACATGCTGAATTGAGACTAATATCACACTAATACTGAAATCAACGTCATCGCAGCAGCCGTTAGACTCCACCGCACACGCTTCGACCCTGGCCCCATGCGCGCATTCCTGCTTGCCCTCTCCCTGCTGCTGCCAACGCTGTGGCCTGGTGGTGCGGCCGCGCTGGAGGTCCGGGAAGGCGATCTGCTGTTCGTCACCGCCGGCCATGCCGGCCTGAGCGCGGCCATCGACGATGCCACCGGCAAGCAGGGCGCACCCAGCTTCGATCACGTGGCCCTGGTCGCTGCGGCGCCAGACGGCTGGGAGCTACTGCATGCGGATGAGAAAGGCTCGCGCCGGCAGACGCTGGATCAGTTCCGCGAGGACGCCCGAGGCAAGCAGCGGCAGGTCGTGGTCTATCGGCTGCGCGCATCGCAGCAGGCTGCCATCAAGGATGCGATCGCGACCGCACGCATGATGCTGGGCAAGCCCTACAACACGTCGTATGTGTTGAATGAGGACAGCTACTACTGTTCGGATTTCATCGAACGTGCGTTCCGTGCGCACCATGTGTTCGCACTGCAGCCGATGAACTTCCGCAACCCGAAGACCGGGCAGATCGCACGGCACTGGGTCGATCTCTACCGCGCCATGGGAATGGAGGTGCCGCAGGATCAGCCGGGCACCAACCCGAACGACATGTCAGCAGCGCCGGTGCTGCAACGCATTGGCGTGCTGGAATAAGCGAAGCCCCGCACGGGGCGGGGCTTCGCGCATCACAGGAAGTGGGTACCGAAGTCACTCCTCCTCGTCCTGCCCACCCTGTTGCTGGTTGCGCTGGTTGCGCTGCTGCTGTTCCTGCTGCTGTTGCTGCTGCTGGTCGCGGCCACGCCCCTGCTGCTGATCCTGCTGGTTCTGCTGGCCCTGCTGCTTCTGGTTCGGGTTCTGGTTCTGCTGTGCCATGTCCGATCTCCAAAGCCACACGCGGAATGCGGTGGACGGGGCCATCGTCTGCAGCGGAGAGTTAATCGCGCGTTGGTGGGCGGCTACATTGGTGTGTACGCGCGTGAATGAACGGGCAAAGCCCCTTGCGGCACAAGCCGATGAAGGATTCATATGGGTTCGGCATGTGCTCATGCCGTCAGCCCGACTGCGCGCATTCATGGCGTGCTCTGCTGGAAACACGCGCTGAACGGAGCTGGCGTCCTGCTCGCGCACGGACGCCAGCCCTGCACTCACGGCATCACCGGCGGCACATACGCCAGGGTCATGCCCAGCAGCCACAACAGGCCCAGCACCAGCGGGATGTGCACCAGCAACTGGATGAAGGTGAAGCCCACGATGTCGCGTGCCTTCAGCCCCAGCACGCCCAGCAATGGCAGCATCCAGAACGGGTTGATCAGGTTCGGCAGCGCTTCGGCCGCGTTGTAGACCTGCACGGCCCAGCCCAGGTGCGCCTTCAGCTCGTTGGCGGCCTGCATCACGTACGGCGCCTCGATGATCCACTTGCCGCCACCGGACGGCACGAAGAAGCCCAGCACCGCCGAGTAGATGCCCATCACCAGCGCGAACGAATCGGTGCTGGCCACGTGCACGAACAGGCTCGACAGCCGGTGCGCCAGGGTCTGCCCGTCACCACCGGCGGCGTGGGTGAGGATCATCGCGATACCGCCGTACAGCGGGAACTGGATCAGCACGCCGGTGGTGCTCGGCACCGCCTTGGCCACCGCGTTGAGGAAGCTGCGCGGGCGCCAGTGCAGCAGCAGGCCCAGCGAAATGAAAAGGAAGTTGTAGGTGTTGAGGTTGGCGATGGCAGTGACCACCGGCTTGTTGGCGAACTCGTTGAACAGCCAGCCGAGCGCCAGCAGCGAGAGCAGCACGGTCAGCAGCGGGCTGTATTCCAGCCATTCGCCTGGGCGCGTGCGTCGCTGCAGCGGTTCCGGCTCGGCCTGCGCAGCGCCGGGGAACTCCTCGGCAGTACGCGCACTGCCGGCCGCAGGCGCGGTCAGCCAGGCGATCAGCAGCGAGACCAGAATCAGCACCGCGGTCAGGGCGATCGACTGCCACAGGAAGATGGTTTCGGTGAACGGCAATACGCCGGTGATCTCCACCAGCCCCGGCGGCATGCTGGCCGGGTTGGCCTGCAACTGTGCGGCCGACGAGCTCAGCCCCATCGCCCACACTGCGCCCAGGCCGAGGTACGCCGAAGCACCGGCCGCGCGGTAGTCCATGCGCAGTTCGGTGCGGCGGGCCAGCGCGCGGACCAGCAGGCCACCGAACACCAGCGAGAAGCCCCAGCTGAGCAGCGAGGCAAGCATGCTGACCAGGCCCACGTATACCACCGCACCGCGGCCGGTGCGCGGCACCCGGGCCAGGAAGTCGATGAAGCGGGCGACCACCGGCGCGGTGGCCACGGCGTAGCCACCGATGACCACGAAGGCCATCTGCATGGTGAAGGGAATCAGGCTCCAGAAGCCGTCACCGAAGGCGCTGGCGGTGGCCTGCGGGGTCGAACCGAAGCCCATCGCGGCCAGCGCGACAATGACCACGCCCAGCACCGCGAACACGTACGCGTCAGGGAACCACTTTTCCGCCCAGGCGGCCGAGCGCAGCGCTGCGCGCGCCATCCAGCCGTCCTGTACTGCTGCCGTCGAGGCCATCGCCTACCCTCCCAGGTTCGATGGATCGATTCTGGGCGGTGGGGTGTGGGCTGTCAGCCACCTATTGGTCGTAGGGGCGGAGAAGGGTAGTGCCGGCCGCTGGCCGGCAACCTCGGAATCACACACGGGTGCAGCCGGCCAGCGGCCGGCTCTACCAACCCCTAGGGTCAGCGCAGCGCCAGGTCCACGGCGATACCGGCGAACAGCGCGGCGCCGACCCAGTTGTTGTGCAGGAACGCCTTGAAACACGGGCCGCGCTCGCGGTTGCGGCAGATCCAGAATTCGTACACCACCAGCGCGGTGGCCACGGCCACGCCGGCCAGGTAGTAGCCACCCAGCCCGCCGCGCACGCCAACCAGCGCCATGGTGGCCAGGAACAGCGCGTACAGCACGCCCTGAATGACCAGATCGAGATCGCCGAACAGGATCGCGGTGGAGTGCGAGCCCATCTTCAGGTCGTCCTCGCGGTCGACCATGGCATACCAGGTGTCGTAGGCGGTGGACCACAGGATGTTGCCGGCATACAGCAGCCAGCCCAGCATCGGCACCTCGCCCTGCACGGCGGCGAACGCCATCGGGATGCCCCAGCCGAACGACATGCCCAGGTAGACCTGCGGCAGATGGGTGTAGCGCTTCAGGTACGGATAGCTGGCGGCCAGGAACACGCCGATGAAGCTCAGGCCGATGGTCAGCCCGTTCAGGGTCAGCACCAGGCCGAAGGCCACCAGCATCAGTACGGCGAACAGCGCCAGCGCGGCGCGACCGCTGATCGCGCCGGTGGCCAGCGGCCGCGCCTTGGTGCGCTCCACATGCGGGTCGAGCCAGCGGTCAGCGTAGTCGTTGATGACGCAACCGGCCGAGCGGGTCAGCCACACGCCGGCTGTGAACACGAACAGCGTCCACAGCGGCGGCAGGCCGCCGGCAGCCAGCCATAACGCCCACCACGTGGGCCACAGCAGCAGCAACGTGCCGATCGGGCGATCAGCGCGCATCAGACTCCAGTAATGCCGCCAACGCGGCGTCGCCGGCGACTGCGGCGAAGTGAGGGGGGTATCAGCCATGGCGATAGGATACTCCTGCCCCTCTGGCAGGGCTTTGCCGGTGGGGGGAGATTTGTTCGACGAAACTGGATAGAATGCCGGTCCCGCACCGCCTCATGGCGCTGCGATGCCCGCCCCGGCACTGGCCGACGGCGCGGCGGGTCTACAACGCGCCCGTAGCTCAGCCGGATAGAGTAGTGGCTTCCGAAGCCATTGGTCGGGGGTTCGAATCCCTCCGGGCGCGCCATTTTTCCTTCGTTGCCTGGCCGGCGCGCCGCCAGAAATGTCAGGGAATGAACGTTGCCGAGCGATGCTCGCAACCGGCAGCGTCCTGTACCACGATGGAGTAATTCGCGCCCGCGCTGGATGCGCCGGGCAGGAACAGGCCATCACCATCGAACTGAACGCTCTGCTGTTCATCCTGCCCGATCGACAGCCCGATCGCGCCCGGTGTGATTTCCTCAAGGATCACGTTGTAAGGCCGCCAGGCATCCTCGCCTGTGCGCCTCATCTCTGCGCGAGCGGTCCTTGGGTTCAACCTGCGTCTCTCATCCACCCACAGCTGAAGCGGCTGATCAGCATTGTGGGTGACCTGGAAGCGCCCGTAGGTCAGTCCGTCGACTCTCTCGGTGCCGACGTAGGTGAAATGGGCCGGCGGACACTTCATGGTGCGGTTCGGATGCGCCGCACAGGATGTCAGTGCAACCACGAGGCAAAAGGCGTTCAGGTGCTTCATGGCTTCGAGGCCTGACGTGGGTGGTTGTCGCGGCGGTGTTCGGCAGTGAGGGCAACCAGCACTACGCCCCAGAGCGGCGTGAGCAGCACGACGCTCATCACCGTCAGCGAAACCGGTACCTGCCAGAGCAGCGATGGGCTGAATCCGCTGAATCTATAGGCTTCCAGTACAAGCACCACGACCTGGGCCAGAAGGCCCGCGAGCAGCCCCAAGCCAGCCCCCTTGGCAAGCCGCCTGATCGTAAGGCGGCCCGCGGCGGGAACCCGTGCGCAGATTCCCAGCAACAAAAGGCTGACGGCATACAGCCAGAAGAAAACCTGATGTGAGTCGAAGGCGTAAAGCGCCCTGCCCACAAAGTGCAGGAACAGCCAGAGTGCTCCACACGACACCGCGTAGGCCAGCCCGTACCGAAGAATCTGCCTGGCTTTCATCTTGTACCTCTCCGAGGGCGTGCAGCCCGATCGCGTTCTTTTGTGGAGGATTGCGGGAGCTCATACACCTTGCCTCCCGCTTGGCGCCCTACTCGCGCAAGGCATCGCGCAGCGCTCGAGAGTACCTGCCTGCCTCCAGCGTTCGCAGCTGGGCCAGTGGAATCCGATACCTCCTGAACAGTGCGGCCAGTTCCAAGACCTCCCCCTCCAGAACCGCATCTGGATCCAGGGGGAGATAGATGACATCCCCTCTGCCGACCACATTCCCGATGCAGCCGATTCGACCGCGCACCCGAGGCGCTCTACGTCTCGTCGCCCGAAGGCGGGTAAATTTCCACCGCCAAACCGAGGCCCAAAGTTGTGACTCTGGTGAGAACTGCACGATCCAGTTCAAATCCGCCAAGTCCGCCCACAAAGATGCTGATATAGAATTCTGCCCTCCCTCCCGTATCTGTGATGTGGCCAATGAACTCACGCTTGTTTATCAGAAAATCGCACCAACGGGAGATCTCCTCATCCAACTCGACATTCACCTTCCTCGCGAGAGGAATAGATAGATAGGTAAATTCATAGAGCTGCTGATCCTCACCCTGCCGAGCTGGTCTAGGCTCGCCTGCACTGCGGGCAAAGCGGGACTCCAAACCAATTTCCTCCCTAATGGATTCAGCAGAAACAGAGGGATGGAAAAACCTAAGTGAAATATTCACCAAAAGACCACTCACGCATCACCTCCCAAAACCATAATCACTAATATTCCCCTCTATTCTACCTTTGCCGTCCTGCGTCCCAACCCAAATATCGCCATTTGGGGCTATACCAGTCCAGTGCGTCGGGCTAGCAGCGGAACCTTCCTTAATGGTTTCAACGGCACCATGATCAAGCCCGAAGGATTTTTTGGCCGTGTCTATAGGGAGTGTTCCTACTGGACAGTTCGTAGGCTTGGATCGCGCACCGTCCTTTTTCTTGCTGAAGTAGAGGTTGGCGAGAGCATCCACGATTACTGGCAAACTTACCGTCGCACCAATGAAAGCATCGATTGGCGAGTGGATCGGACTCATATCAATGTATGGCGCAGGAGCTTGCCCTTCCCCATAGCCCGGGAGGTCAGGATTCCACTGCTGGTAACCACTTCCAGGCCGATACGCTGGAGGTGGCAATCGCATAGCCCGAGCTGCACCGGACTGTAAGCCAAGACGATCCAAAGCAGACGCAGGGTTCCCACTCACATATGAATAAGTACTGATGCCTCCAACCAAACCAATCGGATCACTCTGCGAGTACCGCCCCACCATTGGTTCATACTCACGCTGGTAGTTGTAGAACAACCCACTCGCATCCGTGGCCTGCTGGCCCGGGAAGCGCAGTGCCAGCTCGAATGCCACGCCATCGCCATCCGGGTCGGCACTCGGAATCTGGTTGCCGAACACCTCGCTCTTGTTGCTCCACTCCCAGATCGCGACATTCCGCACCGGATCGATCACCACGCGCGGCGTGCCCAGATGGTCCGGCTGCACGTAGGTCAGCTCCGGCACGCCGGTGCCCGGCACGTTGATCAGCGCCACCGGGTAGTTGTCCAGCCAGATGGCCTGCTGCTGCGCCTGGCCCGTGGCCGAGTAGTTGCCCAGCCATTGCCCTGCTTCGTCGTACAGGGTGATCTGGGCAGCTCCACCGGACGGGCTGCGCAGCACGCGCTCACCGCGATGGTTGTAACCGTAGCTCTCCAGTGTGGCGTTACCCTGCTTCACCGCGTTCATGCGGTTGGCATCGTTGTAGGTGAACGCCTTGCTGCCAATACTGGTGGTATTGCCCGCTGCGTCATGGCTGCGTGCCTCGCCATCCACAGCAGTCAGGCGATGGCTGGTTGCGGGATAGGTGTAGCTGGCGGTGCCTGCCGAGGTGGTCAGCGCGGTGCGATTGCCGGTGCCGTCGTAGGCATAGGTTTCAATCGGCGTGCCTGTCGTCCCGTCCTGGGTCTGGGTCAGGCGACCCAGCGCGTCGTAGGCGTACTTGGCCAGCACCGACGAGCCTGCGCCGTTCTTCAGCTCGGTGATCGAACCGACGGGATCGTAGCCATAGCCCAGCGACAGGCCGCCTGCCGCGGGGTCATGCACCGCCTGCGGGCGGTAATCCAGATCCAGCGGACGCTGCAGCTGGCGGCCGTTGCCGTAGGTCCAGCCGGTCGCCGGGCCGAAGGCCGCATAGGTCACGTTGTTCACCACGATCTGGCGTGCCTGGCCGGGCCGGGTCAGGCCGATCTGGCTGATGCGGCCCTGGGTATCGCGCACGTAGTCGGCCACGCTGCCGTCGGGGTAGGTCAACGCAGTCAGGCGCCCCGACTTGCTGTAGGCATAGCGCAGGGTGGTGGCCACACCATTGACGGTCTGCACCTTGCGGGTGACCTGGCCGAAGCGGTCATGGCAGTACTGGGTGCTGCCATTGGCGTGCAGCACCTGCCCCAGACGTCCCTTGGCAAAGCGTTCGTCGGCGGCACAGGCGGCCGGCGCCACGTCATAGCTATAGCCGATATCCAGATTGGGATCCGGGTAGGCGATACCGATCAGGCGGTTGAGTGCATCGTAATGATAGGTGGCGGTGACGCCACGCGCATCGGTAGCCGTCTTGCGATTGCCGGCGGCGTCCACGGTGAAGCTGCTGGCGCCACTGTCCGGGCTGACCTGCCCGGTCAGATCACCGAAACCGTTGTAGGCGTAGGTGGTATGCAGGCCCTTCGGGTCGGTGACCTGGGTGACCTGGTCCAGCGCGTTGTACTGGCTGCGGATCTCCGCCGCGACGCCGCCGACGTCCTGCAGGGTCTGCGCCAAGCGGTTCAACGGATCGTACTGCTGGCTGGTCACGCGCTGCAGGGCATCGGTCACCGTCTGTGGGTTGCCGTTGGCATCGTAGGCAAAGCCGGTGGCGTGGTTGCCCGCATCCTTCAGCGCGGTCAGCTGGCCAAGCGTGTTGAACGTCCGCGCCAGGGTACGGCGCAGGGTGCCGCCTGCATCCAGCGTGTCTTCCTTGAGGCGGTTGCCGGCGTTGTCCAGTACGTAGTGGATCGTGTTGCCGCTGTTGTCCGCAATATCGGTCAAGCGCTGGGCGGCGTCATAGACATAGGTGACACTGCTGCCGTCCGGCTCGGTGACCTGCTGCACCTGGCCGGTCGGCCAGTAGCTGATCTGGGTCACCCGGTCCTCGGCTGTGGTGGCACCGCGCACGGTGACCGAGGTCGGCCAGCCGCGCGCATGGTAGGTGTAATCGGTGACCACGCCGTTGGCATCCTTGACCGACAACGGCCGCCCGAACGCGTCGTAGGCCAAGGTCTCGACCGTCTGGCCCAGCGCATTGGTCACGCTGCGCAGGTCGCCCTTGCGATAACTGCAGGCACCACTGGTCGCGCATCCCGCGTCGTCTGCGGTGTAGTAGGCATAGGTGGAGACATCCGCCACATCACTGCGTGGGCCATCCACGCTACGCAGCAGTCCCACCAGCGGGCACTCCGGCCCTTCGGCCTCACAGTAGGTCTGCGTGGTGATGCGGGTATCACCGGTCACCCTGTCGCGCACGGTGATGGTGGTTGGCTGGAGGCGCGCATTGCGTGCGATGCGGATCTCACGGTTACCGATGGTCTGCTGCACCAGCCGATTGCTGTCCATGGCCACGCGCATTTCGCTGACGCGCTGGTCCGGAGTACCGGCCGCTTCGGTGGTGGTGGTCACGCTGACGGCGCCTGCGGCAGCATCACTGGCCTCGGCATAGGCGTAGCTGGTGACGACACCACGGCGATCGGTCACCGACTGCAGCCGACGCCGGAAATCGGTCCCCTCGGGCAGATAGGCGCGAGTGATGCTGCCGTTGCTTTCGGTGATGCCATTGACCTTGCGCGGGAGGCCACTGGTACCGCTGGCGGTCAATGCGTAGGTGCTCTGCTTGCCCAGTGCATCGGTGACGATGGTAGTGCCCGCCGGGGTGTACTCCAGGCGCACGCCATCAATGCCCACGTCGGCTTGACTGCAATCACCGGAATGGCGGCTGCAGGTGACCCGCCCCTTGGCGTCGTAGCCGTACCAGCTGTAGCGCCGGGTGTCTTCGGCGGTCACGCCGGTCAGGTAGCCCGGGAAGCGGGCGTCCTCATAGTGATACGTACGGCTGGCACCGTCTGCATAGGTCGCGGTGATCAGTTCCCCGGCCGGGGAGTAGGCGTAGCTCACCACAGGCTGGCCGGCGATCACCAGGGCCGAGATCAGTGAATCGTCGCCCTGCGCGAGGTACTGGACGTCCACCCGTCGGCCGGTTGAATGGGTGATGCTGAGCAGGCGGCCGCGGCTGTCGTGTGCATAGGTCAGCGAAGTACCGTCTTCGAAATCACGGCGCTGCATCAAGCCATCAGCATCAAAATAAATGCGCTCTCCGGCACGTGAAAGTTGCCAGTTGGTGCCCTGCTGGACCGCGCGATCGCCGCTTCCGTCCATGGCTTCGTAGCTTGCCCCCACTTTCTGGAATGCGATCTGCCCGCCATCGGCGCCGATCAGCCCAACTTTCAGTTCGGAGCTGGGAGGGAAGGTGGAATCGTCTACGCCTGCGGTAAGCCGCAGATTGTGGGAATGGGTCCAGCCCGTACCCAACGCGCCGCCCGCCGTGCTCGTCAGGGAGTGATAGTGGCGTTGGAAGCTCACCCATCCAAGGTTGAAATCCGGCTCAGGCTGGGATTTATCGCCAGTGGTCGGATCACACGGGTTACCAACAGGACACTGCTGCGGCGGCAGCGGCCCGCTTGTGTAGGAGAGCATGGGCGACATGTGCGGCTCGTCCTGCTGGACCAGAGAGCACATCTGCAGGGCCTCATTCCACGTCAGGGACGGTCGATTCGGACAAAGCGCCGTTCTGGCCCGGCGCACATGCTCCCACCCCACTATCGACGAGCATTCTTGAGTGCTCTGATGATAGAAGTTCAAGGTGTAATGGAAATTCTTCTCCTCGTTGGTGACGCTACCGTCGTCGCCCCTGCCAAGTCCAAGGAGCTCCACCCAAGGATCCTCCGTGAGTGAAGTCGCCGGGCACTGCGGGTCGCTGACGCGGGTAGCGAGGATCACGCTACGAATCTGATCTTCGGATGAGTACTCCTGCCCTGAGTGGATGTAGACCCAGTCGGTAGTAACGATCTTCTCGGGTCTCACCCGGTAATCGTAGATGACCTTCTTTCCAAGGACGCGTTGGCGTTTGACATGCCAATTGAACGGTTTGTCCTTTTCGTACTGGGAAAAGAGCGACTTGATGTCCTTCTGCACCGCCGCTTCGGTAGCTCGCGGCTGGCCCATCGACAGGTAGCTCTCCCATTTCTTCTGCACCTCCTGCGCCTGCGCAGCCCAAGGAGCCAGGCTCCCCAGCGCGATCATCGCCAGTGCGGCACACGAAATGGTCTTCAGTCGTTCCAACATCCCTGTTCTCCTTCCTGGACAAACACAGCACCGGCAGGAACGAGAACGTGGGGCGGTTGCCTCACCACGTCATGCTTCGGATCGTCCCTGGTCCGGAATGCGGTCTGACCGCATGGGGGACGTTATCTCCGATGTCGTTTACACATTCAAGTCATAAAGTGTGGAGCGGGTCGGATTTCAGAGTTTTCTGATAAAGCGAGCGGCCGACCGAACAAGCAGCCGAGCGTGGGCTCGGCTCTACAAGGCGAATGCCTCCAGAAACAGAAACACCGGGCAGTGCCCGGCGTCTCCGTCACGGCGTGGAAGGGTGTAAACCTCAATACCTCCCGTCGAACGCGAAGATCGGCTTGCGCGTCTTCCACGCACCAGCAGTAAAGTCCGGGAACTCCAGCGTCTGGAAACCGTTGGCGATCGACTGCTCGCTCAACGGGGTGATCGCACTCCAGGTCACCGCGTCGTAGATGTCGATCGGCATCGGTGCCTTGGCTTTGAGCGCTTCAACAAATGCATGGATGACGAACCAGTCCATGCCGCCGTGGCCGGCGCTGGCGGCGGTGTCGGCATTCTGCTTCCACAGTGGGTGCTCGTACTCGTCCTGGTACTTCTTGAACTCTTCCCACTGGTGCGGCGGGCTGCGGCCTTCGATGTGGATCGAATGGTTCACGTCCATCCACAGGCCCTTGGTGCCCTGCACACGGAAACCCATTGAATACGGGCGCGGCAGCGAGGTGTCGTGCTGCAGCAGGATGGTCTCGCCGTTCTCGCAGGCCAGCGTGGTGGTGACGATATCGCCGAGCTTGAACTTCACCTGGGTGCTGGGGTGGGTGGTGCCACCACTCTTGGCCACGGTGTATTCGTGCAGGCCGCGTGCCTTGGTCGCGAAGGCGTTGATGTGGGTGAAGCGGTTGCCACGGTTGATGCCGGTGTACATCGCACAGGGGCCGATGCCGTGGCTGGGGTACAGCTCACCATTGCGTTCCACCGAATGCTCGGTGCGCCAGCGAGCTTCGCTCCAGCCCTTCGGACCGAACTCCACGCCGCTGTCGTAGGGCTGGTTGGGGTCGCCGGAATTGAACTTCACGCCGCGCAGGTCGTGCTGGTAGCCGGCCTGCAGATGCACCAGTTCGCCGAACAGGCCCTGGCGCACCATCTGCAGCGCGGCCATCACGTCGCGGCGGTAGCAGACGTTCTCCAGCAGCATGTACGGGGTGCCGGTGCTCAGCTGGCTCTTCAGCACGTCCCAGTGGTCCTGCAGGGTGATGCCGGCCACCACTTCACAGCCCACGGCCACGCCGGCCTGCATCGCGGCAATCGCCATCGGTGCGTGGTACTCCCACGGCGTGGCGATGATCACGCCATCGATGCCCTTCTGTTCCAGCAGGCGCTTCCAGGCGTTGGTATCGCGGTCCTGGCCGTAGGTCTTCGGGGCCGGCTTGCCGGCCTTGGCCACCATCTCCATGGCACGGCCGAGCATGATCGGTTCGATGTCGCACAGCGCGACCACCTCGACATCGTCGCGGCGCACCAGCTCCTTCAGCAGCACAAGGCCACGCATGCCGGTACCGATCATGGCCAGGCGCACTTTGCGCCCGCGTGCCCATGCCGGGGTCTGCGGCAGCAGGCTGCTGGCGGCGACAGCGGCACTGGCCGCGATGAATTCCCTACGCTTCATGGCAAAGATCTCTCCTCTTGGCAGCGTGCCGGCCGCAGCCGGCACGCCAGGTCACGCAAACGGAATTACTTGAACCGGTAGCCGATGGTCACACTGTAACCACGGCCGAAGATGGTGGCGTAGTCACTGGAGTCACCCAGGAAGCTGTTCGGATCGTAGAACGGCAGGCGGTTGAACAGGTTCTTGACGGTGAAGCTCAGGTTCCACGCATCGTCCGGGCGCCAGGTGACGCTCATGTTGGCGGTCCACCACGACGGTGCACCATCGCACTTGCTCTTCTGCAGGGCCAGGTAGCCGCCGGTGCAGGTTTCCTTGTTGTTGCTCTCTTCGTCGATCTGGTCGGTGGCCCACTTGGTGCCACCCACGTAGTTGACGAACATGCTGGTGGTCACCTGCTTGTAGGTCCAGTCTGCATTGAGCGTGGCACGCAGGCGCGGGTTGTTGTAGTAGCCCACCACGTCGCCGTAGTACCAGCCGTTCTCGGCGTCCATGTAGAAGCGGTTGCGGTTGGCGATGGTGGCGGCCAGGCCGATGTTCAGGTTGCCCCAGTCGCCCAGCGAGAAGCGGCTGCGCGCGTCGATGTCGAAGCCGTCGATCAGCGTCTTGCCGCGGTTCTTGTACTGGCCGACCACGCTGGCCACGTTACCGGCGGAGTAGCCCGGCAGGGTGGCCGG
Organism: Stenotrophomonas sp. BR163; assembly: GCF_047520985.2. Taxonomy (NCBI): domain Bacteria; kingdom Pseudomonadati; phylum Pseudomonadota; class Gammaproteobacteria; order Lysobacterales; family Lysobacteraceae; genus Stenotrophomonas; species Stenotrophomonas sp. BR163. The sequence continues at coordinate 135,704 of NZ_JAXBRE020000009.1, forward strand.
GCAGCTCACGCCGCTGGCCGGATCGGCGCACATTGCCGCCAGCTGCGCCAGGTTGGCGCGGTCGCTGTCGGTGATCGGCGAGCGCGACATCGAGATGATGTCTTCCATGCGGCGATAGTCCGGCGCGACGATTTCGTTGTCACGGTAGATGAACCAGTAGTCGGCCGACACCGACAGCCAGGTTGCCGGCTCGTAGACGAAGCCGAGGGTGGCGATCTTGGCCTTTTCCGGCTTCAGGTCCTTGTTCGGCTGGGTCATGCGCGCCACGGTGCGGCTGCAGTCGACGTTCAGCAGGGTCTTGCCGAGGTCGACGTCACCCGGGCGCTGCGACTTCAGCAGCAGGTTGGCGATGGCGTTGGTCTCGCCGCAGCGCAGTTCGTCACGGAAGCCACCGAGCTGGGCGAACACGCCGCCGTTGCCGGACTCGGCCAGGCTCGGTGCGCGGAAGCCGGTGGAATAGGTGCCGCGCAGCATCAGCTGATCGAACGCCTGGTACTTGAAGCCGATCTTCGGCGCCACGTTGGCACTGAAGTTCGGGTACTTGTCCACGCGCACCGCCGCATCCAGTTCCAGCTTGTCGGTGATCGGCGCCACGGTCTCGGCGAACAGCGCGTAGGTGTTGCGCTTGCCGTCGAACCACGAGCCGCCCTGCTGGGTGATCAGGCCATTGGCCGCGTCGGCGTTGCCCGGGGTGTAGAAGGTCTCACGGCTGGCGTTGAAGCCGAACGCGGCGCGCATCTCGCCCGCCGGCAGCTGGAACAGCGGTCCTTCGATCTTGCCGTCCAGGGTATGCAGACGGGTCCACGACTGGATGTCGAAGGTCGGGAACGCTTCACGGATCAACGCGGCGTTGGCTTCGCTGATCTCGCCGAACTTGTACGCCGGGTGGTCGGAGATGATCACCCGACCGGTGCCCGGATCGATCGTGTATGGGCCGAAGGCCTTCTCGAAGCCCTTGGTGTTGACGTTGATCGTCTGGTAGGTGGTGGAGTGGGTACCAGCGCTGGCGAATGCGGTTTCCCAGTTCCAGTCGCCCCGGTTGCCACGCGCACCGGCCAGCACGCGGTAGCTCTTGTCGGTATTGCGCTGGCCGAAGTAGTTCGGGCCGGCATCCTGCAGCAGGTAGTTCAGGCCGACCACGCCGCCCATCATGGCCTTCAACTGCGGGCTGGCGTGGTTGTACTCGTTGTTCGGGCCCAGGAACGGGTACAGGAACTGGTTGACGGTGTTGCCGGTGTTGCGCGAGAACCAGCTGGTCGGGTTGCCAGTCGTGGTGCCATAGGTGCGCGGCGTGCCGCCGTTGGCGCGCAGGTCGATGTCGGTATAGGTCGCCTCGGCGAAGATCTCGGTGTTGTCACTGACCAGGAAGGTGCCGTTGAGGTAGGCGGTGTTGCGCTCGGACTTGGCGCCGGCATCGATCTCGTTGTTCATCCAGGTTTCCCAGACGCAACGCGGGCCGGCCGCTTCACTGGTCAGCACGTTCTTGCAGCCCGGCGCAGCTTCCTGCACGCGGCGGCCGGTGACCGGATCGAAGGCGAAGTAGGTGCCCGGGTTGAACTCGCCCGGCTTGCTGCCCACGCCCAGGCGCAGGTTGTTGAGGTAGTTCGGGTTGTTGACGTAGTACTGGTCCGGACGCTTGTCGTAGAAATCGCTCAGCGGAATCGCGTCGCGACGGTACATGTTGACCGCGCCATAGATATTGAAGCGGTTCTCGGCCAGGTCACCGAAGCCGGCGGTGATGCTGGCTTGGCGCTCACCGTAGGAATCGATGCGCGAGGAGGTGTCGTTGGTGAAGCTGATCTCGGCACCCTGGAAGTTGCGCTTGGTGATCACGTTGATCACGCCGGCCACCGCGTCGGTACCGTACACGGCCGACGCGCCGTCGGTCAGCACTTCCATGCGCTCGATGGCCGCCGCCGGAATCGCATCGATGTTGACGAACTGGGTCTGGAAGCCGGCCGGCGCACCGTAGTACGACAGGCGGCGACCGTTCAGCAGCACCAGCGTGCCCTGTGCGCCGAGCCCGCGCAGGTTGGCCTGCGAGGCACCATCGGAACCGGTGAACAGCGAGCGCGCATCCTGCTGCGCAGGGCGTGCGGCCGGCAGGTTGTCGAGCACCTGCAGCAGCGTGCGCGCACCCATGTTCTGGATGTCCTGCTTGCTGATCACCTGCACCGGCGAGGCGGTTTCAACGTCGGTGCGGCGGATGTTGGAGCCGGTGACCTCGATGCGGGCCAGGTCGGTGGCGTTGTTCTTGCTCTCCTGGGCGAAGGCAGGAGCGGCAAGCGAGAACAGCGCGCCGGCAATGGCCAGCGTCAGCGGAGCGATCGAGCGGCAGGGGGGGCGGTGGTGGCGGGCGGGCAACATCGGGGTTCTCTCCTGGCAGGGGTGCGGCGCAACTGAGTGAGCGCGTGGGCGTTCGGCGGGCAAAACGCTCCCGGGCCACGGCCATGAGGGCCGTAGTCGGGATGGGGCGGGGGAGGAGCGGTGTTACGTGGGGGTCATGGGGCGACGATGCTGGCGGAGTCGCCCTCCTGGCCGATCAGTACGGCGTTGGCCCAGTTGGCACAGACCTGGGCGGGTTGGCTGCCCTGCGCACCCAGCGTGCGCAGGCTCAGGGTGGAAAGGCCACGGATGTCCAGCTCCGGCTTGACCACGCCGGGCGCCTTCACCAGGCCGCTGTCGTACAGCAGGCGGTTGTCGCCCCATACCTGGAACTGCAGGCCGCCGGCGTTGCGGCAGGCGTCGTCGATGCCGAGGTCGGCACGCAGCAGGTGCCAGCCGCCCTGCAGGCGCAGATCGATGCGGCTGTTGGCGCCGACCCCCAGGCCACGGCGGAACTGCAGGCCGTTCATGCGCATGCCGGCGTCGCCACGGAAGGACTGGTCGGTACGCAGCTGGCTGGCCAGCGCGGCCGGCACCGGCAGCTCGGAGAGATAGCGCTGCCGGGCCGGTCGCTCCGGTTCCTGGTGTTCGAGGATGTGGAAGGTGGACAGTGCGATCGGGCCGACGTCGCGCGGCTGCAGTGCATCGAACGCGCGGGCGCTGCCCTGGGCGGCGGTCACCATCGGGTCGGTGCTGCTGGCGCCGTCGCCTTCGGGGTTCTGCACGCTCAGTACGCGGAAGCGCAGCAGGCGGCCGGCATGGGCCGGGAAGTCGATGCGTTGCACGCCTTCCTTCAGCTGCAGGCGGCCACGGGCGATCGGCTCGCCCCACTCGCCATTGCTGTCGCCCAGGTACACCTCGTAATCGCGCACCTGGCCGTGCTTCCAGTTCTTGTCGTTGCGCGGCGCGATGTCGATGCCATCGATCATCCTGCGCTCGCCGAAGCCGATCACCCACTCGTGCGCGCCAGTGCGCACGGCCTGGTTGCGCACGCTGCGGAACCAGGTGTTGGGATCGTCATCGAAGGCGTTCTCCAGCGCATGGCCGGGCTCCTCGGCCGGGCGGTTGACCACCAGCAGGCTGTCTGCGGGCAGTTCGCGGCCCAGTACCGGCGCGGCCGGATAGGCATCGTCGGCGGCCGCAGCGGCCACCGCGAAGTCCAGCTGCAGCTGCAGCGGCTGGCGGATGTCCTGGGCAGCGGTGCGCACATGCAGCGTGCCGCGACGCTCCCGCGCGTCGAAGTACCAGCCCTCGTTGGCGCTGTTGAAGGCGGCGGCATCGGCCAGCGCCGGCAACGCACGGCCACTGACCTGCACTGCACGCGGCGCCTGCCGGCTGAGCACGCGCAGGCCGTAGCGGCGCTGCGCCAGCTGGCCGTTGTACTGGCCCTGCACCGCGTCGATCTGCACCTGCACCGGGCCGCTGCCCTGCGCCGGCGCCTGCACGCGGATCTGCTGCGTGCTCGACTCGCCCTGCTGGTAACGGCGCGTGTTGCCATCGTCTTCGTACAACGTGTACTGCGAATCGCCCTGCGGGTACAGGTCGAAGGTCACTTCATCGAGCGGCTTTTCGCCATCGAACAGCATCGACGGGTACATGGGCAGGATCGCACCGGCACGCACGAACACCGGCAGCGTGGCCAGGTCCACCTGGCGGTCCAGCTGGCGGCCGTCGGCACCGGCCTGCACGCGGCGGCCGTCCCAGTAGTCGATCCAGCCGCCGGCCGGCAGGTGGATGTCGCGGCGCCAGCCACGGCTGGCGGCCTGGCTGCGGTACACCGGCGCCACCAGCAGGTCGCGGCCGAGCAGGAACTGGTACTTGTAGGTCTCATCCTGTGCATGCGGGTCGCGCGGGTAGTCCCACATCAGCCCCCGCACCGGCGGTGCGCCGGTCTGCGCGGCCTCGTGCACCAGCCCGTACATGTACGGGGTCAGGCGCATCTTCAACTTCAGGTAATCGCGGTTGATGCTGCGGTACGGCTCGTCGTACCACCACGGGTGCTTGCGCGCGTTCGACGACCAGCCGCTCATGCCCATCAGCACCGGGGTGAACGCCTTCCATTGCAGGTCGCGGGTGAAGGTCTCGGCGCTGCCGCCGAAGATTGCATCGACGTCGCCACTGGCGTAGGCCATGCCGGACAGGCCCGAACCGACCAGGGTCGGCACGTGCCAGCGGATGTAGTCCCAGCTGCTGCTCTGGTCGCCGGTCCACGCGACGGCGTAGCGCTGGATACCGGCCCAGCCCATCACCGTCCACAGGAACGGGCGCGAATCGGAATTGTCGAGGATGCCGTTGAACGCCTGCCGGTTGGCATCCATCGCGAACTGGTAGCCCTTGCCGGTCCAGGCCACATCCAGCTTCTGCACGCGGCTGCCGGCCTTGCCGACTTCCCAGGCGATCTTGTCGACGCCGTTCTCGGTCCACAGCCCGGTGCGGAAGCCGTAGCCTGCGAGCCCCTTCACCGTTTCCGGCAACTGCTTGTAACCGCAGCCGTAGCCATCATTGGGCAGGATCCAGCCACCGGGCATGTCGTGGGCGCGGTACTGCTTGGCCACGCTGTCGATCACATCCGGCGTGGTGCCGGTCGGGCCGTCACTCCAGCCTTCGGGCACGGTGCCGGACTTCTTGGCATTGTCACCGTCGTTGTAGCAATCGGCATCGCCGTAGGACAGCGCCCAGCGCGCGACCATGTTCGGGCGGCCGGTCAGCTGGGTGTAACGCTCGATCAGCTTGGGCAGGTCCGCGCCGACGAAGTAGTACGCGTCGAAACGGTCTTCGCGATGCAGCAGCGTGGCCTGGTCAGGCTGGCGCAGGTCGTAGCTGCCATCGCTCCACGTATTGCGCAGCATGCCCCAGCCACGGCTGCTCAGCAGCATCGGTGCAGGGCTGGGGCGGTCGCCCTCTTCCCAGCCGCCGGAATAGGACACTTCCAGCTCGCGGCCCTTGAACTGGTAACGGCCGTTCTGCTGGCCGCCCCCGAAGTAGCCCTCATCGGCCTGCGAGGACAGCACCTGCACGCTCTGCGTGGCCTCCAGGTCCAGCGGCTGCAGTTCCTGCCACAGCGCGGTGGGTTGGCCGTTGTCCAGACGTTCCAGGCGCAGGCGCAGCGGCTGCCGCTGTACATGCAGGACCAGTGCGTCGGTACGCACGCGGATTTCCTGTGCGTCTTCTTCCAGCTGCGCCTGTACGTTCGCCTTGGGCTGCGGCAGCACGATCGGTGCGGCCTTGTCGCCGGCACCGGTCAGCGTGCCGTTGCGGCCCGCCTGCACGCGGATGATGTCGGTGGCCGGCAGTTCAATCCGGATGCGCGCGCCCTTGTCGGTCTGCAGGTCCCAGCCGCGCACGCCATCGCGGCTGTCGCTGGCGCTTACCGAACGCAGGTTGCCGACCGGCTCGGCCCGGGCCGGCATGGACGCCAGCATCAAGGCCGGCACCAGGGCCAGCATCAGCGGCGAGCGACGTACGCAGTTTTCCACGCGGACTCCCAACCCGTTCACCGGGCGTTTCGAAAGCGATTGGGCCGACTCTAGGGCAGCGATTCGAAAGATGTCAACAAATTGAAAGGAAAAAGGAAGATATATTCCATTGAAACGAAAGTTGTTGCGTCGCAACACTTTGTGTAAGCGCTTGCAGTCGCCTGTTAAGCATTGTGCGATACGGCATTTGGCCTGTCCTTTCGTTTTCCTGGCCCTCCCCGACTGGGAAAGTCACCAGGCCATTTTCTTTCTTTTTACTTTCGATGTTTGACATTTCGAAAGAAAACACAGATGGTGCGCTGGCCCAACTGGAACCTCCGAATGGACGTCACCCTGCTTTCCGATGTGTCCGCCTGGCAGCGCCTTGGCGGAGCCGATACCGCAACCGAAATCGCCCAGCAGCCTGCGCTGTGGGAAGCACTCGCACAGGACCTGTCGCGTGCCCGCGACCGCCTGCAGGCCTTCCTTGGCGACAGCCTCGACGATCCCAACCAGCGCGTGCTGTTCACCGGCGCCGGCAGTTCCGGCTTCATCGCCGAGATGGTGGCTGATGCGATCAACGCACAGTGGCCGGCCGAGGTGCGCGTGGTGCACACCACCAGCCTGCTGACCCACCCGGCGCTGTACCTGCAGCGCGACCGCCCGACCCTGCTGGTCTCGTTCGGCCGCAGCGGTTCCAGCCCGGAAAGCGTGGCGGCGGTTGACCGCGTGCGCAGCGACGTGGATGACGCGCGCTTCCTCGACATCACCTGCAACGCCGATGGCGAACTGGCCCGCCGTGGGGCCGGCCGTGCCGATACCTGCACCCTGCTGATGCCGTCGGCCAGCTGCGACCGCGCCTTCGCCATGACCAGCAGCCTGACCTGCATGCTGCTGGCCGCACTGACCGTGTTCGATCGTTCGCCGTGGGATGCGCGCGTGGCGCGCCTGAAGCAGATCGCCGCGCTGGCCCGCGAAGGGCAGGCGCAGTGGGACGCACCGGTGGCGGCGCTGGCGCAGCGCCCGTTCAACCGCGTGATCTACCTTGGCAGCGGCCCGCTGGAAGCGCTGGCACGCGAGTGCGCGCTGAAGGTGCTGGAACTGACCGCTGGCCGCGTGCTGGCGCTGGCCAACACCCCGCTGGGCTTCCGTCATGGCCCGAAGTCGACGCTGGATGGCAACACCCTGGTGGTAGTGCTGCGCAGCGTGCAGCCGCTCGCGCGCCGCTACGAGCAGGACCTGCTGGACGAACTGCGCCGCGATGGCGTGGCCGGGCAGGTGCTGGCGATCGGTCCGCATTCGGATATCGGCGCCGATGACGACTACACCCTCACCGTACCGGCCCTGGACGATCCGTGGCTGGCACCGGTGTGGCTGGGCTTCGCGCAGCTGTTCGCGCTGCAGCGCTCGGCCGCGCTGGGACTGACCCCGGACAACCCGTTCCCGGATGGCACCGTCAACCGCGTCGTCAAGGGCGTCACCATCCACCATGGCTGAGCTGATCGCCCACGCCTGCTATGGCATCGACATCGGCGGCACCAAGATCGAGCTGGTGGCGTGCGATGCGGCGATGCAGGTCACCTGGCGCCGCCGCGTGGCCACGCCGCAGGGCGACTACGATGGCTTCCTGCAGGCCGTGGTGACGCTGGTGGCCGAGGCCGACGCCGCGCTGGGCCGGAATGATGCGGCCATCGGCATTGCCCTGCCCGGCGTGCGTGACCGCCGCAGCGGCCGCCAGCTCAGCGCGAACGTGCCCGCACTGACCGGCCAGTGCGTGGCGCAGGATCTGCAGGCGCGGCTGCAACGCTCGCTGCATTTCGGCAACGACCTGCAGTGCTTTGCCCTGTCGGAAGCGCACGGCGGTGCCGCCGAAGGCTATCCCAGCATGTTCGGCGCCATCCTCGGCACCGGTGCCGGCGGCGGCTTCTGCCTGCAGGGCCGGCTGCTGTCCGGCTTCAACGGCCTGGCCGGCGAATGGGGCCACTGGAGCGTGCCCGGCCATCTGCTGCAGCGCCATGGCCTGCCGCTGCTGGACTGCGGCTGCGGCCTGCAGGGCTGCGTGGAGCGCTATGTGTCCGGCAGCGGATTGGCCATGATCGAACGCCACCTCGGAGGCAGCGCCGTCGATGCCAGTGCGGTGATCACGCTGGCCGAAGCCGGCGATGCCCGCGCGCGCAAGGCGCTGGACATCCATCGTGACCTGCTCGGCCACAGCCTGGCCGCGCTGGTGCTGGCGCTGGACCCGCACGTGATCGTGCTCGGCGGTGGCCTGTCGCAGTACGCGCCGCTGTACCAGCAGCTGCCGGCCGCCATCGCCACCCATCTGTTCAATGGCGTGCAGGTCCCCCCGATCGTGCCGCCACGGTTCGGCGATGCCGGTGGCGCACGTGGCGCTGCCCTGCTCGCCTGCCAGCCCTCGTTTTCCTGATTGACCGGAGCGTGACCATGTCCCCGTTGCAGACCCTGCTTGCTTCCCACCGCGCCGGCGCCAACGTCGGCCTGTACAGCGTCTGCTGCAGCAACGAGCAGGTGCTGCGCGCGGCCATGCACGTCGCCCTGGCGCATGGCACCGTGCTGCTGATCGAGGCCACCTCCAACCAGGTCGACCAGTTCGGCGGCTACACCGGCATGACCCCGCCGCAGTACCGCGACTACGTCGGCACGCTGGCCGATGAAGAAGGCTTCCCGCGCGAGCGGCTGGTCCTGGGCGGCGACCACCTCGGCCCGAATGCCTGGCAGAAGCGCCCGGCGGCCGAAGCGATGACCCACGCGCGCGTGCTGATCGAGGCCTACGTCACCGCCGGTTTCCACAAGATCCATCTGGATTGCAGCATGTCCTGCGCCGATGATCCGGTGCCGCTGCCCGATGCCATCGTCGCTGCGCGCTCGGCCGAGTTGGCCGAAATCGCCGAACGCACCGCCGCCGAACATGGCCTGCCGCCGCCGGTCTACGTGATCGGTACCGAAGTGCCGATTCCCGGAGGCGAAGCCTCGCTGGCCGAGGGCCTGCAGGTGACCACGCCGGCCGCCGCCGCGCAGACCCTGGCCATCCACCGGCAGGCCTTCGATACCCCGCAGCTGCGCGGTGCATGGCAGCGTGTGATCGCGATGGTGGTGCAGCCGGGCGTGGACTTCGACCACAGCAGCGTGCACGAGTACGACGCCGCCGCTGCCAGTACGCTGGCCGATTTCCTCGAACAGCAGCCACGCATCGTGTTCGAAGCGCACTCCACCGACTACCAGCGCGAGAGCGGCCTGCACGCGCTGGTGCGCGACCACTTCGCCATCCTCAAGGTCGGGCCCGCGGCCACCTTCGCCTACCGCGAAGCGCTGTTCGCGCTGGCCGCGATCGAGGCCGAACTGCTGCCGGCGGCACAGTGCTCGCGCCTGCCGCAGGTGCTGGACGAGGTGATGGTGGCGCAGCCGAAGTACTGGCAGTCCTACTACCAGGGCGATGACGCCGCGCTGCGCCTGCTGCGCAGCTACTCCTTCAGTGACCGCTGCCGCTACTACTGGGGCGAGCCCGCGCTGGTGCAGGCGGTGCAGACCCTGTTCGCCAACCTGGAACAGCACGCGCCGCCACTGGTGCTGCTCAGCCAGTACCTGCCGGAGCAGTACCGCGCCGTGCGTGAGGGCACGCTGACCAACACCCCCACCGCGCTGGTGCAGCACCGCATCGGCCTGTGCCTGGGCGAGTACGCGCGCGCCTGCAGCGCCAACCAGGCCGGAACCCGCACGCAGAACGCACGTTCGGCTGCCGCAGTTGCTGCGAACGGCTAATCTCTACCTTTCCCCGCGAAACCGAGAATGGCCATGCGCAACACCCGCTCCCGCCGGCAACAGATCCTGCAGCTGCTGATCGAGCACGGCTCGGTGCAGGTGGCCGATCTGGTCGAGCGTTTCGGCGTGTCGGCGGTAACCATCCGTGCCGACCTGACCCACTTCGAGTCGCAGGGCCTGGCCAACCGCACCCACGGCGGCGCCACCCTGGTGCGCACGCCGCCGCAGGAACAGGACATCCATGAGAAGGACGCGCTGAACCTGCCGTTGAAGGAATCGATCGGTGCGCGCGCTGCGCGCCTGGTGCAGCCGGGCGACAACATCATCATCGATTCCGGCTCGACCACGATGACGCTGGCCCGCCACCTGCGCGCGCATCGCGACGTGACGGTGATGACCAATGGCCTGAACATCGCCTGGGAACTGGCCAATGCCGCGGGCATCACCGTGCTGCTGACCGGTGGCCTGCTGCGCCAGCAGTCGCTGTCGCTGCAGGGCAGCCAGGCCGAGGCCAGCCTCAACTCGTACAGCTTCGACACCTTGTTCCTGGGCGTGGATGGCCTGGACCTGCAGTTCGGCCTGACCACCCACGACGAGGCCGAAGCCCGCCTCAACCACCGCATGGTCGAGCGCGCGCGCCGCATCGTGGTGCTGACCGACGCCTCCAAGTTCGGCCGCGTCAGCCTGCACCGCATCGCCCGCCTCGACCAGATCCACGCCATCATCACCGACGCCGGCATCGACGACGCAACCCGCGAAGGGCTGCAGCGGCTGGGTATCGAAGTGATCATTGCCGAGCCTCCCGCATGACCGACATCCGTTCCCTGCATGGCCGCATCCTCACCCCGCTGGGCTGGCGGCGTGGCCAGGTCCACTTCGATTCACACGTGCGCCAGCTGCAGGTGGATGACCAAAGTGGTGCTGACGACCTGCAGCTGCCGGTCATCCTGCCCGGCTTCATCGACCTGCATGTACACGGTGCGGCCGGGGTGGACCTGATGCAGGGCGGCGACGTGGCGCGCACCATCGCGCGCACCCATCTGCGCTTCGGCACCACCACGCTGCTGGCAACCACCATGACCGCCGGCCTGGATGAGATCGAGCACGCGCTGCAGGGGGTGGCTGCGACGATGGCGGCGCCCGATGCCGACGCCGCCAGCATCGTCGGCGTGCATCTGGAAGGACCGTTCATCAGCCCGCAGCGGCTCGGTGCACAGCCTAACCGCACGATCGAGGCGACGCTGGCGCTGGTGCAGCAACTGCACGCACTGGCGCCGATCCGAGTGATGACGCTGGCACCGGAAATCGGCGAGCACACTGCACTGATTCCCGCGCTTTCGGCGATGGGCATCCGCGTGCAGCTCGGTCACAGCGCCGGCACCTATGAAGAGGGCGTGGCTGCGCTGCAGGCCGGCGCCTCCGGCTTCACCCATCTGTTCAATGGCATGACCGGTGTCGACCATTACCGACCCGGCATCGCCGCGGCGGCGCTGGCGCATGCACAGTACGCCGAGATCATTCCCGACCTGCAGCACATCCATCCCGGCGTGATCCGCCTGGCCGCGCGCGCGATCCCGCGCCTGTATGCGGTGACCGACGCGACGGCCGCCACCGGCATGCCCGACGGCGAGTACGCGCTGGGCGAGCAGCGCGTGCACAAGTGCGGCGGCTGCGTCCGCCTGGCGACCGGTTCACTGGCAGGAAGTGCACTGACCATGGACCAGGCGCTGCGCAATCTGGTGCAGGTGGGCCTGGAGCTGGCCGATGCCTCGCAACGTGTTTCCACCTTCCCGGCCGACTACCTGGGCCTGGGCGATCGCGGCCGCATTGCGCCCGACGCCCGTGCCGACCTGGTGGTACTGGACGCCGAACTGCGCCTGCAGCAGGTGGTGGTGGGTGGGCGCGTGGTCGATCTGAACTGACACGCGCGATGCGGCCCGGATGCCGCGCAGGCTCCCTGTAGAGCCGAGCCATGCTCGGCTCAGCGCGCGAAGCGCGGCATGGGGAACCTCGATATCGGAACGGAAAGCAGCCGAGCATGGCTCGGCTCTACAGAAAGCACTCTGCGACGAACCGCCGCCGGGCGTGGCCCGGCGCTACCACAGGAACTGCCGATGACTCCAAGCACCGCTCCGCGCTGGCCCGTACGCTACCTGCTCTTCATCGGCGGCCTGGGTGGCCTGCTGTACGGCATCGACATCGGCATCATCGCCGGCGCCCTGCCCTATCTTGAAGCAACTGCCAGCCACGCCTGGCAGCTCAGCAGCCAGCAGCTCGGCTTCGTGGTGGCCGCGGTACTGCTGGGCAGCGTGCTGTCGTCGCTGTTCGCCGGCATGATCGCCGACCTGATCGGCCGCCGCGGCGCGATGCTGCTGGCCGGCCTGCTGTTCACCGCCTCGATTCCGATCATGGCACTGGCCTCCGGCTACACGCCGCTGCTGTTGGGGCGCCTGCTGCAGGGCATCAGTGGCGGTTTGATCGGTGTAGTGATTCCGCTGTACCTGGCCGAAGTGCTCAGCCCCGAGCGACGCGGGCGCGGCGCGGCGATGTTCCAGCTGCTGCTGACCATCGGCCTGGTGCTGGCCGCGCTGATCGGGCTGTACCACGCACATGCGGTGGATGCCGCCGCCGAGGCCGTGCGCTCGCTGCCGCTGGCACAGCAGGCGCAGGAGTTGTTCACGGTGAAGGATCACGCCTGGCGCACCATCTTCTGGACCTGCCTGGCGCCGGGCCTGCTGTTCTGCGCGGGCATCTTCTGGCTGTCCGAATCGCCACGCTGGCTGGTACGCCGGGGCCGCATCGATGAAGCCCGCCGCAGCCTGCATCACGTACTGCCCGCTGCCGATGTGGAGCCCACCCTTGCGCAGATCCAGGCGCCGGAATCGAGCAGCAGCGACAGCAAGCGCGACCCGCTGCTCAGCCGCCGCTACGTGGTGCCGTTCCTGCTCGCCTGCGTGGTGCTGGCCTGCACCCAGGCCACCGGCATCAACTCGGTACTGGCCTACGCGGTGAACATCCTCAACCAGGCCGGCCTGTCCGGTTCAGTGGCCAACGGCGCCGACGTGGCGATCAAGCTGCTGAATGCGATGATGACCGTGGTCGCGTTGCTGCTGGTCGACCGCAAGGGCCGAAAGTTCCTGCTGATGCTCGGCAGCGGTGGTATCTGCGTGGCCCTGCTGGCCGCGGCCACGCTGTTCTTCCAGGCCGAGCGCGGTCGCGCTGATGTGCAGCCGCAGTTGCAGGCGGCGGTCAACGGCGATGGCCTGCAGCTGGTGCTGGATGAAACCCAGTGGCAGCGCCTCGGTGCTGGCATCGACAGCGAGGGCCGGCCGCTGCAGCTGACCGTGTCGTACGCCTACGGCGACTTCACCAATGTGCGCGCCGTGCGCAGCGACAACCTGATTGATCGCGAACTGCGTATCGACCGCACCGGCACCGTACAGCCAGACAGCGTGATCGGCGCATTCTTCCGCAAGTTGCATCTGAACCCGTTCGCCGACCCCGCCAGTGCCGCGCAGGCGCCGCTGCACATCGAACAGGCCCGCATCGGCCCGGTGCCGCCGCCTGCACATGGCTGGACGGTGGCCGCCTGCATCCTGGTATTCGTCGCGTTCTTCGCGGTCGGCCCCGGCGTGTGCGTGTGGCTGGCACTGTCGGAGCTGATGCCGAACCGCATCCGCTCCAACGGCATGAGCATCGCACTGCTGATCAACCAGTTCGTGTCGACCACCATCGCCGCCATCTTCCTGCCCACGGTGGGCCATTACGGCTACGCCAGCATGTTCGTGTTCTGGGCGGCCTGCACCTTCGTGTTCTTCCTGGTAGCCGCGTTCTGGCTGCCGGAGACCAAGGGCAAGTCACTGGAGGAGATCGAGGCACGGTTCGCCCGGTAGCAGTCGACCTTGGTCGACCTCCGCGCGCAACGCGTTGGTGTTGGCGCGCCCGTCACTGACCGGTGATGTGCATCGCCAACGCCTGCGCCTCGGCGATGCTCGGCAACCCGCTCAGCATCATCGATTCACCGAACGGGCCTTTCACCGTCGCCACCATCAGCACGCGGCCGTCCACGCTGAGCGCCGCGCGCTGGCCCACCAGTGCTTCCGTACCATCGTGGATGCGCTGGTGCGCTTCGTGTCGAAAGCGGATCTGCAGGCCAGGTTGCTTGTCCTGATCCAGCACGTAGCGCACATCGGCAATGTCGGCGCTGCCGGCGATCGGCGGCTCGCGCAAGGCCAGGGTTTCGCCTTGCCATTGCGCCTGCCGGCCCTTGCCGTCCGCATCGACCGCGCTCAGGCGTACATCCACACCCGCGCGCGGTACGTGTCCCTCGACCGCCTGCACCGCGGGCGTGGCACCCGGCGTGCATCCGGCCACGGCCAGTGCCGCGCCCAGCAACAACACAAGCGCCGTTCTCACTTCAGCTTCCGCAGCTTGAACGCCACCAGCACCTGCAGCAGGCCGTACAGCAGGCTGCCAATGCCGATCCACAGCGTGGTCACCGCCACGCCCGCGTACGGGTTGGCCGCGAACAGCAGGCCCAGCACCACCGCCAGCACGCCGCTGAGAATCAGCAGCCACTCACCCTGGATCTGCTTGCGCACGCGGATCGCGAACACGATGCGATAGATGCCTGCCACCAGCAGCCACGCCGCCAGGAACAGCACCAGCACGCTGGCGGTGGCCAGCGGATTGATCACCGCCAGGATGCCGAAACCCAGCGAGGCGATGGCATACAGTGCCAGCCAGCCACGCGACGCGCCGCTGCCGCCGCTGACCAGTGCGAACAGGCTGATGACGCCTTCAACGATGGCCATCACGCCCAGCGTCCACGCCAATGCCATGGCGGCGGATAGCGGCCAGCCGATGGCGATGATGCCGAAGCCCAGCGCAACCAGCCCATACAGCAGCAGGATCCACCAGCTGCGACCCACCGCCGACAACAAGGGAGACAAGGGGGAATTCATGGCCACTCCTTCAGTCCAGTACCGGCCACATCCTAGCCCCCGGCGATGAAGACAGCGATCACGGTACCCGCGCGCACACCCATACCCGCACCTCTTCAGCGCCCACGCAGCGCAGCGTTTCGGCAATCTCCATCACCGTACTGCCGGTGGTCATCACGTCGTCAACCACGGTCAATCGGGGTGGCACCGGACCACGCACATCGAACGCATCGAACAGGTTCTCCCGGCGCTGTTCGGCCGTGCGTTCGGACTGTGGCGCCGTATGCCGCCGCCGGTACAGCCCATGCCAGACCGGCAACGGCAGCAGCCGGCACAGCTCGGCGGCCTGGTTGTAGCCACGCTGGCGCAGGCGGCGGCGGTGCAGCGGCACCGGCACCAGTGGTGGGCATGACCAGGCGGGCGGTGCCCGCTGCATCAACTGCGCCAGCAGGCGGCCAGCCGCCAGGTCCTGATGGAACTTGTAGCGCACCAGCAGCTGGTCCACTGGCGGCAGGTACAACAGGCTGGCATGGGTGGCCGTCTGCGGTGGCGCTTCCTCGCGGCAGCTGCCGCAGACGATCAGGGCGGCGTCCGGCAACGGCAGCGCGCAACGCAGGCAGGCGCGGCCGGCCCAGGGTAGTCCGGCGAGGCAGGCGCGGCACAGGTCGAGATCATCATCGCCCGGATCGCCGCATACCAGGCAGCGCAGTGGCAGCAGCACGCGAAGCGCCGCCTGCAGGAGGCGAGTGGACTTGAACAGGACCGGCATGCACTACAGCGTGATCGCACCCCGGCCCTGGGGCCATCAGACGCTCGCCCTTCAACCCGTAGGCATCCTTACCCGTTTACGGATCACTTCACCTCGTGGGCGCCGGCGCGGCATCCACCCGCGTGCGATACACCATGTACGGCGCCTGCCGCCGATCAACGCCGCCATTGAATCCGGCTTGGCGGTGCAGCTGGTTGGCGGTGAAGTACAGATAGCCATCCGGCCCCATCGACAACGTATCCGGCCACAGGATGCGCGGGTCGTGAACCACGGTCGTCCATCGCCCCTGCGCGTCGCGGGCATGGATGGCGTTGTGCTCGTAGTCGCTGGCATACAACCGCCCGTTGGCGTCCATCTCCATGCCATCGGAGGCGCCCTTGTCGCCGAGGTCGACCACCGCGGCCGCCAGTTCCGCTTCACTCACCTTCGGATCGCGCAGCAGCGCGGTCGGCACGCTGTACAGATGACGGCTGGACAAGGGCGTGTAGAACAGCGTGGCGCCATCGGGCGACAGGGCGATGCCATCGGCGGCCACGGTGAACGGCTGCGTCGAACCATCCGCGTTGCGCAGCCGCATCTGCTGCCCTTCCACGATCGGTACGAAGGTCGGGTCGGCTGACGTGAACACATGCCCGATCAGGCGCTTGGTGGCGCTACCGGTAGCGAGGTCGATCACGATGATGCCGCCGATACCGCTCAGCGACGAGTCGGTCACGTAGGCCACTCCCTCGCGGCCGACCCGGAAATCGAAGCGCACATCGTTGACGTAGGTGCGCGCGTCGATGACGTTGGCTGGGAACACCAGTGTCCTGGCCACGGTATTGGTAGCCAGATCGATCGCCACCAGCTTGGCGCCACCGGCCTGCGGTGCGGAGAATCCGGGCGCTGCAGTGTCCAACACCCAAAGCCGGCCTTGGCCATCGGCCACCACGCTCTGCACGCTGATGAAGTGTGCAGCCGGGTCGGCTCCGTCCGCGCTGTTGATGCGCGCATCCGGATAGGGAACGGCGCGGCCGTCGCGCCATTCGGCCACGCTGTAGCTCACGTCATCGCCCCAGCGCGGGAAGTTGACGAAGATGCGCCCGGTTTCTGATACCGCCACGCTGGTGGGCATGGCACCTTCGAAACGCGCCACCGGTTCGAGGGTACCGATGCTGCGCTCGCTGGGCAGCATGGGCGCGCCGGACATCGCCAGCGCGGGGGAACTGGCCAGGGCCAGGACGGCAGCCGCCAGGCTGCGGATACGACAGTTGATCATGTTGCTCTCGATGCGGGTCCGGGTGCAGCCCCGGTGTCGATGCATCTTCAGCGGCGCGCCGCGCATGGGGTAGACGGTGCAGCGCGGAATCAGCTTCACTGCTGGAGTGAAGATTCGAGATGATTGGTCCTGTTGATCAAGGCAATCAGTGAGGCCTATCAGCTGGCTCTGTTTTCGGCACCATCAACATCTCCGCCAACCCGCGGTAGATCGGCACGCGGCACACCAGCCCGGACACGCCGCGCGCGATCAGCACCGTGGCCAGGATCGGCAGCAGCAGATCACCACTGTCGGTCAGCTCCAGCGAGATCACCGCCGAGGTCAGCGGGGCCTGGGTGACGCCGGTCAGGTAGGCGCACATGCCCAGCAGCACGAACGCGCGCGGGTCCACGCCCGGCATCAGTACGGCCAGGTTGTGGCCAAGGCCGGCACCGACCGCCAGCGCCGGCGAGAACAGGCCGCCGGGGATGCCCGCCACGTAGGACGCCAGATTCGCCAGCAGCTTCATCAGACCGAACTCGTGGCCCACCATCGCCTGCCCCTGCACCAGGCTGCGCGCCTGTTCGTAGCCGGTGCCGAATGCGCCTTCTCCGAACGCCAGGGCCAGCAGCACCACCACCAGCCCGCAGCCTGCGGCCAGCAACACGGGATGCCGCTGCCGTAGTTGCCCGAGCCAACGGGGGCGGCCCGCCGCACTGGCCAGCACCGCGCGCGCGAACAATCCGCCCAGCAATCCGGCCACTACGCCGCACAGCAGGATCGCCAGCCAGCCCTGGCCGAGCGGCAGGCGCGCGCTCACATGGCCGAAATAGGTGTAGTTGCCCAACAGACCGAGCGATACCACGCCACCGACGATCACTGCGGTCAACAGGGTACCGGAGAAGCGATGTTCGAAACGGCCACTGAGCTCCTCGATGGCGAACACGATGCCCGCCAGCGGTGTATTGAATGCCGCGGCGATGCCCGCTGCACCACCCGCCAGCAGGAAGTGCGAGAGTTCGCGTGGATCCTTGAAGCCGAACCAGCGGCCGAACAGGTACATCAGGCTCGCGCCCACATGCACCGTGGGACCTTCGCGCCCAACCGACGCGCCGCCGAGCAGCGACAACGAGGTCAGCAGCAGTTTGCCCGCCGAAACCGCTGGGGAAAGGTTGGTTTTCCGGAACGGCTCATCGGGCTTGTCCAACGCAGCGATGACCTGCGGAATGCCGCTGCCCCGCGTGGGCTTCAGCACGCCGGAAGTGAGCCAGGCCAGCAGCGCGAAGATGCCCGGCGTGAGCAGCAGGGCCCACCACGGCGAGTGCGACGTGATGCGCTGGAACAGGTGGAAGGCCGCATCACTGGCCTTGGCGAACAGGATGGCCACCAGTGCCACAGCCACAGCGCCGCCCCAGAGCGCGGCACGGCGGCGCCAGGCCTCACTGAGAACCAGCGCGGTGATGCGGCCGCGGAGGCGATGGAGATCGGTCATGCGGGCAGTTTGGACGCTGCGGAGGAAGGCGGACAGCGGCTACTGTGGCTGAAGGCCTTGCAGGATGCGGTGAAATGCCCTGGTACGGGTCGTCCCGACTGCCTGCCCCGTGCGTACATCGCTGGACGCGCAGGCGCTCCCGCCACCGGCGCTTTTGCACGCCGCACTTCCAGTACGCCGCGCGCGACCCGTTCGCGCACACGCTGGGCGTAGAAGGCATCGGCAATGCCGGGGTGGCGCTGCGGGTCCAGCGACATCGCCATCCACTCGATGCAGGCGATGTTTCGGAACTGTCCGTCGCAGTGGGAACGCAGTTGCGCATCGATCCGGGCGATTGCCTTCGTCGGTCAGCGCGGCGGTGCTTTGCCGCTACTGGTCGGTGAGAGGGACATCGCTGTCAGGGCCTTCGTCCGTATCACGCAGGCAACCGTTTATCGCCAACAAGCGAACCAAGACATAGTGACCGAATGCTTCAAGCTCCTCCTTCGGCAGCATCGCCGGATCGAGCTGCCCTGCCGGGTAGTCCTTGAAGGTCACGAAGACGTGGTTCTTCCACTGCCCTGGCGTGTCGGACTGGCGCAGATCATCCAGCACCACGCGCAGGCCGCCGTCGGGCAGTTCGGCAAGACTGCACAGGACGGCATCACGGCGGGGCGGGTAGGTCTGATAGCTGTCCAAGGGAAACTCGCGAATCCGTACGCAGCAGCAAACGTACACCGCAGAGTGTCGTTTTAGCACCCCTTCACACCGTAAACTGATAAATCGGAAATTTGGTTGACAGTCCGAGGGCGCCCACCCACACTGCCGCCCTCGCTCCACTCGTACCCAAGGTCCGCCATGGCTGCTGCCATCCGCCACGACTGGCAACACGACGAACTGCAGGCCCTGTTCGACCTGCCGTTGCCCGAGCTGCTGTTCCGCGCCGCGGCGGTCCACCGTGAGCACTTCGACCCGGCGCAGGTGCAGGTCTCCACGCTGCTGTCGGTGAAGACCGGAGGCTGCCCGGAAGACTGCGCGTACTGCCCTCAGGCGCAGCGCTACAGCACCGGGGTGAACGCGCAGAAGCTGATGGACACCGATGCGGTGCTGGCCAAGGCCCGCCAGGCGAAGGCCGCCGGTGCGTCGCGTTTCTGCATGGGCGCCGCGTGGCGTTCACCGAAAGACCGCGACATTCCCAAGGTTGCGGCGATGATCGCCGGGGTGAAGGCGCTGGGCCTGGAGACCTGCGCCACGCTGGGCATGCTCAGTGGCGAACAGGCACGTGCGCTGAAGGACGCCGGCCTGGACTACTACAACCACAATCTCGACACCGCGCCGGACTACTACGATTCGATCATCCACACACGCCAGTACCAGGACCGCCTGGACACGCTGGAGCACGTGCGCGAGGCCGGCCTGAAGACCTGCTGCGGCGGCATTGTCGGCATGGGCGAGACGCGCGCGCAGCGCGTCGGCCTGCTGCTGGCGCTGGCCACGCTGCCGGCCCATCCCGATTCGGTGCCGATCAACAGGCTGGTGCAGGTGGCGGGCACCCCGCTGCATGGCAGTGCCGAGCTGGACCCGTTCGAGTTCGTGCGCATGATCGCAGTGGCGCGCATTACCATGCCGCGTTCGATGGTGCGGCTGTCGGCCGGGCGCGAAGCCATGAGTGACGAACTGCAGGCGCTGTGCTTCGTGGCCGGTGCCAACTCGATCTTCTACGGTGACAAGCTGCTGACCACCGGTAACCCGGAGAGCGAGCGCGACCTGGCCCTGTTCGCGCGGTTGGGCCTGCAACCGATGGCGATGCAGGTGGACGCCGAGGGCCACGACCACGGTGGCACCGTGCACGCCGATATCAGCGCCGAAGCGCCCGGCTGTGGCTGTGCTCACGCGGCCTGAGACAGGCCGCAAGCAGGCGTCGCGGCAACGCGCTACCCTAGCCGCCCCGTCGCCGCATTCAGCCGCCATGGCCCGCCCCGACCTGACCGCCCGCCTCCACGCCCAGCGCGCCCTGCGCGATGCCCAGGGCCGTCGCCGCACGCGGCGCACGGTCAACCGTCGTGATGGCGTCCGCCTGGAAGTGGACGGCCAGTGGCTGACCGGCTTCTGCAGCAATGATTATCTGGGCCTGGCCCAGCAGTTCAGCGTGGTCAACGCACTGCAGGATGCCGCCGCACGCGAAGGCACCGGCGCGGGTGCATCGCACCTGGTCTGCGGCCACCACGCCCTGCATGACGCGCTGGAGCGCGAAGTGGCGGAGTGGCTGGGCTACCCGCGCGCGCTGCTGTTTAGTAGTGGCTTCGCCGCCAACCTGGCCGTGCAGCAGGCACTGCTGAGCGAAGAGAACGACGTCTGCGTGCAGGACAAGCTCAACCACGCCAGCCTGCTCGATGCGACGCGGCTGGCCGGTGCGCGCCTGCGCCGTTATCCGCACCTTGATGCCGAAGGCGCGATGCGCCAGCTCAAGCACGCGCCCGACGGCGCGGCGATGCTGGCCACCGATGGTGTCTTCAGCATGGATGGCGACATCGCACCGCTGCGTGCATTGTCGCTTGTGGCACGCCTGCAGCAGGCGCTGTTCTATGTGGACGATGCGCACGGCGTGGGCGTGGTCGGTGACGGCCGTGGTGCCGTGGCCGCCGCCGGGCTGGGCGTGGACGATGTGCCGCTGCAGCTGGTCACGCTGGGCAAGGCACTGGGCGGTTCCGGCGCGCTGGTCCTGGGCCGCGACGATCTGGTCGAGCACCTGGCCGAAACCGCGCGCCCCTACATCTACACCACGGCGATGCCGCCACTGCTGGCCGCCGCTGCACTGGAAGCGGTGCGCCTGGCACGCCGTGACAACTGGCGCCGCTCGAAACTGACCGACCTGATCGCGCTGTTCCGCAGCGAGGCACGCCGCCATGGCCTGGACCTGATGGCTTCGGAAACGCCGATCCAGCCGCTGCTGTGTGGTGACGATCATCGCGCTGTGGCGATGTCCAAGGCACTGGAACAGGCCGGTTGGCTGGTCGGTGCGATCCGTCCGCCCACGGTGCCCGAAGGCAAGGCGCGCCTGCGTGTCACCCTGTCCGCCCTGCACACGCCGGAACAGGTGCGTGGCCTGGTGGACGCGATCGCCAGCGCGCGCGATCGCGTGGATCTGGCGGTGCGTGACGCCGTGCCACCGCCGTTGCCTGTCTTTGCCTGAGCCTGCTGTCGTTTTCCCATGCATATCGACGTCACCGGCCAGGGGCCGGACCTGGTACTGATTCATGGCTGGGCCCTGCAGGGCGGTGTGTTCGCACCGTTGGTGCAGCGCTTGGCCGAGCGGTTCACCCTGCATCTGGTTGATCTGCCGGGCCATGGCCACAGCCGCGAAGACACCACACCGTTGCGCCTGCCATTCGTGGTCAACGCCATTGCCGCGGCCACGCCGCCGGCGGTGTGGTGCGGCTGGTCACTGGGCGGCCTGTTCGCACTGCACGCCGCCGCGACGCTGCCGAAGGTGCGCGGGCTGGCGATGATCGCGGCCACGCCGCGCTTCGTGCGTGGCGACGACTGGCCGCATGCGGTGGAGCCGGCGGTGTTCGAGCAGTTCGGGCGCGAGCTGGCGACCGATTTCGGTGGCACCCTGGAGCGTTTCCTGGCGCTGGACGTGATGGGCTCGGCGCACGCCCGCGAGGAGCTGCGCACGCTGCGCCAGCGCCTGGTCGAGCGCGGCGCGCCCACCGAACGCGCTCTGCTGGAAGGCCTGCGCCTGCTGGAAAGCACCGACCTGCGCGGCGCACTGCCGACGCTGGCCAGGCCCAGCCTGTGGATCGCCGGCCAGCGCGACCGGCTGGTGTCTCCGGCGGCGATGCAGGCCGCTGCGGCATTGGCACCGGGTGCGCAGGCGCTGACCATCGCCCATGGCGGCCACGCGCCCTTCCTCGGCCATGCCGACGAGGTGGCCAGCGCCCTGCAACACTTCGTTGCCGGCCTGTCACCGGCCGATGGCGGACAATGAGCGCCTTCCTCATTCCACGGGATTGACGCATGGATCTGGGCATCAACGGCCGCTGGGCACTGGTCTGCGGCGCAAGCAAGGGCTTGGGCCTGGGCTGCGCGCGTGCGCTGGTGCGCGAGAGCGTCAACGTGGTGATCGTGGCCCGTGGCGAGGAGGCACTGCAGGTTGCCGCCGCAGAGCTGGGCGCCCTGCCCGGTGCCGCTGAGGTGCGCGCGGTCGCCGCCGACGTCACCACCGACGCCGGTCGTGCCGCGGCGCTGGCCGCGTGCCCGCAGGTGGACATCCTGGTCACCAATGCCGGTGGCCCGCCGCCAGGCGACTTCCGCACTTTCGAGCGCGACGACTGGATTGCCGCGCTGGACGCCAACATGCTGGCGCCGATCGCGCTGATCCGCGCCACCGTGGACGCAATGATCGCGCGTGGCTTCGGCCGCATCGTCAACATCACCTCGTCGGCGGTGAAAGCCCCGATCGACATCCTGGCGCTGTCCAATGGCGCGCGCAGCGGCCTGACCGGGTTCGTCGCCGGCCTGTCGCGCCGCACCGTGGCGCACAACGTCACAATCAACAACCTGCTGCCCGGCCAGTTCGACACCGACCGCCTGCGCGCCAACTTCGCCCACACTGCGGGCAAGGACGGCGATGCCGGCGCAGTGGCCGAACGCCGCCGCCAGCAGATTCCCGCCGGCCGCTTCGGCACGGCGGACGAGTTCGGCGCCGCCTGCGCCTTCCTGTGCAGTGCACACGCCGGTTACCTCACCGGGCAGAACCTGCTGATCGACGGCGGCGCCTACCCCGGTACGTTCTAAGAGACTTTCGCAATGCCGTCCCACTTCGATGCCCGCCATGTCCGCCGCGCGTTCGCCCGCGCCGCGCCCAGCTACGACGCCGCCGCCGCCCTGCAGCGCGAGGTGCAGGCGCGGCTGGTGGAATCCCTGGACTACCTGGAAGCACGCAAGCCCGAGGTGGTGCTGGACATTGGCGCCGGAACCGGCCACGCCAGTGCGCTGATGAAGAAGCGCTGGCCGAAGGCGCAGGTGATCGCGCTGGACGTGGCACTGCCGATGCTGGACCAGGCCAAGCGCCAGGCCGGTTGGTGGAAGCCGTTCCAGCGCCTGTGCGGCGACGCCGCCGCGCTGCCGCTGGCCGACAACAGCGTGGACGTGATCTTCAGCAACCTTTGCCTGCAGTGGGTGGACGACCTGCCGGCGGTGTTCGCAGGCTTCCGTCGCGTGCTCAAGCCCGGTGGCCTGCTGCTGTGTTCCACCTTCGGCCCGGAAACCCTGATCGAACTCAACGAGGCCTTCGCGGCCGCCGATGACCGCCCGCACGTGAGCCGCTTCGCGCAGATCGCCCAGTTCGGCGATGCGCTGATGATGGCCGGCTTCCGCGACCCGGTGCTGGACCGCGATCTGTTCACCCTGACCTACGACGACCTGCCCTCGTTGATGCGCGAGCTGCGCGCGATGGGCGCGACCAATGCGCGCGTGGATCGCCGCCACACGCTGACCGGGCGTGGCCGTTTCGCTGCGGCGGCAGCGGCGTATGAACCGATGCGGCGCGCCGACGGCAAGCTGCCCAGCAGCTGGGAAGTAATCTATGCGCATGCCTGGGCACCGGACCCGGGCGCACCGATCCGCGAAGGCGGGCATGACGTGGCCTCAGTGCCGGTGTCGGCGATTCCGATCCGGCGCAAGCAGACCTGATCGCCTGTTAGTGCCGGCCGCTGGCCGGCAACCTCACGATTCCACGCTGGGCATCTGCCGGCCAGCGGCCGGCACTACCGAATGGCAGCCGCCCAAATCAGGCTTCCGCCTCAGGTATTGGCCGGCGAACTCAGCGGCGGCCGCACCAGGTCGCGGTGGAAGAAGTAGATTTCCTGCACCAGGAAGCGCCAGCTGGTGTGGAAGCTGCGGAAGCGCGTGCTGGGCGTGGACGAGGCCAGTGCATCGATGCCCAGCGCCTTGCTCAGGCGCAGCGCGCGCGCCATGTGCAGCGGGTCGCTGACGATGATCACGCGGTGCAGGTTGCGCTGGTCCATCAGCCGCTTGGCTTCCACCAGGTTCTGCACGGTGTTGCGCGAGGCAGTCTCGATCAGGATCGCATCGTCCGGCACGCCGTGCTTGAGCGCATAGCGCCGCGCCACCTGTGACTCGGAAAAGCGCGCGCCGGTACCACCATAGCCGCCCGTGAAGATCAGCAGTGGCGCGAACCGGGCCTCATAGAGATCCAGCCCATGACGGATGCGTTCTTCGAATACCGGCGACGGCTTGGCGTCATAGGCCGCCGCACCGAGCACGATGATGGCGTCGGCCTTGGCCGCCTGGTCACGCTCGCCGACCCAGACGATCCAGGCAGTCACGCCCAGCAGCCAGATCACCAGCAGGACGAACAACCGCCACAGCCAGCCCAGCAGGCCAGTACGATGCCGGTGCCGGTCGCGGCTCACGGCGCGCCCCAGCGCAGTGCGGGCAGGTCGACGTTGCCGCCGGACAGCACCAGGCCCACGCGCAGGCCGGCAAAACGCTGCGGCTGCGCCAGCACCGCGGCGAGCACGGTCGCCGATGACGGCTCGACCACCTGCTTGAGGACCTCCCACAGCAAGCGCATCGCCGCCATCGTCGCCGCGTCATCGACCACGATCACCTCGGCGTTGGCCGCGCGCAGCAGCTCGAAGTTGGGCGCGCCGATCAGGGTGCGCAGACCGTCGCAGATCGTGTCCGGAGTGAACGGCCCCTGGCGCTCGCCAGCGGCCAACGAGCGCGCGGTGTCGTCCGCGCCGGCCGGCTCGGCCAGCACCAGCCGGGTCTGCGGGCTGGCGAGCTGCAGGGCCCGGGCGGTACCGCTGGCCAGGCCACCGCCGCCCACCGGTACCACCAGCACGTCGAACGGGCCGTCGTTATGCAGCAGCTCCAGTGCTGCGGTGCCCTGCCCGGCCATCACCGCCGGGTCCGCATAGGGATGGACCAGGGTCGCGCCGGTATCAGCCTGTACTTTGGCGCAGGTGGCCTCGCGGTCGGCGACGGTCGGCGGGCAGCGCCAGAGCGTGGCGCCATGGCGGGCGATGTTGGCCAGCTTGGCCGCCACTGCACCTTCGGGCACCACCACGTGGCAGGGAATGCCACGGGTGCGCGCGGCCAGGGCCAGGGCGGCGCCGTGGTTGCCGGAGGAATGGGTGACCACGCCGGCGCCGGCGCGATCGGCATCCAGCGACCACACCGCATTGCAGGCGCCGCGGAACTTGAATGCGCCACCGCGCTGCAGATGCTCGGCCTTGAACGCCAGCTGCGCGCCGGCCAGCGCATCGAGCGTGCGCGAGCGCAGCACCGGGGTCACGCTGGCGTGCGGCGCGATCCGCGCAGCGGCAGCCAGGACATCATCGGCACGGGGCAACAGTGAATCGCTCATGACGCAAGATTAACGTATGGCTCCCTGCTGGCGACCCGGCACAGGTCATGCCAGCATGGCAGCCTTCACCTCCATTCATCCTGGACAGTGAAGTTAAGGGCCGATTCAACGCCTGCGCATGAAGCTCACTGTACAACCCGTCCTCTGGGGGGACCCACCATGAAAACGCGCCTGATGCTTGCCGGTGGCCTGATGCTGGCCCTGACCGGCTGCACCACCTACGACTATGTCGGCGGTGGCCGCAGCGGCAGCTACTACCACGGTGCGCCGTCGGTGGAGTACCGCTACCCGGCCGGCTATCCCTACAACTACGGCTACCCGTACTACGGCGGCTATGGCGGCTACTACGGCGGCTATGGCAATCCTTACTACTCGCGCCCGATCTACCGCCCGCCGCACAACCACCGCCCGCCACCGCGCCCACCCGGCAACGGTGGCGAGAACCGCCCGCCGCCGCCGTCGCGGCCGTCGTACAACGGCGGTTCGCCGTGGCGGAACATGGACTCGATGCGCCGCCCGCCGCAATCGAACATCCAGCCCTCTGCGCCCCCGCCGCCGGCCCGTCCGGCTCCGGCGCCGAGTGCGCCAAGAATGAACGGTTCCCCCTGGCGCAACATGGATCGTGGGACGCAGCGCACAGTTGAGCGCTGAACCGTCTTGCATTTCACACGGTCCAAGCCGCACTCTACGGGGCCAGTGACGGCCTGCGTCACAAAGTGACAAAAACGACACGGGCCGCCGCAAAAAGCTCTACGTCGATATCCGACAGGAACATCTGGATCCCCCCTGTTCCGGCCCTGTCGGATGTCGGCACCTCTGAAGGCAGACGGCCCCGCAGTGCGGGGCCGTTTGTTTTTGGGGCACGTTGTTCTGGTGCCGCCGCCACGGCATCCACGCATGCGTGGATCTACCCATGGCCCGTCCTCAGTAGATCCACGCATGCGTGGATGGAGCTCTCCCGATAGCCTCCAGAAAAAAACAGGGCCGGGCAGTCCCCCGACTGCCGGCCCCCTGCTCCCCCACCGTGCGCCTGTACCGGCCCCTGTTCCAATTCCGGTCACGGGCGCCTGCGGCGCCAGCCACGGTGGGTGCTATTGGGTTATCTGCAAAAATCCTGCCAACTTTAGGGCTGATTTCGACGGGAGCCGGCCGGCGCCGACGTCCCAGCCCCGAATGGCGCTAAAATCGCCACCCCGGTGCCGCCCCGGCCGCGCCCGCCCCCAGCTGAACAGCCCCATGAACCCGTCCTTCCATCGTTACGACGTCATCGTCATCGGCGGTGGCCACGCCGGCACCGAAGCCGCGCTGGCCGCGGCCCGTACCGGCGTGCGCACCCTGCTGCTGACCCACAACATCGAAACAGTGGGCGCGATGAGCTGCAACCCGGCCATCGGCGGCATCGGCAAGGGCCATCTGGTCAAGGAAATCGACGCCCTGGGCGGTGCGATGGCGCATGCCGCCGACCGCGCCGGCATCCAGTGGCGCACGCTCAACGCCTCCAAGGGCCCGGCCGTGCGCGCCACCCGCTGCCAGGCCGACCGCAACCTGTATCGCATGGCGATCCGCGCCATCGTCGAAGGCCAGGCCAACCTGACCGTGTTCCAGGCCGCCGTGGACGACCTGGTCATTGAAGGCGACGCCGTGCGCGGCGTCATTACCCAGACCGGCCTGCGCTTCGACGCCGGGGCCGTGGTGCTGACCGCCGGCACCTTCCTGGCCGGCAAGATCCATGTCGGCCCGACCCAGTACGCCGCCGGCCGCATGGGCGACCCGCCGGCCACCACGCTGGCGGCGCGCCTGCGCGAGCGTCCGTTCCAGGTCGACCGCCTGAAGACCGGCACGCCGCCGCGCATCGATGGCCGCTCGCTGGACTACAGCGTGATGGACGAGCAGCCGGGCGATTCGCCGCGGCCGGTGATGTCCTTCCTCGGCTCGGTGGACGAGCATCCGCAGCAGGTCAGCTGCTGGATCACCCACACCACCGAGCAGACCCACCAGATCATCCGCGACGCGCTGCACCGCTCGCCGCTGTACAGTGGCCAGATCGAAGGTATCGGCCCGCGCTACTGCCCGTCCATCGAGGACAAGGTGGTGCGCTTCGCCGAAAAGGCCAGCCACCAGATCTTCGTCGAACCCGAAGGCCTGGGCATCGTCGAGATCTACCCCAACGGCATTTCCACCTCGCTGCCGTTCGACGTGCAGCTGGAGATGGTGCGCAGCATCCGTGGCTTCGAGAACGCGCACATCACCCGCCCGGGCTACGCCATCGAGTACGACTTCTTCGATCCGCGCGGGCTGAAGGCTTCGCTGGAGACCAAGCTGGTCAACGGCCTGTTCTTCGCCGGCCAGATCAACGGCACCACCGGCTATGAGGAGGCCGCCGCGCAGGGCCTGCTGGCCGGCCTCAACGCCGCACGCCAGGTGCGTGGGCTGGACGGTTGGTGCCCGCGCCGCGACGAGGCCTACCTGGGCGTGCTCGTGGATGACCTGATCACCCACGGCACCAACGAGCCGTACCGCATGTTCACCAGCCGCGCCGAGTACCGGCTGCAGCTGCGCGAGGACAATGCGGACCAGCGCCTGACCCCGACCGGCCGCGAGATGGGCCTGGTGGATGATCGTCGCTGGGGTGCGTTCGAGACCAAGCAGGCCGCTGTTGCTGCCGAGCGCGCACGCCTGGGCGCGCTGTGGGCAACCCCGGCCAATGCGCTGGGCCGCGAAGTGCAGGACACGCTGGGCGTGGCGGTCAGCCGCGAGACCAACGTGCTGGACCTGATCAAGCGCCCCGAGCTGGATTACGCGCAGCTGATGCAGGTGCCATCGCTGGGGCCGGCCGTGGCCGACGCCAAGGTGGCCGAGCAGGTGGAGATCGGCGTGAAGTACGCCGGCTACCTGGACCGCCAGCGCGAGGAGATCGAGCGCCAGCAGCGGCATGAGGCCACGCCGATCGCCGAGGCGTTCGACTATGCGACCGTGCGCGGGCTGTCGGCCGAAGCACTGCAGAAACTGGAGCGGGTGCGCCCGCAGACCATCGGCCAGGCGCAGCGTATTCCGGGCATGACCCCGGCAGCGATCTCACTGCTGCTGGTGCACCTGGAGCGCGCGCGCCGCGGCCGCGTGGCGTAAGCGGTCGAACCTGCTTCTGCTGGGTGCCGACCTTGGTCGGCACAGGACTCTACTCTGGTGGGTGCCGACCTTGGTCGGCACAAATCATCCGATCGCGATGCTGCATGCATCTGTGCCGACCAAGGTCGGCACCTACCAAGGCCTCCCACCCCGGTAGATCCACGCCATACGTGGATGAAGGCCTCCGTGCCGACCAAGGTCGGCACCTACCAAGGCCTCCCGCTCCGGTAGATCCACGCCATGCGTGGATGAAGGCCTCCGTGCCGACAAAGGTCGGCACCCACCGGAGCGGAACACGCACCCACCTTGGCGAACGCGCTACCGTGCGTCGGCCGCGCCGCCCAGCACCTTGAACAACGTCACCCGGTTGCCCGCTTCCTGCTGCTGCAGCGCGATCAGGTCCTGCTGTGCGGCAAACAGGCTGCGCTGCGCATCCAGTGCCTGCAGATAGCCGTCCAGCCCGGTGCGGTAACGCACATCGGCCAGCGTGTAGCTGCGCTGGCTGGCGGCCACCAGCGCGCGCTGTGCGTCCATCTGCACGGTCAGGTGATCGCGCGTGGCCAGGGCATCGGCTACTTCACTGAAGGCCTGCTGGATCGCTTTCTCGTACTGCGCAATGCCGATGTCCTTGCCGATCTTCGAGGCATCCAGCGAGGCCTTCAGCGCACCGGCGTGGAAGATCGGCGCGGTGATGCTGGGCGCGAACGACCAACCACGGGTGCCGGCCGAGAACAGCGTCGACAACGCGGTGGAGCTGTGGCCGTAGTTGGCGGTCAAGGTCAGCGTCGGGAAGAATGCGGCGCGCGCGGCACCGATATCGGCATTGGCCGCCTGTAGTGCGTGTTCGGCGGACAACACGTCTGGGCGCTGCAGCAGCACGCTGGACGGCAGGTTGGCCGGCAGCGGCGCCAGTGCCACGCTGCCATCCAGCGCCTGCGCGGTTGGCAGCAGGGCCGCATCCAGCGGCGCCCCCACCAGCAACTGCAATGCATCGCGATCCTGCGCCTGCTGCGTCTGCAGCTTGGCCAGCGCACCGCGCGCGGCTTCGACGCTGGTCTGTACCTGCGACAGGTCCAGGCCCGAGGCCAGGCCTTGGGCGTGGCGGGCCTCGGTGCGCTGCAGGGTCTGCTGCTGGCTGTCCAGGGTCTGCCGGGTGAACGCCAGTGACTGCTCGTCCGCTGCCAGCGCCAGCCACGCCGTGGCCACTTCGGCCACCAAGCTGGTGCGCGCGGCGCGCTGGTTCTCGGCGCTGGCCAGCCAGTCCTGCAGGGCCTCGTTCTTCAGGCTGCGGATGCGTCCGAACAGATCCAGTTCCCAACTGCTGATACCCACCTGTACGGCATCGGATTCGGTCACCTGGGTGGCACCGGTCTCGCTGTTGGCATCACTCACCCGCGAGCGGGTGACACTGCCGCTGGCATCCACCGACGGCAGCAGCGCCGCGCGCTGGATGCGGTACTGCGCACGTTCCTTCTCCACCTGCAGCATGGCCACGCGCAGGTCGCGGTTGTTCTGCAGCGCCAGCGCGATCACCTGCTGCAGGCGCGGCTCAAGGAAGACTTCGCGCCAGGCTGGCACCGCCAGTGCTGGCTCGGCCTCGCCCGTGGCGGCATTGCCGAATTGTGCCGGCACCGGTGCCTCGGGCCGCTGGTAATGCGGCGCCATGCTCACGCAACCACCCAGCACCGTGGTGATCATTGCGGCCGCCAGGGCGCGCAGCAGCATCGGCTTCATGGGCTTGCCTCCGGGGCAGCGGCGTGGGCCGGCGCGCGGCCCGGGAACAGGCGGCGCACGAGCAGGTAGAACAACGGCACGAAGAACATGCCCAGCACCATCGAGGCGACCGTGCCGCCGGCCACGCCGGTACCCAGCGAACGGCGCGCGGCCGAACCGGCGCCGGTGGCGAACACCAGCGGCAGCACGCCCATCAGGAACGCCAGCGAGGTCATCACGATCGGCCGCAGGCGCAGATAGACGGCCTGCAGGATCGCCTCGCGGGTGCTCCTGCCCTGCTGTTCAAGGATGCGCGCGAACTCGACGATCAGGATGCCGTTCTTGGCCGCCAGGCCAATCGTGGTCAGCAGGCCGACCTGGAAGTACACGTCGTTGTTGAGGCCACGCAGATTCATCATCAGCACCGCACCAAACACGCCCACCGGCACCGCCAGCATCACCGCGAACGGCACCGCCCAGCTTTCATACAGCGCGGCCAGGCACAGGAACACGAACAGCAGCGAGATGGCGTACAGCATCGGCGCCTGGTTGCCCGACAGCTGTTCCTGGTAGGCCATGTCCGACCAGGCATGGCTGAAGCCTTCCGGCAGTTTGTCGGCCAGGCGCGCGATCTCGGCCATCGCCTCGCCGGAACTGACGCCGGGCGCGGGCTGGCCGGTGATCTCCATCGCCGAGATGCCGTTGTAGCGTTGCAGCGCGGCCGGCGCGCTGGACCAATGCGCGCTGACCAGCGACGACAGCGGCACCATCTGCCCGGCCTGGTTGCGCACGCTCCAGCGCTCGATGTCCTGCGGCTGCATGCGCGCTTCGGCCGTGCCCTGGATGAACACCTTCTTGATGCGGCCCTTGTAGATGAAGTTGTTGACGAAGTCGCCACCCAAGGCCGCATTCAAGGTGTCATTGATGTCCTGCGGATTCACGCCCATCGCCTGCGCCTTGGCGTCGTCCACCTTCACTGCATACACCGGCGCGTCTTCCAGGCTGGCGTAGCGCACGTTGACCAGCTTCGGATCCCTGGCGGCCTCCTTCAACAGCGTGTTGCGCGCGGCCACGGCAGCGGCATGGCCGGCGCCGCCTTCGTCCTGCAGTTCCAGGGTGAAACCGCCCGCGTCACCCAGGCCAAGGATGGCCGGTGGCGAGGTGATGAACACCTGCGCATCGGGCACGCTGGCCATGGCCGCGGTCAACCGCGCGGCAATGGTGTCGGCGTCATCCTTGCGGTCATCCCAGTCCTTCAGGCGGATGAAGGCCTGGCCGACGTTCTGGCCGCTGCCGGTGACACTGAAACCAGCGGTGGCCTGGATCGACAGCACGCCGTCGTCCTTCACCGCGGCGGCACTCAGGCGATCCATCACCGCGCGGGTCTGCTCCAGGGTGGCACCGGCCGGCAGCTTCACCAGCGCGTTGAGCATGCCCTGGTCCTCGTCGGGCAGGAACGCGCCGGGCAGGTGCCACAGCAGCAGGCCGGTGGCCACGCTCAGCGCCAGGTAGAACAGTACGCCCAGCGTGCGCCGGCCAAGGAAGCCATCCACCCGGCGACGCAGGCCGTTGGACGTGCGCTCGAAACGGTGGTTGAACCAGATGAAGCACTTGCCCAGCAGGCTCGGCTCGCCGCCGTGGTCGCCATGCGGATGGCCGCCCTTGGGAATCTGGTGCAGGATGCTGCCGCACAGCGCCGGGGTGATGGTCATCGCCACCAGCACCGACAGGACCATCGCGGCGGCAATCGTCACCGAGAACTGGCGATAGATCACGCCAGTGACACCGCTGAAGAACGCCATCGGCAGGAACACCGCGGTCAGCACCAGCACGATGCCCACCAGCGCGCCGGTGATCTGGCCCATCGCCTTCAGCGTGGCCGGCTTCGGCGCCAGCCCTTCGAAGGTCATCACCCGCTCCACGTTCTCCACCACCACGATCGCATCGTCCACCAGCAGGCCGATGGCCAGCACCAGTGCGAACATGGTCAGCGTGTTGATCGAATAGCCAAATGCCGCCAACACGCCGAAGGTGCCCAGCAGTACCACTGGCACCGCGATGGTCGGGATCAGGGTGGCGCGCCAGTTCTGCAGGAACAGGTACATCACCAGCACCACCAGGATGACCGCCTCGATCAGGGTGATCACCACTTCCTTCAGCGAGATCGTCACGAACGGCGTGGTGGTGAACGCCACGTGGTAGGTGTAGCCGTGCGGCCAGTGCTTCTGCAACTGCTGCAGGCGGGTCTCGATGGCCTTGGACACGGCGATGGCATTGGCACCCGCATTGAGCTCGATGCCCAGCGACGCCGACGGCTTGCCGTTGAAGGTGCTGATGCTGTCGTAGCTCTCCGGGCCCAGGCCGATCGTCGCCACGTCACCCAGGTGCACCACGCTGCCGCTGGCATCGGCTTTCAGCACCACCCGCGCGAACTGTTCGGGCGTGTGCAGGCGGCTGCGCGCGGTGACCGTGGCGTCCAGCTGCTGGCCCTTCAGCGCCGGCTGGCCACCCAGCTCACCGGCCGAAACGTCGGTGTTCTGCGCCTGCAGTGCGGTCTCGATGTCCGATGGCATCAGTGCGTACTGGCGCATCTTCTCCGGGTCCAGCCAGATGCGCATGGCGTATTCCTGGCCGATCGGCTGGATGTTGCCGACACCGCTGACGCGGCTGATCTGGTCGTCGATGCGCGCTTCCATGAAGTTGGCGACATCGAAGTTGTCCATGCTGCCGTCCTCGCTGGTGAACGACAGCACCTCGAAGATCGAACCACTGGACTTGGTGATGGTCAGGCCGTTCTGCTGCACCGCCTGCGGCAGCGTCGCCATCGCCGCCTGCAGCTGGTTCTGCACCTGCACCTGCGCGGTGTCCGGATTGGTGCCGGTGGCAAACACCAGGTTGACCTGCGCAGAGCCATCGGAGGCACTGGTGGAGGTCATGTACATAAGGTGGTCCAGGCTCTGCTGGGACTGCTCGATGACCTGGGTGACCGCGTTTTCCACGGTCTGCGACGAGGCACCGGTGTAGGTGGCGCGGATGGTGATGGTGGGTGGGGCGATCTGCGGATAGCGGTCCACCGGCAGGATCAGGATCGCGAGCAGGCCGAGCAGGCCGACCGCAATGGCGATCACCCAGGCGAAGATCGGCCGGTCGATGAAGAAACGAACCATGTGTGGCAGGCCTCAGTGCGACGTTTCGTCGGTGTTGCCATTCGGGTCGATCGCCGGCATTGCGGCCAGCTGCGCGGTGGTGGCCGCCACCGCCTGCACCTGCTGGCCAGGCGCTACCGCGCTGCCGTTGCTGACGATCACCCGCTCGCCGGCCTTCAGGCCCTGCGTGATCTGCCACTGGTTGCCCACTACCTGGCCGGTGCTGACCCGGCGCTCGACCACGCGATCCTTTGCGTCGAGCAGGCGCAGCAACGGCTCGCCACGTTCATTGCGCAGCACCGCCTTCTGCGGCACCAGCAGGGCGCGCGCATCGGTGGCCATCGGCAGCACCGCCTTCAGGTACATGCCCGGCAGCAGCAGGCCCTCCGGGTTCGGAATGACCGCGCGCAGCACCACGTTGCCGGTGCCCGGGTCGACTGCGCTGCCGACGAACTCCAGGGTGCCTTCATGCGCATAGGTGCTGCCGTCCTCCAGCAGCACCTTCACCTGTGCCTTGCCGTCGATGGCTTTCACCAGGCCGGCATCGAGCTGCTTGCGCAGCGCCAGCATCTGGGTGCTGGACTGGGTGACATCCAGATAGACCGGGTCCAACCGCTGGATGGTCGCCAGCGCCGCGTCCTGGCCGGCGGTAACCAGCGCGCCGGCGGTAACGCTGGAGGTGCCGATGCGGCCCGCGATCGGTGCGGTCACCCGGGTGTAGTCAAGGTTGATGCGCGCGGCCTGCAATGCGGCGCGCGCGGCGATCACGTTCGCCTGTGCCTGCTTCAGCGCCGAGGTGGCATCGTCGGCGTCCTGCTTGCTCGCTGCATCCATGCCCAGCAGCGTGCGGGTGCGCTCGGCCTTCGGCTGCGCCGACAACACAGTGGCCTCGGCCTGCGCCAGCTGGCCACGCGCGGTATCGAAGGCGGCCTGGTACGGCGCCGGATCGATCTGGTAAAGCAGCTGGCCGGCCTTGACCTGCTGGCCTTCAGTGAACAACCGCTGGCGGATCAGCCCACCGATCTGCGGGCGCACCTCGGACACCTCGAACGGTACGGCGCGACCGGGCAGGATCTGCTGCAGCGCCAGCGGCTGTGCGCTGGCAGTGATGACGCCCACTTCAGGGATGGCCGGGGCCTCGGACCTGCCCGCCGAGCAGGCCGCAAGGGCCAGCAGCAGGGGGAGCAACAGCGGACGGGGAGAACGGGACAGCGGGCGCAGGAGTGACATGGGGGGCGTGGGGGCCTTGCGTTGACCCGTGCACGCTGCCGTGGAACTGTGCAGAGAATATGGAGATTGTGCGACCGGCTCAGCGGGCGCTTGCTTTCGGCGCCGCATGCGCCGCTAATGGCCCCGCGATGGCGAAGATTCGACTCAAATTCGGCCTGACCGCGAAGACCTTCCTCGCGATCTTCACCGCCTGCCTGCTGGTGCTGGCAGTGAACGGTATTGCCAGCCGCGTGGCGTTCCAGACCGGCTTCCTGGACTACCTCAATGACCAGGGCGATCTGCGCATGCAGCGGGTGATGCCGCACCTGCAGCGCGAGTACAGTGCGCACGGCGGCTGGGAGCATCTGCGTGGCGACAGTGACCGCTGGGCGCGGCTGCTGCGCCCGGACCTGGCCCATGGGCACGAGGGGCCCGTGCCACCGCTGTCCGACCAGACCGGCGTTCCCTCCCGCCTGGGCCTGTTCGATGCACAGCATCGGTTCGTAGCCGGCAACCCGGACGCCACCAGCGACGACGAGCCGCACGCCGTGCAGGTGGACGGGCACACGGTCGGCTGGCTGGGCATGGTGCCGTTCCAGACCGTCATCGCCACCAACGACCTGAACTTCTACAACACCCAGATGCGCGCGTGGTGGGTGATCGGCATCGCGCTGCTGCTGGTGACGGTACTGCTGGCCTGGCTGGTATCGCGCGCGCTGCGCCAGCGCCTGGCCAAACTGGCGGCGGCCACCCACCGGCTCGCCGCTGGCGACTACGCCACCCGCATCGAGCGCACCAGCGATGACGAGCTGGATGCACTGGTCAACGACTTCAACCGGATGGCGCAGGCGCTGGACGACACCGAGCGCAACCGCCGTGCCTTCATCGCCGACATCTCGCACGAACTGCGCACGCCGCTGGCGGTGGTTCGTGCCGAACTGGAAGCCATCGAGGACGGCATCCGCCCGCTGGACCGCGCCAACCTCGGTGCCCTGCAGGGCGAGATCCGCCAACTGGGCAAGTTGATCGACGACCTGCACGACCTGTCGATGACCCAGTCCGGCGGCCTGGCCTACCGCTTCGCGCCGCTGGACCTGGCGGCGCTGCTGCGCAGCGAGCTCAATGGCATGCGCGTGCGCTTCTCAACGGCGGGACTGGCACTGGAGGAGGACCTGCCCGCCACACCGCTGCAGGTATCCGGTGACGAACGACGCCTGCAGCAGGTGCTGGCCAATCTGCTGGAGAACGCATTGCGCTACACCCACGCCGGGGGCCGCGTACGCGTGCAGGCAGCGCGCGCGCCTGCCGGCGTGCAGCTGATCGTGGAAGACACCGCGCCAGGCGTGCCGGCCGACAAGTGCGCGCTGCTGTTCGAGCGCTTCTACCGGGTGGAGAGCTCGCGCAACCGGGCCAGCGGCGGCAGCGGGCTGGGCCTGGCCATCAGCCACAACATCATCCTCGCCCACCACGGCCTCATCCACGCCGAGCCCTCGCCGCTGGGCGGGCTGCGCGTGGTCATTACCCTGCCGGAGCCTGCATGAGCCCGTCCCCCGCCGCGTCCGCGAAGATCCTGATCGTCGAGGATGAGCCACGCCTGGCCTCGGTGCTGCGCGACTACCTGGCCGCCGCCGGGATGACCAGCGAATGGGTGGACGATGGCGGCCAGGTGATCGACGCATTCGCGCGCTACCAGCCCGACCTGGTGCTGCTGGACCTGATGCTGCCGCAGCGCGATGGCGTGGACCTGTGCCGCGAACTGCGCGCCAGCAGCGATGTGCCGGTGATCATGGTCACCGCACGGGTGGAAGAGATCGACCGCCTGCTGGGCCTGGAAATCGGTGCCGACGACTACATCTGCAAGCCGTTCAGTCCGCGCGAAGTGGTCGCACGGGTGATGGCGGTGCTGCGTCGCTACCGCCCGGACCCCGCTGCGCGGGCCAACAGCGGGCTGCATATCGACGAACCGGCAGCCCGCGCCACCTGGAACGGCAAGGGCCTGGACCTGACCCCGGTCGAATACCGCCTGCTGCGCACGCTGCTGGCCACGCCGGGCCGGATCTGGGCGCGCGACGAGCTGCTCGACCGCCTCTATCTGGACCACCGCGTAGTGGTCGACCGCACCGTCGACAGCCACGTGCGCAATCTGCGCCGCAAGCTGGCCGACGCCGGCATGGAAGGCGAACCGATCCGTTCGGTGTATGGCATGGGCTACAGCTACGAACCCTAGCCGTTAGTGCCGGCCGCTGGCCGGCAGCCTCGTGGCACGCCTGGATTTCCGTGGTTGCCGGCCAGCGGCCGGCACTACCCGTGCGCATCTGCGTTACAGTCGAGCACGCTCGACATTACGAACACGACTGCATGGACGACATTCATCCGATCGCGCCGGACAAGCGCGCCGCCATTCTTTCCACCCTGGCCGACATCGAACAGCGCTACGACGTACGCGTGCTGCTGGCCTGCGAGTCGGGTAGCCGTGGCTGGGGCTTTTCCTCGCCGGACAGCGACTACGACGCACGCTTCATCTACGTGCATCGCCAGCCGTGGTATCTCAGCGTCAACGAGAGCACCGGTCCCGGCGAAGCGCAGCGCGATGTGATCGAACTGCCGATCGACGATGAGCTCGACGTCAGCGGCTGGGACCTGCGCAAGGCACTGCGGCTGGTCTCAAAATCCAATCCGACACTGATCGAATGGCTGCGTTCGCCGATCGTGTACCGGCAGGACGACGCCGCCGTGGTGCAGCTGTGGGAGGCCGCAAAGTCCTTCTATTCGCCGCTGGGCACGTGGTGGCACTACTTCAGCATGGCGCGCTCGAACCATCGCGGGTACCTGCGTGGCGAGATGGTACGCACCAAGAAGTACCTGTACGTGCTGCGCCCACTGCTGGCCTGCCAGTGGATCGAGCACGAGCAGACACCTCCGCCGATGGCCTTCGAGGATCTGCTGGATCGACTGCTGCCGCATGGCCCGGTGCGTGAAGCCATCGATGCCCTGCTGGTAGTGAAACGCGCCAGTGCCGAGGTCAATGCCGGACCACGCATCGCGGCGATCAGCGATTTCATCGATCGTGAGCTGGCCACCCGGACTGCGCAGGCGCCACAGCTTCCCGTTGGACACGGTGATGCGGCGTGGCTGGATGAGCTGTTCCGGCAGGTGCTGGCCAAGCACGCGCCGGCATGAAGAGCCGCAGCTGCTTCCGGTCGTGCCGGCCGCTGGCCAGCACCTGCCGGAACAGCTCATCCAGCCACGCCGCATCACCGTGTCCAACGCGAAGCTGTGGCGCCTGCGCAGTCCGGGTGGCC